>JAISRZ010000035.1 GCA_031273455.1 Deltaproteobacteria bacterium | reverse complement strand
GATGACCTATCAAAAAAACAGGTAAAATGTTTTCTTGATATATAAGAAAATCCAAAAAATAAAATCCAAAAAATAAAATCCAAAAAATAAAATCTTTGAAGAGCGCGCGATAATTTTGGAGGAAGACCCCCAAAACCCCTCTTTTCCACTCCAAAGAAAAAATTAGTTTAAGATTGGCGATAGTTTTTCCTTTGGACTATCTTTTGAGTGGCGGCCAGATATGTCCAAAAGCTGAAAGATTTTGTCCCTGGTCTACAAGATCTTCGCTGGGGGTAGGCGCCGTCCAGGTCGCGTTAGAGCGCCCGTCCCCCCCAGCCCCGGCTTGGTCTATTTTTTTTCTACTAGTCTTCCTCATAAATATAGCTTTCCGCGCCTTTAAAGCCTGATTAGCCAATCATGGACAAAACAAGCTATCTTTTTTTGGACAAAACTCGCTATCCGCTAATTAAACCATACCTTCCCAACAGGATTTCCAGGCTGAAGCCAAAATTAGAATCACCGATTACTTTAGAGGGCCAAGCCGCCGCGGGGGCCAAGAGTCGAAGATCCAAGATCTTGGTAGTTAAAATAGCTTATTAATATAAAATATTTAAAAAAAGTAGTTTAGACAGTCTTAAAACGCGCTTATTAAAGGTTTTTAAAAGTCCCCAAAATCCTCCGTCCCCCTAGCCGCTCTGATGTCCGTCCGCCAACCGTCCGGGGCCCTAAGCGATATTAGCGAATATTTTTATCTCTTTTTTGTTAAAATGGCCCCCGCTTTGACCGGGCCAAAAGCTACCCCAAGACCTTATAAACTTATAAACCCTTAAGCGGAAATAGGCTAAAACCAGAGCGAACAATCCCGCTTCGCGCCAAACTTTCGCGTATTGCTAATTATCGCTTATGATCTGGGAAAACCTAATGTGTAGGCCATTATCGGGTGGCGAACTTTAATATGTTAATTTTTTAACTTGACGAGTCGCTAGTTTAAGTATAAAAGGGCCGCTGGCCCAAAAAGGCCATTTTTAGGCCCGGGCCGATGGGTCAAAAAGGCCCGGCGCGGGGTGACAGTTCGGGCGACTTTCTAAAGGGAGTTTAAAAAGCTTGACTTGTTAGCTATTTTAGGGCTTAATGGTTCTGGAAAATAACATTTAATGGGCGGGAAAAAAGAAGAAACTTTAGGTATAAAGCTTGGCTATTAACTATTTAGTTAATAATATCAGCTTGTTATCGGATAGGGAAGCCTTTGGGCCGTCTAGGCGAAAAAAAATCCTTTTATTTTATTTTTAAAACAAACGAAAAGG
The DNA here is from genome assembly GCA_031273455.1 of Deltaproteobacteria bacterium. Lineage (GTDB taxonomy): Bacteria > Desulfobacterota > Desulfarculia > Adiutricales > Adiutricaceae > JAIROO01. The sequence continues at coordinate 33,117 of JAISRZ010000035.1, read as the reverse complement.
CCAGAAAAAACTACTTTAGTCCCAAAAAAATCCTTTAGATTTCAGTAATTTAACGCCAATATCCTTTTTCTGGTTTGGCCGCCCGTATGATAACTTAATATCGGCGAAATCATTTTGACAAAAAATAGAAAAAGGGCGTAAAATAACAATTATGTTTGACAGGACCCGGCAAATCAGGTTTAGAAAGAGAAAAAAACCCAAAGCCTGGGTTTTTATTATCTTTTTGGCCCTGGCCCTAATTGGGCTTAAGATATTTTGGTTTAAACCCGCTGGCCCAGCCATGACCCATAACCTGGCCCCGGCCACCCCAGCCCCAGTCGCGACCGCGGCTGGGGATCCGGCGGAGCCTTTGCCCATCGCCGAGGTTTCGGTGCGACCCCTATTAGAGAAGATCTTGGGCGTCTGGGGCGAGGCTTTGGCGAGCGGCGATTTTACCCAGTTCCATCGTCTCTTGTCCGCGGGCTGGCGGGCCAATGACGACCCTAAAACATTGGCTCTCGCGTATCAGTCTTTATACCCCTATCGGGAGCTGATGGAGACCTTTCCCCGCCGGGGGAAGCTAGTGGTGATCGAGTCGCGGCCCTTAAACGCCCCGGCCAATTCCCAAAAAGCCCTTCGGGACACCTTAGGCCCGGAGAGCCCTTGGCTAGTGCGGGTGGAGTGGCGCTCCGGGCGGGCGGCTTTAGGTTTTAACATAAACTTCGTCTGGGAGGATCGGCAGTGGCGACCAGTGGGGTTAACGGCCCAAGCCTATCGGTTAGACCTAAGGTCGGGCCGTTAAAGAGCGAACGGTTAAAGCCGCGGGCTATTAAGGTCGCGGGGCGGCCTCGTAAGCCGCTAAATCCAGCAAACCGTGGCCAGAGAGGACAAAGACCAAAACCCCAGGGGTTCCGGCCTCTTCCAGGTCCAAGGCTTTTTGGCAGGTTAAAGCCAAAGCGTGGCTCGACTCCGGGGCTGGGACCAGGTACTCAGTGTTGGCGAATAGCTTAGCCCGGTTAAAGGCCTCCATGGCCGTAACGGTCTCGGCTTTAGCTAAACCGTCTTTAATGAGGGCGCTGACAATGGGCGAGGCCCCATGGTAGCGTAACCCGCCAGCGTGGATGGCCGGGGGCACAAAGTCCGCGCCTAAACTGTACATGGGCATTAAGGGGGTCAGTTTAGCCATATCGCCGTAGTCATAGCCATAAACCCCTTGGGTTAAGGAGGGGCAAGCGGCGGGCTCAGCGGCCAATAACTGGATTTTTTCCCCGGCTAGAACCTCCGGGACAAAGGGACAAACCAGACCGCCAAAGTTGGAGCCGCCGCCATGACAGGCGATTAAATAATCGGGCTTTTGACCGATGGAGGCCAGTTGCTTTTTAACTTCCAAACCAATGATCGTTTGGTGAAGCAAAACGTGGTTGAGGACGCTACCGAGCGAGTAGTTGGTGTCCGGTCGGCTGGCCGCCTCCTCCACGGCTTCGCTAATGGCCAAGCCTAAGCTCCCCGGGGTTTGGGGGTCTTGGGCTAGAGCGGCCCGACCGGCCTGGGTCAGTTGGCTGGGGCTGGAGAGGACCTCGGCCCCCATAAGGCTCATGATGGTTTTTCGGTAAGGTTTCTGCTCCAAGCTAACCTTAACCATATAGACCCGGATGGCCAAGTTAAAATGCCGAGCCGCGATGGACAAAGCCGTGCCCCATTGGCCAGCCCCGGTCTCGGTGGCTAAGCGGGCGATCCCAGCGGCTTGGTTGTAATAGGCTTGGGCCAAAGCGGTGTTGCTTTTGTGGCTACCCGAGGGCGATAAGCTCTCGTTTTTAAAGTAAATTTTTGACCGGACCTTTAAGGCCGCCTCCAAACTCCGGGCCCGCACCAAAGGGGTCGGTCGCCACCTGGCGTAGGCTTCCAAAACCGGCTCCGGGATGTCCACCCACTCGCTTGGGCTAAACTCTTGGTCAATCAGTTGGGCCGGAAAGATGGCCCCTAAAGCCGCGGGCGGGATGTCCGAGCCATCCGGGGCCCGGTACGGGCCTAAAGGCGTGGGCAAAAGGGGGAGGATATTCCGCCACTTTTGGGGGAGCTCGCTTTTCGAAAGGGTAATGGAGTTATCGACAATGGTCATGGAAATTCCTATCAGCCGTTAGGGGCGAAACGCCCCTAAGGCCAGTTAGCTACCGTCCAAGTTGGGGTTGGGGTCCAGATTAGGGGCCTTTAAAAGAATATAGTCCGCGGCCTTGGGTAAGTCGTCAAAAACCTTGGTTTTCGGGGTGACTTCCGGCTCCGCGGTCAAACCGTAACCCGTGCGGACCAAAATGGTTTGGACCCCAGCGGCTAACCCGGCTTGGATATCCGATATCTTATCGCCCACTAGGTAGGAGGCGTTTAGAGCTAAACCTAAGTCACTGGCGGCCTTTAAAAGTAAGCCTGGGGCCGGTTTCCGGCAAGCGCAAGGCGGCCTTTCCCCGGAGCGATGGGGGCAAAAGTAATACCCATCCAAGGTGACGCCCAGTTTTTTTAGATCTTCGGCGATTAAGCGCTGGAGGGCCAAAACGTCTTTCTCTTGGTAAAGACCTTTGGCCACCCCCGCTTGGTTAGTGACGACCACGAGCTTAAACCCGGCTTTTTGGAGTTTAAGTAAGGCTTCGGGGACGCCCTTTAACCAATAAAAGTCGGCCCAGCGCCAGACGTAACCCCGGTCCTCGTTTAAAGTGCCATCGCGATCGAGGAAGATAGCTGGCTTAAGGCTCATACTGATCCATCTGGGCTAAAACGAGTTCGCCCACCCGCTCGACCGTGGCTGGGCCGCCCAGCTCCCGGGGCAGGTTCCGGCCCTCGGCCAAGTAACCGACCACGGCTCGCTCCACTAAGTTGGCCGCGGCCTTTAAGTTTAAGCTCTCCAAAAGTAAGGCCCCGGAGAGGATGGCGGCTAAGGGGTTGGCTTTCCCGGTCCCGGCGATGTCCGGGGCCGAGCCATGGACCGGCTCAAACATGGCGAGACCATCGCCTAAGTTACCTGAGGCGGCGAGCCCCAGGCCCCCCGCCAGGGCCGAGACCAGATCGCTCACAATGTCGCCAAAAAGGTTGGGGCAAAGGATGACCCCAAAACCGTTGGGGTCCCGGGGCAACTGGTAGCAAAGGTTATCCACGTTAATATGGATGGCTTTAATCTCGGGAAAGTTTTCGGCCTCTTGGCGGGTGATCCGGTCCCAATAGCCGTAGAAGTCGGGTAAAGCGTTGGCTTTGGTGGCCACGTGGACGATTTTATCCCCCCGGGCCACGGCTAGGCTATAAGCTTTTTTGGCGATGCGGCGGATGGCTGGCTCGGTTAAAAGACCTACGCTAAAAGTCCCGTTCAGCTCGGGGTCAAGGGTCGCGGTTAAAGAGGCCTTAAACTGGTAAAGCTTCCGGGTGGCCGCGATCTCGTGGTTAGTTTTTTGGGGCCCTAATAAACCCCCTAGACCCATATAGAAGTCTTCGGTGTTTTCCCGGACCACGACGATATCCAGTTTTTCCCCGGGGCCCAAAGGCCGCGGTAAAGGGACGTTGGGAAAGCTTTTGGCTGGCCTAATATTTAGGTACTGGTCAAAATGGAACCTTAAGGCCAAAAGGAGCTCGCGCTCTAAAGGCCCCGGCGGGACCCGGGGGTCGCCCACGGCCCCCAATAAAAGGGCTTGGCAGGAGCCAATGTCGTCTAAAGCCCCTTTTGGCAAAACGTGGCCTTGGGCCAGATAATAGGCGGCCCCAAAGGGGAAATCCCGCCATTTTATAGTGAAACCCAGTTTTTGGGCGGCCTTGTTTAAGACCTTACGGGCCTGGGTGGTGACTTCCGGCCCGATTCCATCGCCTGGGAGCGCGGCCAGCTCGTAGATCATGAAGCTCCTTTTCAAGTCGCCTTGGTCGCGCTGAACGCGAAGAGGCCTTCTAGCTAGAGGGGGGTGATAAAGTTTTTGGTTATTATAAAGATGGGTGGCCTTGATAGCAATAACCAATCCAGAGATTAGGCCCTGACTGGCTTTCCTGGCCAGGTCTTAGGTTATTAAGGTCCAATTTGGCAACTATTTAGGGGGTTTACCTCATTAGTGGAAGTGATAGTATGCGACGTGATCTCATTTTTGAGGCTTTCAATAACCAACCAGTCAACCGAGTGCCCATCGGCTTCTGGTTCCATTTTTTGCCTGACGCTGAAACCGCGGACTGGCGGGAGAGCCCCAGGCTTCTAGAGAAGAATCTCGCTAGCCATCAGGCCTTTATCCGGGCTTTTCGGCCGGATATGGTCAAGATAATGAGCGACGGTTTTTTCCTTTACCCCTCCCCAGGGTTATATCAACCCCTAGATTTGGCCATGATAACGCCCCTTAGCCCAGAACATGGTTGGATCCAAGCTCAAGCCACTTTAGCTCGGCGGGTTAAAGCCACCCAGGAGGAGCCGGCTTATTTCTATAATATCTTTAGCCCCATCACCAGCTTAAGGTTTAAGCTGGGTTTAGAGCGGTTAAAGGCCTTTCACGCGGCCCAGCCCGAAGCCTTCACCCGGGCCTTGGAGCGGATGACCCAAGGGTTAATCAGCTTGGCCAAGGAGGTCATGACCGAGGGCGGGGTCGATGGGATCTACTTAAGCGTCCAGAACCCGGACCAAAGCTATTTTTCCCGGGATTTTTGCCGTAAGGTCTTAGCCCCCGGGGAAAAGGCCATCTTACAAGCCGCGGCTGATTTGGGGGGCCGCAATATTTTGCATGTCTGCGGTTACGCTGGGGTCAAAAACGACTTGTCTTTGTACGTGGATTACCCAGCCGAGGCCTATAACTGGGCGGTTAGCGTGGAGCGCGTCTCTTTGGCCGAGGGCCGGGCTCTTTTTAAAAACAAAGCCGTTATTGGCGGTTTTCCCAATGGCCAGGACTCCATCTTGGTCAATAAAGGGAAAGCCGAGATCAACGCTTTCACCCGCTCCTTAATCCGCGAGGCTGGGCCAACGGGCTACATCATTGGGGCGGATTGCACCATCCCCATGGACATTGAGCTAACGCGCTTAGATTGGGTGCGGGAAGCGGGGTTAGAGGCCATTCGCTTAGGTTTAGGCCGCCGGATTGCCTAAGGGCTTTTGGCCCGGTGGTTAGAGGCTAGCCAAAAGGCTAGAGGCTAGTTAAAGGCTAGCTAAGGGAGGTTAAACTAAGGGTTTCATTATTTGTTTTGTTTTAGGGCCAAGCTAGTGGCGACCATCGCTTAAGGAGGAGGAGGCTAGCTATTAGCTTTGACCCGGGTTAAGCGCTCGGCCAATAAGGCCAAGATCACGGTGAATAAGGAAATAACCGTGGATAAAGCGTTAGTCTCGGGGGTCAGGCCTCTTTTTAAGGACGAAAAAATATAAATGGGCAAAGTCACGGACTCGGGGCCGTGAATGAAAAAGCTAATGATAAAGTCGTCTAAGGACAAAGTGAAGGCCAACATGGCCCCGGTCATGACCCCGGGCAAGATGAGGGGAAAGGTCACCCGGCGAAAGTGGTAGATTCGGGAGGCGAAGAGATCAATGGCCGCCTCCCGGGTCTCCGGGTTTAAGGAGGCTAAGCGCCCGCGCACCACCAAGGTGACAAAGGAGATTTGGAAGGTGACGTGGGCGATGATTAAAGCCCCCATGCCCAGCTCAAAAACCGAGGAAAGCCGCTTTAAAAAACTAAAAGCGAAGACCAAAGCCACGGCCATGATAATGTCCGGGATAACCACCGGGATGTTGACCACGGTCTCAAAGAGCCGTAAGGCGTTTTTGGGCCAGGCCGTCCGCTCTAAACCCAAAGCCAAGGCCGTGCCGATGACCGTGGCGATGACCGTGGAAATGGCGGCTAAGATTAAACTATTGACCGCGGCCTCAAAAATGATCTCGTTCTCGAAGAGCTTTTGGTACCACATAAGGGTAAAGCCCTTCCAGTTAAGGCCAAAGCGGGCCTTATTGACCGAGAACGCGGCCACGGCTAGGCACGGTAAGTACAGTAAAATTAAGCAACTGTAAGCCACTAGGGCCCGGGGAAGACCGCGCGTCATAAAAAGGTCCCCTTCCCGCTGGGGGCTTTAGATTTTCTTAAGGCCAGGCTTAGTAAAGTCAAAAACATTAAGGCCAGGGACAAGGCCGCCCCAAACGGCCAGTCCCTGGCTTGACCGAATTGCTGCTGAATAAGGTTCCCAATAAGCATGTTCTTGGCCCCGCCCAGGATGTCGGTCACCACAAACATGGCCATGGCCGGGACAAAGGTCATGATAACGCCCACCGCTAAACCCGGTCTCGTCTGGGGTAAAATCACCCTTAAAAACACCTGAAAAGAGCTCGCGTATAAATCGCGGGCCGCCTCCAAGGTCTCCCAATCGAGCCTTTCCACGCTGGCGTACAAAGGTAAGGCCATAAAGGGCAAAAAGGTCGTGGTCATGCCGAGGTATACGGCGAAGGAGCCCGGGTATAAGGCCCCGCCCGGGGGGATGAGCCCCAATAAAGCGGCGAGTTTGGCCGGGGGCAATTGCGGGCCTAAGATTAAGAGCCAACCGTAAGTTCTAACGACCACGTTGGTCCAAAAGGGGACCATGATGAGGATGAGCCAGAAGACCCGGACGCTTCTCGAGCGGGTGGCCATATGGAAGGTTAAAGGGTAAGACACGGCCACGCACAAAATGGTGGTGATGGCCGCGACCAGGACGCTTCTTAGTAAGATCCACAGAATATCCGGGCTCCAGCCAAAAAGGCTGTAACCCACTAGCCTTTCTAAGTTCTCTAAGGAAAAAGCCCAGACCACTTCCCCGTATTGGCCGCGGGTGGCTAAGGCCATGGCCACGAGGGATAAGCAAGGCAAGGCCAATAGGGCGGTCAGCCAGAATAGACCTGGGCCCGCGGCCAATAACCCGGCTAACCGCCCGGTTGGGCGCTTAAGGGCTGGGGGCGGGCCTTTAACGGTCGGCTCTAAGGAGGTCTCTATAGGGGAGGTCTCCCTAGGGGAAGTCTCCACAGGGGGGGTCTCCATGGCTAGTCACCTAAAACTATTGGCCTTCCTAGGAAGGCCAATAGTTTAAATGGAGGAAGGTTTTAACCTACAATTAAAGGGAGTTTTAAGCGGCTTGATCTTCCAAGGCCACTAGATCCGCCGGCGGAATGAAGAGCGACACCGTTTCCCCGGGTTGGGGGTTAAAGCGTGGGCTAGTGACCACTTTGACCGGGCCGGGATCCAACAAAAGCTCAACGCTGGGGCCCCGATAGATGGTCTGGATAACTTTGGCTTTAACGTAATTGCCCTGGCCCAGGTTGGGCCCTTCGCCCAAAACGATGAGCTCGGGCCGAATGGCCAAGTGCCCTTGGATCCACTGGACCTGGTCCGCGGTTTTTAAAGGGCCTAAGGTGGTTATCATCATGTCGCCGTCCCGGGTGGCCGGGAGGATGTTGGCCCCCCAGAGGAACTCGGCCACAAACTTGTTCTTGGGCCGAGAGTAGACTTCCCGGGGCGTGCCCATCTGGATCATCTGACCGTCTTTCATGACCGCCAAATGACCGCCCATGAACATGGCTTCGCCCTGATCGTGGGTGACCATGATGAAGGTGGTGTCAATCTTCCGATGGAGATCGAGGAGCTCGGATTGGACTTGGGTTCTTAGATGCGGATCCAAAGCGCTCATGGGCTCGTCCAAAAGGAGGACGTCCGGCTCGTTGACCAAAGCTCGGGCCAAAGCCACGCGCTGTTTTTGTCCGCCGGAAAGCTGATGGGGAAAACGCCGCCCCAGTCCGTCTAGGGACAGGGTTTCCAACATCCGCTCGACTTTGGTTTTAGCCAGAGACAAATCGACTTTGCGGGCTTTTAACCCAAAGGCGATATTCTCGGTAACGTTAAGGTGGGGAAAAAGAGCGTAGCTCTGGAATACGGTGTTGACTTGGCGTTTGTTAGCCGGAATGTTAGTCACATCCTGGCCGCCAAGAAAGATAGACCCAGAGTCTGGCAACTCCAGGCCAGCGATTAAACGCAATAAAGTCGTTTTGCCACAGCCGGAAGGCCCCAACAGAGTGAAAAACTCACCCTTGGTCACCGCCAAGCTGATATCCTTAAGTACACGATGGCTGCCGAAGCTTTTGTTTACCTGGGCCACCATTAGCCCATGCTCAATCTGGCCTGCCAATTCCTCTCATACGCCTCCTTTTACCCTTGCGGGGTCCCTTTAGGTCCTTAGTGGAGAGACGCGATTTTGGGTACTTGACCCCGGCTCCAGGAGGGAAAGGCGAAAAACGCCCTTTGGTTGGATTAGCGAATAATCCCACAAAAACCAAAATACAGGGCGTCTGGAGCTTATAATGGGGAAAAGCAGCGACTCCGGACCGGCTATCATCCCCAATACAGGGATGGGGTGAGGGCTTAAGCCCTCGAAGGGGGTGGCCTCCGCTTTTTAGATCTAACTAAGAGTTAAAACCAAAAAGTTAATGTTAAAGTGGGAAAAACCAACTTTAACAACGGAGTTCCTGGAACTATTGACAAGGTTTAACCTTAATTTCGGTCCAGGCAAACACGGCTGGCCGCCGCTGTTAAAAAAACTAAAGGCCCCCATAATTAGGAGCCACCGCCCAAACCCAAGGCGACAACGCTAAGCTCGGCTAAGCGAACTCTATCAACCGCCCCTTAACAGTTTGGGTGAAAAAATAATAACAATCGTGAGGGGTTCTGTCAAGCCATAAATTATTATTTTTCGCTTTAAATCCCTTTACCGCCGCCAAACCGCCCGAGCTAGGGGGAGCGAGCCCTCGCTATTATGACCAAAAAAGAGCCTAAAGACCAGTAACAATTGGATAAATAAATGATAAACTAATAGAACGCCGTATGATAGATTGATAGGAATAGTTTAAAGGGGTATACTTACCTTGGAAGACGCGGAAAGATGATGGCCTTAGGCCGAGCGGTCGCTCCCTATAGGGCTGGGCTCGGGACGTTTCAGATTTTTGGGGTATTGTCAAGGGCCGCGAAAAGTTGAGCCTCTATGGATAACTATGGCCTTAAGAATAGTTTTTTAAATGGCTAAAATCACATAAATTTAGTTTATAAAGGTTAGATTAAGAAAACTTCGCGCTTTAAGCCACTTTTTGGTCGGCCCAGCCGGTCGGCCAAAAAAACTCTTTTTCCCCGCCATTTTAACTCTAAAAACCCCCTAAAAGTTTAAAGCCCCTTTTGGAGGTTGCGTTTAGCTTTTTTTAGTCCTATGATTTAGCGGATTCAATTTAGCGGAACGCGGTTAAAATCCGCGGCGGACCCACCGCTGTGACCGGGGACATGAGGTCATTTTAAGATAGATAAAACCTATCTCGTCACTTAAGTTAAAACTATTAGTTTAACCTATTAGTTTACTTGGGGAAGGCGATGACTTAAATGGTTGATCCGGAAGCCAGAAGACCTATTGAATCAACGGCGTAACGCGACGCCGGTTATCCTTGGGGGCGTTAATGGCAAAGACCCTCCTTAACTTACGAGGGGTCCACCCCTTCGCTTTTAGGGAGTTAATCGATGTTCGCCTTAAAGGAGCATAGGACCAGTTTAACGGTGGAAGTCGGGGCTGGGCTAACCACCTTTTTCGCCATGGTCTACGTTTTAGCCGCTAACCCGGCCATTTTGTCCCAGTCCGGGTTACCCCTCGCCGCCATCTTCACGGCCACGGCCTTAGGGACCATCGCGGCCACCTTAATCATGGCCTTTTACGCCAACCTGCCCTTCGCCGTGGCCCCGGGCATGGGGTTAAACGCCTTTTTCGTGGTCATGGTCTTACAAATGGGCTACCCGCCAGCCCAAGCTTTGACCGCGGTTTTAGTCTCTGGGGTTGTTTTCGCCCTTTTGTCGCTTTCCCCTTTACGGAAGAAGTTTTTAGAGGAGATTCCCGTTTGTTTGCGTCGGGCGGTCAGCTCGGGCATTGGCCTTATGATCGCCTACGTGGGCTTTTACAACAGTCAAGTGGTGATCTTCAACCCGGAAGGCCCGGGGTTGGGGGATTTAACTAAAGGAGCCCCGTTACTGGCCGTCTTAGGTCTATTAATCCTGGGCGGTTTGATCGCTTTAGGCTCGCGTTACGCGGTTTTATTAAGCGTCATTATTCTAACCGTCCTGGGTATCCCTTTGGGCGTCACCCAGACCACCCCCCTAGCCTCGGGGGTCTTTTCTTGGCCCCCAGGCTTACAGGGGCTAATCTTGAACTTTGATTTCTCCATTTTAACTTCCCCGGCCTTTTGGAGCTTAGTCATAACCCTTTTAATCATGGAGGTCGTGGACGGGTTAGCCGGGTTTTTAGGGCTCTTCGCGGTCATGGGCCCGGAGGGCGAGCGTTATCGCCATAAGATCGGTCGGGCCTTTGTGGCCGATTCCTTGGGGGTGGCCGTGGGGGCTTGCTTAGGGTTATCGCCCAACACCACCTATTGCGAATCTGGAACCGGCGTGGCCGTGGGCGGTCGGACCGGGCTCACGGCTTTAGTCGTGGCCTTGGGCTTTGTCTTGGCTCTTTTTGTGTCCCCCTTGTTTTTAATGGTCCCCGGGGCGGCGGTGGCCCCGGCTTTGGTCTGGGTGGGGTTACTAACCTTAGGCTCCATCGCCACCCTGGATTTTAACGACCGGACCGAGTCCTGGCCGGCCTTTGTGGTCTTAGTGACCATCGCCTTAACCTGGCGGATTTCCGATAGCCTGGCTTTAGGTTGGCTAACTTACATCTTAATGAAGGTTTTGGCCGGTCAGATTAAGGTCATTACCCCCACGGTCTGGGTTATGGGCCTGATCTTCGCCTTAAAACTCTTTTGGTGAGGGTGGGGCCATCAAGAACCATTAGCTACGGCGGGGGGGGTATAATAATATTTAGCCTAATCGCTCGGATTTTAAGGTATATTGGATAGGCTAAGCTCAACCTTCCGCCCTTAAACTAGTTAGTGGAGCCCCATGCCCGTAAAGTTAATAACCCCCCTAGCCTTGGAAGCGGGCGCTTTAGGCGGTCGCTTATTAATCACCGGCGGTCAAATCCGGGATAGTCTCCTTTTTGGCGGGGGGTCTCTTAGTTTAAGGCTGAAAGGGGATTATGACGCGGTGGTTTTTGGCTTGGGGTTGGAGCGGGTTTTAGCTTTTGCCTTAAAGTATGGCCCAGCTAAGGCGGTCAAAAGGAAAGGGGCTTTTGACCGGAAAGAGGCTTTAATCGCCTTAAAGCTTGGCCCTATAATCTTAGAGATTAGTCCAGCCAGAAGCCCTAATTTTCCGAGCGGCCCCGATAGCTTAGCCACTCCTAAAGAAGACGCTTTAACCCGTGATTTTACCGTTAATTCAATTTATTACGATCCACTAACAAACGAAATTATCGATCCTTTAGGTGGTATAGAGGATCTTAAAGCTAAAAAGCTTAATCTTTGTGGACCGGACTCTTTAACTTCTGATCCTTTAAGAATTTTACGGGCCATGACTTTAATCTCCCGGCGAAGTTTGGTCGCGGGCCGAAGCTTATTGGCCGCGGTCTCCAAAGCTTATCCGAACTTACAGACCGTCTCGGCGGATCGGTTTTGGCCGGAGTGGCTGAAGTGGTCCTTAGCCAGAAAACCCCACTTAGGCTTATACTTTTTAAAAGACAGCCAAGCCATTCAGTTCTGGCCGGAGCTGGCGGCTTTAATCGGCCTTCCCCAGAACCGGACCTTTCACCCAGAGGGCGACGCTTTTAACCACACGGCTTTAGTGGTGGAGTCCATTAGTCGTTTGCCCTTATCCAGAAGAAGAAAAAGCTACTTGCTTTTATCGGCCCTTTTACACGATGTGGGTAAACCGAAAGTCTTACGCTTTAACGAACATGATCAACCCATCACTAAAGGGCACCCAATTTCCGGGGTCCCGGTGGCCAAGGGGTTTTTAAGCCGCCAAAGGACCCCGTATAAAGTTATCGCTAAAGTTTTGAAAATGGTCCGTTGGCACATGGAGCTTTCTTTTAAAGAGCTTAAACCCTATCTTTTGCGCCGCGTGGCCCGGGCCCTGGCCCCGGAGTGCGATTTAATCGATCTCTGGGCTATCTGCCTGGCCGATTGGGAGGGCCGAAGACCAAGGCCTTACCTTTTTCCTTATTCGTTAGAGGAGTTTTTAGCCCCGGTCAAGGGGGCCATAACCGCCCCGCCGCCCTTACTAAGGGGCCAGGATTTAATGGCCGTCTTTAACATAACCCCCGGGCCCCAACTCGGGTGGCTAAAAAATAAAGTCAACGCGGCCTTTGACGCCGGGCTGGTTAGAGATCGGGCCGAGGCCTTAGCTTTGGTGAAAACGCTTCTAACGGCCCCTAACGAAGGGGAGCCACCGGTCCCAATCGCTTATTAATGGCTAATTAACGTCTAAATAAAATATCCATTATCTTTAAGGGCCGTAATTACGCTTTAATAACCTCTTGGTTGGCCAAAGAGGGGAATAGTGGCCTTAAGTCCAGAAAAATGGCCTCCAGGTTTTTTTTGCTTTAATCCTAGCGCTTTAGTATATTTGACCGGCTGGTTTAAAATCCCCAAATTTTGGAAAGACGGGATATCCCTAAGGATTACCGCCTTTTGGAGGCGATAATAGTATGACCAATGTGGCGATAATCGGGACTCAGTGGGGCGATGAGGGCAAGGGCAAAGTGGTGGATCTTCTGAGCGAGAAGGCTGACTACATTGTCCGCTTCCAGGGCGGCAATAACGCGGGGCACACCTTAGTTATCGGTGACCAATCTTACGCTCTGCACACCGTCCCCTCTGGCGTCTTAAGACCCGGGAAGATCTCGGTTATCGCCTCGGGCGTGGTGGTGGATCCCGAGGATTTAATCGCCGAGATCAAAGGCCTAACCGAGCGGGGGGTGGACATTAACCCCAGTAACTTGAAAATCTCGGAAAAAGCCCACATGATCATGCCTTACCACCGTCTTTTGGACGCGGCTCGGGAAAACAGCGTTAACGGTCGGAAGATCGGGACCACGGGTCGGGGCATTGGCCCGGCTTACGAGGATAAGGCCGCTCGGACTGGTTTAAGATTGGGGGATCTACGCTCGGAGGAGCTCTTGGCCACTCGGATCGATTTAGCCATCCGGGAGAAGAATTGCCTTTTTCAAGAGCTGTATGGGGTTCCCACCTTAAAGGCCGATGACTTATGGAAAAGGGCCTTAAGCTTACGGCCCTTTATCTTGCCCTTTTTAACCAACACCGCCCGGATCGTCCAGGAAGCCCACGCTAAAGGCCAAAAGATTCTTTTTGAGGGGGCCCAAGGCGTCCAACTGGACGTGGACCATGGGACTTATCCTTTTGTGACCAGCTCCAACCCAACCACCGGGGCCGTGGCCATGGGGGCTGGGTTAGCCCCCAAGTGTCTGGAGAACGTTTTGGGTTTGGTTAAGGCTTACACCAGCCGGGTAGGCGAAGGGCCTTTCCCGACCGAGCTAATAGGCGCCACCGGCGATTGGATCCGGGATTCTGGCCACGAGTTTGGGACGACCACTGGTCGGCCCCGGCGGTGCGGCTGGTTGGACGCGGTGGTGGTCAAAGCGGCGGTGGACCTTTGCGGGGTCGATCACTTGGCCATAACTAAGCTGGACGTTTTAAGCGGCTTAGAGGAGCTGAAGGTGGCTAGCCACTATGAGTTGGACGGGGAGCGAATCGATTTTGTCCCCGCCGATAGCGCCGATTTAGCCCGTTGCCAACCGGTCTACGCCACGGCCCCTGGGTTCACGGGGGATATCACTAAAGCTAAAAAGTTAGAGGATTTGCCGAAAGGGGCCCGGGAATACCTGGATCTCATGGAAAAGCTCATTGGCGTCCCAGCGGCCTTAGTCTCGGTGGGCCCAGAGCGCGATGAGACCATCATTCTTAAGAGCTATTTTTAGTGTTTTAGTTATTAAAGTCTCTAAAGTGATTATTTTTTTAGCGTCTTTAAAGTATTTTTATCTTTAATAATCTTTAAGATACCGTCAATCACTTAACCTAGGCTTAACGCCTTTTCCCAAAATATTATTAAACCAATAGCCGCTTTAAAGCGAAAGGCCAAAACTTACCCATTTTAAGCTTAAGGGTTAAAATTATCTATAATTATAAAATCCTATCGCCCAATCTTTCATTTTATCAAATATTTCATCATACTGAGGGTCTATCTTAAGTCCAGCAAAGCTTTTGCCATGTAAGTGATAATAGTCGGAAAGTCCCTGGGCGAACGATTGCTCGTCGATAATATCGAAATTGCGAAGTAAATCGTTGACCGTTTGATTGATCGAGGTACAGCGTAAACCCGCGATTTCAACTATTTCTAGGTTATCGAAATCTTCTAGCGTAAAGCAGTTAACATTGTCGTAAGGTAAAAGCGTTTTTGAGTAAACGTCAATTTGGGATTCATTTAGATAGCCAGTACACAGATCTAAACATTCAAGCGCGGAAGTGAGGCAGAGAACTACATCCATTCCCTGCAAAACGGTTAAGAACCATTCTCTGTGCGATGTAAAATCACTACGTGTTTTTAAGAGCGTTTTGGCGCCTTTTAATTTTAGATAAAGCGGATTTCTTTCCTATTTTTTGGCGGAGTTCAACATTTTATAAAATGTGAAAATTCGCTCCAAGTATGCGAAAAATAGACAGATTAAAGCTTAGAGTTGTTTTTACCGCCCTTAGTGCGTCCATGTTTCCTTTTTACCGCGGTTAATGAGTCGCTATCATCGTATAAATTAGTAGTAAATGAATTTTTACTACCTTTTGGATGTCCTCTACTTTAAATATCAAACGTCTGGACGCCTTGCGCCAAGTTGTTAAACCAAGTTGTTAAACTCATCTACCATACCGAACCTCCACCGATTTTTTTAATTATATATATTATTTTTTAATTTTGTTCAAACATTAGAAAGGCGATTCTAATTTTGGCATTACCAAATCCTCTGGGGAAGGCGGATTAATTGGCCTTAAGACGACAGTCAATTGATTAGCGCTTTTAAGGTCTGTCCTAAACCCGCGAAAACTTAAGGTCTAGCGACTCGAAAACCCGCGTAAACGCTGGGGGTCGCGCGTTAAAACCCACTTTTGGCGAAAAAAGCGTCGATTTTTTGTCCTAAACAACATGTAGTGGCGCTTCTTCAGTCAAATCTTGAAAAACTAACAGTTATTCGTAAACAGATCCGGTGATCTTATAGATTTAAAGTCCTCGGTCAAGCGACTTATTGGCCTTAGCTTGGTGGTCAATAATATCGCCTACGCTCCCATCGGTTGAATATTGGACCTTTGGCGGGCAAAAGGACTGGCCACCCTGTTCCTTTGGACGGGCTAGCCTAAAAAAACTGTCCTAGAATCGCTGAGAAAAACCTAGTTTTTAGGTTTTTAGAGGCTTTTTATAGTATAGTGGAAGCGGTCTTTGGACTAAGGTTGGGATTGACCTTAGGTTAAATTTAAGGGGGAGCTCCCATGGGGGTGGACAAAAGCCGTTTTACGGAGCTCCAGGCCAAGCTGGACATCTATAAGAGCACTTTAACCGAGATCTACGAGCGGTATGACCAAAAATTAGAGGAATTGTCTTTGGTCCGCCGGGTGGGGGACGCTTTAAGAACGGCTCTAACCGTGGAGGCCTTGGCCAAGGCTCTGATGGCGGTGGTGGCCCATGAGGTCGAGGTGGACCGGCTAAGCCTCCTTTTGCGGGGCGAAGGGTCGGATGAGCTGTTTTTACGGGCCGCCTACTATTCGGACCGCGAGGAGTTTATCTTTTACCCGGAAAACGAGCGGCCTTGGTCTTTGGCGACCTTAGGCCCCCCAGGCGGGGCCGGGGTCTTAGAGGCGGTTAATGGCGAGGCGGTCAAGGTCTTTAGCCCCCTTAAAGCCACCTCCTTAGAGGACCCTTTAGGCCAAGGCCCAGCTGAGCCCCGGGTTTTAGCCTTAGTCCCTTTGGCCGTCCATAACCGGGCTTTAGGTTTATTAGTCTTATCTAGGCCCGGGGACCAAGCTTTCACCCCGGAAAACGAGCGCATGCTGTCCATTATGGCTGACCAGGCTAGCGCGGCTCTCTCCAATGTCCTTCTGTTCGATGATCTTTCCCGCGCCAACCAAAAACTCGTGGCCTCGGAAAAAAGGGCCCGCCAAACCTCCGACTACTTAGAGCGCTTACTGGAGACCGCCAATGACGCCATCCTCATCTTGGATGAGCGCGGTTTAATCGTTTACGCTAACCAAAAAGCCGGCCAATGGGGCTTTAGCCAGGAAGAGCTAGTGGGCCGGGAGTTTCGGCGTTTACTGGAGGAGGCCCCGGAGCTTAAGGATTGGCCTTTAGGTCAGCCGCCGCCGGTGGATCGGATCTTGGAGGCTCGGCTCTTTAACGCCTTAGGCGATCGCCGGGCTATTTTGGTCTCCACTTCTAAGGCCGCGGGGTCCCCCGCGGCTGAGTCCCGCAACCCGGAAAGCTTGTCCTTTATGCTAATGGTGAGCGATCTGACCGAAAGGCGACAACTGGAAAGACAACTTTTGCATTCGGAGAAACTGGCCTCCATTGGTTTATTGGCCGCTGGGGTGGCCCACGAGATCGGGAACCCCTTATCGGCCATCTCGGGTTACGCCCAGATCTTAGCCAATGGGGTGGAAGGCGAGGGCGAAAGGAAAGAGTACTTAGGGGCGGTTATCGAGCAGACCGGGCGGATCCAAAAGATCTTACGGGAGTTATTGGACTACTCCAGGCCCTCCCAAGGGTTAACCGAAAACCTCAATCTGGCCGAACGGCTACCGTTAATCTTAGGCATGTTAGGGGCCCAAAGGGGGTTAGCCCGCTTAAAGGTGGAGTACGATTTTGACCCTAAGGGCCAATACCTAGTGGCCATGGACCGGGATCACTTAACCCAGGTGGTCATTATCATCGCCATGAACGCGGCCCAGGCCATGGCCGAGCAAAAGGACCCAGCCCCAACGTTAAAGGTGGGGTTAGCGAAAGAGGCTGGGGAAGTTATCTTAAGTTTGGCCGATAATGGCCCAGGCATGAGCGAGGCGGTCAGAAAAAGGGTTTTTGACCCTTTCTTCACCACCAAAGCCCCGGGTCAAGGGACGGGCTTGGGCCTGGCCATCTGCCAACGGATCGTCGATAGTTACCGGGGCCGGTTGGAGCTAACCTCCAGCCCAGGCCAAGGGGCTTCTTTCACCATTTACTTTTTAGGGGCTAAAGCGTGAGACAGCCATTAATTCTTATTGTGGACGATGAGGAGCATATCCGGAAAATCATGTCCATTATGCTGGGGAAAAAGGGCTACGCTTGCCGTTTGGCCGCCTCCGGGGAAGAAGCTTTAGGGGCCATTAAAAAAGAGTCCTTTGACGCGGTTTTAACTGACTTAAACATGCCTGGGCTAGATGGCTTAGGGTTACTGGCCCGGATTAAAGAGACCGACCCCGAGCTTGAGGTCATCGTGGTCACGGCCTTCGCCACCATTGAGACGGCCATTTTGGCCATGAAGGCCGGGGCTTACGACTATATCGCCAAACCCTTTAACGAAGACGAGATGGTCTTGGTCTTGGAAAAGGCCCTAGAGCGGGGGCGGTTACTGGCCGAAAACCAGCGCTTAAAAAGGGAGATGGGCGAACGGCTGGATAGCGGCTCCTTTTTGGGCAGTAGCCAGGCCATGAAAAACGTCTTCGCTTTAATCGCTAAAGTGGCGGAGGTTAAAGCCACGGTTTTAATCACCGGGGAAAGCGGGACCGGAAAAGAGCTGGCGGCCCAGTCCATCCACCGGAATGGCCCTAGGCGCGATAAACCCTTTGTGGCCGTCAACTGCGGGGCTATTCCGGCTAATTTACTGGAAAGCGAGTTCTTTGGCCACGTTCGAGGGGCCTTCACCGGGGCCGATCGGGCGAAAGAGGGTTTATTGGCCGAGGCTGATGGGGGGACGCTCTTTTTGGATGAGGTGGCCGAGCTCCCCTTGGAAATGCAAGTTAAGTTTTTACGGGTTTTGCAAGAGGAGGAGATCCGGAGGGTCGGGGACAATGTCTCTAGGAAGGTGGATTTACGCGTCTTAGCGGCCACTAACCGGAACTTAACCGAGGAAGTGGCCAGCGGGCGGTTTCGGGAGGACCTTTATTACCGGTTAAACGTTATCCGCTTAAACTTACCCCCCTTACGGGAAAGGCCCGAGGATATCCCCATCTTGGCCGTCCATTTTTTAGCCCAAGCGGTCCAGAAAAACCAGTTGCCCCCGAAAACCTTGTCCCCAGCGGCTTTACGGGTCTTATCGGCCCAAACCTATAGCGGGAACGTGAGAGCTCTAAAAAATATCATTGAGCAAGCCGCCATCATGAGCGATGGGGAAACCATTGGGCCTAAAGATCTGCCCTTCTCCAGCGACGCGATCGAAAGCCCCGCCGGGTTAGTCTTAAAGATCCCAGAGGATTGGCTGGATTTAAAGGTGGCCACCCAAGAGGTCATCAAAACCTTAGAGGAGATCCTTTTAAAACGGGCTTTAAGCCTCAAGAACGGCAATCAAAGCCAGGCGGCCAAGGTCTTGGGCATTAGTCGCCGCTCCATTATCACCAAAGTCCAAACTTACGGCCTAGGGTCAAAGCGTAAAGCCCCCCCCTTTAAGCCGTGATATATATATATATAGCCTAAGGGCCACGAGGCCAGGAGGGTAACCATGTTCAGTCGCCTCGCGACCGTCAGTCAGGCTGAGGAAAGACCGGAGATCTACAGTCTTCTGATGGTCGGACTGGGCCTTATGGCCCATATAATGTTTATTTTTGGCGTCATCATTGGGGTCATGGTCGTTATGGAGCTGGGCCAGTGGGTCGGGGCCTCGCCCTTGGAGCCCATCTTAACCATAGCCGTTATCACCGAGCTCTTCCGTTTTCCGGTCATCCTGGCCCGGTCCCAAGCCCGACGAGCCTTTGGGGTCGATCAAAGATCCTTTGGGGCGCGATTACGGCGCGTTTTGGGTCAAGAGCTAGCCGGGGTGGCCCTCGTGACCTTACTGACCTGGTTAATTTTAAGCTTATTAGGCGTTCTTAGCCTTATTAACTGGGCCATTGTCTTGTTTTTAGTCACCCAAATCCTAGTTTGGGCCCCCGTCTTATTTCAACGGCTGGAGTGGCGTTTATACCCTTACCGCTTCCGGTTGGCTCGGCCCGAGGAGACCCCGGAGAATTTGACCCGGATTATTAAATCCTTGCCTTTACCCAAAGGCTGGGAGCTTAAGCGGGTCTTAATCCACTTAGGCCGCTCCGGGCCCTTGCCCTGGCCGAAGATCGTTGGCCAGGATCTAATCATTCCCCAAAGGGCCTTGGAAATGCCCCCTGGGGCTTTAAGGCACCGGATCGTCACCGCGGTTTTAGGCCGCTTGGTGAAAGCCGATAGCCTCATTATGGTTTTAAAAGCGTTAACCATGAGCTTAATAGTCCCCTTGTCCTTGGTTTTTTTAGGCTCTTTAGGCTTTTTATGGCGTTTTCCCCAGGAGTTCTCGCCGGTCTTGGTCCCTTGTTTGTGGTTAGCCGCTGGGACCAGCCATTTTATCTCCCGGGCCATGGTCCGGTTTGTGCGGCGGTTACTTGAACGGAAGCTAGCCGCGGCGGCGGTCTTGGCCACCTGGGATGTCCCGGGGTTTAAGGCCAGCTTGGAAGTGGCCAGCCGCTGGGATTTAGAGCCGGATGGAACCCCTTGGTGGTTCTGGTTCTCTAGAACGAGGCCCGGGGCCATTGAGCAGATCGAGCAGATTAAAGAGCAACTCCAGGTCTTCGCTAAAGTCCAGTCCCGGTCGGCTACCCCCTTGGAAAAAAAGCCGGCCATATAAACGACTGGGCTAGAAAAATCCTTTACCTAACGGCTAGTTAGAGCTATAGGGGGGGTAAAACCCCCCTATTAGCTCTAGCGCCGGTTCGAACGGGTTTTCGTCAACCTTGGCCTTTCTTAAAGCCCCCTTATAACCTCGTCTCTATACGCTCATTGCGAATAATATTCAAAACAAAATACGCGATTACAGAATAGACGGCTAGTTAACCGGTCTAACAGTTAGCCCGCCTGAACGAAAAACCAGGGGTTTAGGGCGGTAGCCCCAAAAAGAGCCTGGCTATTTAAAGACAAAACCAGTTAATATCCTATAAATAACCAGGCCTAAGTTTAAAGAACGGGAAACAAAAAGAGCCGATTTTTGTATTGTCCTGGTATATAGTTTTATTTAAAACGCTCGCTAAATAAGTACTGCGCGCCAACGGCTTAACCGCTAGAACCGTGGCGATTCGTCAACTATTCGCCTTATCACTTGGCTATATTTTTCGTTTTGTCAAACCATTGTCATATTTTTTATAGAACTTACTATTATTTCTATGTTAATATATTGATGGCCCAGATATTGCTTGTACTTAACGTTAGTCCTTATTTTTATTGGCGCCTTCATCTTTAGATTATTGAAGATGGGCCAAGCTATTTTCCGGGGCGATATTCCCTTTAAACGCGCGCAACCGCGAACGCGTATCGTTGACTTAGGGGTCCTCGCCATCGCCTGGAAATAGATCTCGAGCCGCGTTCACTTCTTATTGACTTAGATGGTTCGTTAAACCGGTTGTTTTAGCCATTAAGGCTAAGGCCGGGGTGGATAGCGGCTGGCTCTTGATTTTTTTAAGCCTTTTATTGATAGGTCCAGACTTTTAAGGCTCGGGGGATCGCGCTTAGCTAGACGGATTCCGCTAGGCGGATTCCGCTAGGTGGGATCCTTTAGGTGGGATCCGCCGTCATAGCCTTAGGGGAACAAAAGTCCATGGCGAAAAGTCTTATCCACCTTTATGGCCGCCAAAGTTGGTTGTCCCGGGGCCGTTTTAGCTAACGAGCTTAGGGCCGCGAGGGTTCTCGCGGTCTATAAAAACGGCTAGGAACTCGCCTTAAGCCTCTACTGAAAGTCTTTTAATCGGGACCGGCTGGGGATAAGGCTAAAAGGATTACTCTTCTCGCGTTTAGCGGCGGATGGCTTATAACGCGAGATAGCGCCTCGATACTTGGATCGCGGTGAAGGGGATAACATGACTAACTCGCTAAGACGCGTGGCTCGCGCTGTCATATATTTTTGTTTAACGATAATTTTGACCCTAATGGCTCTAACGGTTTCGCCTAGTTTCGCTGCGGATGAGTACTATTGGAGCTATGGGGCGGAAGGCCAACAACTTTGGGGCGACGCCTTGGATGGCGGTTGGTGGCAAGTGAAGTATGTGGTTGACAAAGGTAGCGCCGAGCGCCCTAATCCCCAAGGGCATTATGAATGGAAAATGGTCAGTTTTATTGGGAACGACTTTAAAACGTCTAACGCCCACTTCTACGCCTTTAACCAAACTGTGCGGCCTAAAGTGTTTGACGTCTATCTGAACAGCCTTTTGAGTAAGGTCTCGGTTCAGAGCTTATTGATCGACAACACTAAAAACCCCTTCTATTCCGGCCATGACTGGAACTTTTTTGGCGACTACGCTTTTGAGGGTCAGTGGAACATCTCGGCCACGAGCGTCGTTATCCAAGGCGGCGAATACAATACCCGGTTTACCACCGTCTTTGACGACTTAGGCCTGTCCACGGGACGGCTGGCTATTAGGGACTACAACACTCTGACGGTCAAGAATGGTAGCCTTTGGGCTAGCGAAGTGGTTCTGGCTGGTTATTTGGACCTCCAAAGGGCCTCGTTTCGGGCCGCGACCGTCACCGGGCAATATAACCACTCTTTAAACATCAGCGCCCAAGGGCATAACGTCATTGACATCGGGACCATCACCAATGTCAGCGCCAGGTTTTATAATACCTACGGTAATTCTAGTGGCGTGGATTATCCTTTCGCGACTAACTTTGTTAACTCCACCATCCAGATCGGTTTACCGGACGCCTTAGCCTGGGTGGAGTTAGTGGGCCCTGGGCTAACCGGGCGCAATAACCTCATCATAAACAGCGGCTCCCGGTTCTCCCTGGCTGGGGACAAAGCCTTCACCGCCCCTAGCGGAGCTGGCTACACTCTTTGGCTAAGCGGCTCGGGGACGTTTAGGCTAACCGATGATTTACTGGCCGCGGAGAGGCTCTATGGCACCGATTTCACTGGGGCTTACGATCTTAACTCCCACCATCTAACGTTAGAGGCGGCCTTAATGGGCTCCCCCAGCGTCTTTTATAGCGGCGGCCAACTGACCCTGCGACATGTGGACCAAATGACTCTAAAGGGCGCGGGGTTATTTCAAGCCGGGCCAACCGAGGAGCTGAAGCTTAACTTAAGTCAGACCCGTCAAGGGCTCCTAACCCTCGCCGACACTGGCCTCTCCCAGGGCGGATCCTTAGTTCTAGAAAGCGGGGAGGGGGAATTTATTCTGAGCGGGGGCCAGTATAACTATCCGCTAGGGGTCACCAATCAGAATAAACTGACCTTGTCCAACCAGGCGAGTTTAATCGGCGATTTAACGAATTACGGGGTTCTAACCATCGCTAGCCCAGTCAGCTTAACGGGCGATCTATTAACGCCCATGAACCCCACGCTTAATAGTAGTCTCATCTTAAAAGCCCGGCTCACGATAACGGGCGATAGTCGCTTCATTAACGAGACCCAGACGGTCGGCTCGCCCTACTATGGCCAAGCGATTAAGTCCACCTTGGATTACCAAGGCGGAAAATTAACCGTAAGTGGGACATTAGCTCTAGACGATCTTCTGTTTCAGGCGGAGTTAAGTCACCGGGGTTTCTACGTCCTAGCTGAGTACCATACCCTAACTGGCCGATTGGGGAACGCCGCCCAAGACTATAGTAACGTTAGTTCCTTAGTGACCGTGGGCGGCCAGACCAACCAACCGGCCTGGCTGGTGTACGATAACGCCAATCAGAGGATCTTACTCCTCGCTGGCGATGGTCAGACGATCTTGTTCCGAACCAACGCCAATTCGGGGTCTTGGCATGATCACCAGGGCGGTTGGGAGTCCTTGGCCGTTAGCGACTCGGGAATCGTTAGCTCGCCAAGAAATTGGGATAACTCCCACGGGGTTGTGGCGGTTTTCGATAGCGCCCACGGGACCCCTGGCCTAGTTACCATAAATTCCGCTATCCAGGCCTTGGCCTTGGTTTTTATGGACAACAATTGGATCATCCAAAGTGGCTCTGGGAACAAGTTATTTTTAGAGCCGCTACCCACCGTGGACGGGCCGCGTCTGGTCTTAAACAGCCAGGCCCCGGACACTGATCCCACCTTCGCCACTTCGCCCCGGATTAACGCTTTAATGGTTAGTAACCCCAATGACCAGCTCTATAAAACTGGCCCTGGGACCTTGGTCCTTAACCCAGGTTTTTATGATTCCAGCTCCTATAACACCGCCCCGAGGGAAGTGGTTATCCAAGAGGGGCGGCTCGTTTTAGCCACTGATCAGGCTTTAGCCTCGGCGACCTCGGGGAGCCCCTATTACTCGCAAGTGACCATCGCGCCTAACGCGACCTTGCGTTTAGCTTTTTCGGCCAACTTACTTAACCAGCTGATAGGGTCGGGAAGTCTAGAAATCGCCTCTGGAAGCTCGGTTGTTTCTTCGATTAGTCAACCCGAATATTCTGGAACGATCCTCGTGGAGCCTGGTAACTCTGGCCCGACTGTCTTAACGGTCCAACGGTTTGAGGCTCTGGGCCTAGCCGGGGATATTGATCTCCAAGCCGGTAACCCGGATCCCTCTAAGCTTATCTTGGACTACGCTAACCTCGCGAAAGTCTTTCCGCGCCGAATCACCGGGGCGGGGTTGGTGGAAATCGCGGCTGGTAGCTTAGTCCGTCTCGGTTCTGGCCACACTTACGCGGGCGGGACCACCATCAATAATAACGCCATCCTGAGCGCGGAAACCCCGGGGCCCGGTTTAGCGATCGATTCCTTAGGTAGCGGCTCGGTTACCTTTAATGGCTCGGCGATTCTTAATCTAGTGGGCTTAGGAGGTATCTTAAATAACGAGCTAATTGACCCGCTTACTACGGCCAAACTGGCTCTGGACGCGGGCGATTACACTCTCGTGGACAACAACGTCCGTTCGGACTCAACCAACTTTTTAGGCGAGATTAGCCTCGCCCCAGGCGGTTCTTTAACCTTAAGCGCGGACCTAAACCAGGGGTTATCCGCTACGCCGCCTTTTAGTCTAAGCGGTTCGGGCGAACTTATTTTAGACGGCCCGAACGTGACTTTTTCGGGGCTGGATGGTCCGCTAGGGTCATCCAAGACGAGCTCGTTTTCCGGCCTCACCACCATTATGGACGAGAGCGTTCTGGAACTCACCGCCACTTATGGTCAGTCTGGGTTAGCGGCGATTAACTTAGACCACGATGGTTCTCTTTTGCGACTAAATATGACTAGCCCGACAACCTTCCCTAACCCGCTCTCCGGCTCGGGGACGGTCCAACTCTTAAACAATCAAACTTACGCGTTTAGCGGGGATAACTCACTATTCGCGGGGGCGCTGGACGTGGGCGGCGGGACCCTAACTATTAACGCCAACAATAACCTCGGGACCGCGACCTTAAAACTTGATGGGGGGACTTTAGACTTTGCCTCCAATAGTCTTAGCCTAGATAACGTCCTTAGTTTGGGGGCTGGCGGGGCCACAATCGATAACCTTAACTCCATTACCCTAGGCGGACCCATCATCGATTCCGGGAGCTCTTCGCCCTATGGAACCTTAACCAAGACGCAAGCCGGAATTTTGACCCTAACCAATTCCGCTAGCTTATATCAAGGCGCAACTTCTGTGACCGCGGGCGAGTTGCGTTTGGCGGACGGCGGCTTACTCGGGGGCGGCGCGGTTAACGTGGCTTCGGGGGCCACCCTTTCCGGCTACGGGCGAATATCGGGGGATACCGCTATCGCGAGTGGCGGAACTTTAAAGGTGGCTGGGGCCCTAACCTTGGACCATAACCTAACCATTAACGTCGGGACGACTAATAATCTGGAGTTTAGCCACGGCGGTTGGTTGAGCGTCGCGGGAGCCTTGAATATAAATGGCTTAAGCTCGACCAATAAGTTGACTGTCAATCTCGACTCTTTAGGCGTGTACGTCTTAGCCAAATATGGGACGACCAATTTAGCCACTGGGCTAACGCCTTTCACCGGGGCTTACGTTATTAACTATGACGGTAGCGATATCACTGGAAACGCTAACTACCGAAAGGAGCTTTTTAATTACGTCGCCCAAAAGGAGGTCCTCCTAATTACCTTACCCACTGGACAAAAAGTGGAGTTTTGGGATCAAGATTCCGGCGGCGTTTGGGACCCAGCGGGGGCCTTAAACTGGAATACCCATTATATCTCGGCTAATGGGCAAAAAGAGGTTTGGGCCAGCGATTCTAAGGTAGCCGTCTTTGGAACCTCTGGGCTAACGCCCGGGGAGATTAAGGTCACTGGATCGGTCTCGGCCGCGGGTCTTTTTTTTCTCAGCGATGGGTATAGCTTAACCGGCGCGGCCATCCAGCTTTTGGACCTGGACCCTTACGATGGATCTAATTCTTACGCCCTAATTAGCGGTCAGGCTGGGGAGATTTATATTGAGGCCAGTTTAACCGGCCAGGGCGTGGGTTTGCGTAAATCGGGCCCGGCCACCTTGATCTTAAACGCGGCTAACTCCTACGATGGGCCAACCTTAGTTAGCTCGGGCGTTTTGTCTTTAGGGGACCTGCGGGCCGCTGGGCTCAACAATTTAATCACCGTGGACTCTGGGGCGGTTTTGCGGTTAGCCTATGACGAGACGGGGAGCGGCTTTCGCCCCACCGTCGCGGGCCAAGGGTTATTGGAAATAACTGGGCGCGTTCTATTGGACACCGCCAATACGCACACTGGGGGGACGCGTTTAGCTAATGGTGAGCTGTGGCTTAAAGAAAACGACGCTCTTGGCTTTGGGGATTTTATCTTTAACGATGGTCTATTGCGTCTGGCTAATAACCTTAACCTAACTAAGGCCATTAGCCTAGAAGGCTTAAATAACCAAGTTTTCCTGGCCGCCGGGGAAGAGGCCACTTTGTCGGGGGCCATAACTGGCGGGGGGTTAACTAAAATCGGGGCCGGATCGCTAACCATATCCGGCTCTAACTCCTTAATCGGCTTAGTGGATCTCGCCGAAGGCCAGCTGATCGCGGCCAATGACTCGGCCTTGGGTTACGGGACCGTTAAAATGGCTAGCGGCGTAACTTTAGGTTTTTCGGGGGCCCGGACCCTCAAAAACGACATTAACTTAGAGGGGTCAGCTTATATTGAGGCCACAGGAAGCGACTTTGGAACTCTGAATGGGGTTATCTATGGCCCCGGCGATCTGCTTAAAACTGGCCCGGGGACTTTAACCTTGGGCGGGGTTAACGCCTTCACCGGGGTGACCGCGGTTAAGGAAGGGACCCTCTTTCTTTCCCCGGGGGCCCGGATCTCTAGTCAACTGGCCATTTACGGGGGGGCCACTTTCAATTCTGGCGGTAACGTGACGCCTTTAGAGTTATTAGAGGCCTACTATCCAGCTACCTATATTGGGGATCTAAGCGTCGCTAAGGGGACCATTAAGTTCCATTTGCCTATTGACGCCACGCCCTTAGGCGCCCCGATCTTAAGCGTTAATGGCTCGGTGGATCTAACGGATAGTTACGTGGCTCTGGATTTAGGCGGGCGGAAAAGGGCCGAGTATTTAGGCCATGTTCTTAATCTTATCGCGACCACTGGGGACCTTCGCGGGCGGCCAATCAACCAGGTGGCCGCGGGCCGGATTGGTCTTACCCGGGCCTACGAGGCTGACCTCTATACGGACCCTAACCACTTATACGCCGCGGTCACTTACTTAGGGGCGAGCCCGGAGAGTAAGGCCCTAGTCGAGGGGTATTTCGCTGGGGCGGCTTTAGTTAACTTAGGGGCGGATCTCGCGGCTGGAAGCGGCTTGACCGCGGCGGTTAAGGCCGTGGCCGCCGGTCTTAACCCGGGCTTAGGTTTAGCGGCCTTTGGGGCGGTCTCGGCCGGAAACTTACGCTATCGCACCGGGTCCCACGTGGACACCCGGAGCGTTTCCCTAATGGTCGGGTTAGCCAAGGGAGCCAGCGATCTTAACGCCGCTTTGGCCGCCACGACTTTCGGGGGCTTTGTGGAATACGGAAACGGCGCCTATGACACCTATAATTCTTTTAATAACGTTGGGTCCATTAAAGGCGAGGGGGATCTTTATTACCTAGGCGGCGGGTTATTGGGCCGCCTGGATTTCACCCCCACCGGGCCCGGCCATCTTTACCTGGAAGTCACCGGGCGGTTAGGTCGCGTGTATAACGAGTACGCTAGCTCGGATTTACGGGACGCGGTAACTGGGGTTAAAGGGGATTACGAGACCTCGGCTCTCTACTACGGGGCCCATATAGGGGCTGGCTACGTCTGGGATTTTAGCCCCAAAGGATCGCTCGATCTTTACGGAAAATACTTCTGGACCCGCCAAGAGGGGGCGAAAGTCACCTTAAAAAACGGGGACCCCGTGACTTTTAAGGACGTCAACTCTAATAGGCTCCGCTTAGGCGGTCGCTTAGCCTACGCCCTTAATGAGAGCTTTACCCCCTACTTAGGGGCGGCTTATGAGCGGGAAATGGACGGAGAAGCTAAGGCCACCACCTATGGTTACCCCATTAAGGCCCCCACCGTCCGCGGGGACACCGGGATCGGGGAGTTGGGTTTAACCTACGCCCCATCGGTTAACTCGCCCTTTTCCTTGGAGGTTGGGGCCCAAGCGTACGTTGGTCAGCGCGCGGGGCTCACCGGGAGCTTAAAACTAAAGTGGGATTTTTAGCTTCTAAGAGCTTAAAACCATCTAGCGCCCCCCCTTAGGGGGCTTTGGGGGCTAATGGCCCCGAGAGCCCCCTAGGGGGCTTCTATAACCATAGATCTAGCTTATTAAGTTTAATTTAACCATTTTAAGGTCGCTATTAAGACTTAATTATGTGCGCCGATGAGGGCACCTTATCAGCGCGGTGTAAGTCCGCGTCAGAGTGGAGTTAGCCGCTCTGTAACCAAGCGAAATTGCGTCGTCGTAAGGCGGGGTGAGGAGCATCAGGAGGTGAATGGTCGGTCCGTAGGATGACGAACCCGTTTCGGCCTTTTAACGTGGCGAGCGTCCATATATATCGCGAAGCCCACAAACGGGCATCTGTCGAGCCGGCGATAAGCGAAACTTCGACCGTAAGGCAGCTCTGTCCGAAACCTAAGCGCCGAGTGCTAACGGGCGACTTAGGGCGTTACGAGGTGATTGGGGACGGAACGATCGGAAGGTAAGGCGAGATAAGTCGGGAGGCCCATTGGGTGTTTGTGAGCCTGATGGGATTCAGAGCCCTCATAGTACTGAAAGGCCCCAATGTGGGGAGGAATGCCGGGGAAGCAAAACCAGGCGTAAGGAAGGGGGGTAGAAAGGTGAACACGAGGGAAGATATGGAGCAAAACAGACCGTCAGTGCGTGAAACGCTAAGCAAGGTCAGAAGCATTAAAGCTGAAGCAGAAATATGGACTCCTCGGATGCTGACGGCGCTGGTTAACGGCGTCAAAGGAGGGAAGTGGTTTAGTCTGATGGACAAGGTGTACCGCCCAGAAACGTTGAAGATTGCTTGGGAGGCGGTGCGGCGAAACAAAGGCTCGGCTGGTGTTGATAATGTCTCAGTGGAACGCTTTGGGGCTAGATTAGACAATAATCTGGTCAAATTAAGTGAGGATTTGAGGCTGGATAGATATGAGCCTTTGCCGGTCAAGAGGGTGGAGATTCCGAAGGGTCCGGGTCAAACTAGGCCATTAGGGATACCCACAGTTAAAGACAGGGTGGTTCAGAAGGCGACGCAGCTGGTGATTGAGCCTATCTTTGAGAACCTTTTCCTAGACATGAGTTACGGTTTTAGACCAGGGAGAGGGGCCGGAGACGCGTTAAAGAGAGTGGACGAATTAATCCAAGAAGGATATACCTACGTGGTAGATGCTGACATTAAGGGTTACTTTGACTCAATTCCACATGACAAGTTGATGGACAGGGTTAAGGAGCATATCGCTGATGGTCGAATATTGTCATTGGTTGATAGCTGGCTGCGACAAGACATCATGACGGAAGTAAGAAGGTGGAAACCGTCTGCAGGTACGCCACAAGGAGCGGTAATAAGTCCAATTTTAGCTAACTTGTATCTCCATTCGTTAGATATTAGAATAACGTCACTAGGTTTCAAGATGGTCCGATATGCGGACGACTTTGTGATTCTTACGAAAAGCAAATCCGACGCTGGAAATGCGCTCATGTTCGTGAGGTTGTGGATGGAGAAGAATGGTCTGACGCTACACCCTGATAAGGTTCATGTAGGAGATTGTAGGAAAAGGGGACAGGGATTTGATTTCCTGGGTTACAGGTTCGAATCTGGGCAAAAGACTGTGAGGAAGAAAAGCCTGAACAAGATGAAGGACCGGTTAAGGGAGCTGACTCCCAGAAATTGTGGTCTCAGTCTAGACGCCATGATTGGAAGCATTAATAGGGCGGTTAAGGGATGGTTTAATTACTTCAAGAACGCTAAGTTAAGCGATTTCGCGCCATTGGACAGATTTGTCCGCAGAAGGTTAAGAGCTCGGCTGCTCAGGATGAATAAGAGTAAAGGGTTCGGAAAGTCGAAGAAATGTCATGAAAGATGGCCAAATAGCTTCTTCGCAGACAAAGGATTGTTCGCAATGTGCCCTGCCAAGGTTATGGCGTTGGAAGACGCCAGAAGCCTGTTTGATGGGTTATAACAGTCCGCGTGAGCGAGTTGGTCTCCAATGGAGAACTCACCAATCGGAGAGCCGTGTGCGAGAAAACGCACGCACGGTTCGGAGGGAGGGGAGGGGCAACCCTTCCCTACCCCTATTCTCTGGCTAAAACTAGCGATCTCGACTATAATGGCTCAAAGGCCAGTTAAAAAAAGAAAAAAATTCTTGACAGGGCCTTTATTTTTCAGTATATAAGCGCAATCGATTCCACGCTCACTATGGGCTCTTTATTTTTTCCCAAAATATTGGATAATTACCACTTATCATAATTACCCCAAAAGATCATTAATCCTTCTAAAAAACAGTTCATTAATCAAAATAACAGTGTGTTATGTTATTTTGTGGCTGATTGTTCCAGAGGCCTCGCGGCTTTTGGGTATAGGGCGAGCTTGATTTTTGTCAGATAATTTGTTAAGGGTAAGAATACGGTTAACAATTCGCGTTCTATTAGAGTTAAGGTTTAGGCGACTTAAAGCTATTCCTATCTGTAATTTTGTTCTATTCCAATTGAACTAGCTCCTGGTTTCTAATCATATATCCGTCACTCACCAACATAATTATTGGTTTCCAGTTGGTTTGGCTCTAGCTGACCTTAGGTTAACCCGTTATTTTCCTAAAAACCTCGTAGCTAAGGTTTAAAGGGAAATAGCTTTTATTTTTTTTGACTCGCCTCGTAAGCGGCCTTTACGGCGACTTCGGCGACACGCCTCATTTTAGGGGCTTTCCCTTTCAGGATCCTTGGTATGACAGAAAAAATGGATTTATCCGAACTGAAACAGATGAAGATCTCGGACTTGACCTCTTTAGCTAAGGAGTTCAAGATCGAAAACGCCACGGGCTTACGGAAGCAAGAGCTCATCTTCTCTTTGCTCCAAGCCCAGACCGAGCATAACGGCATGATTTTCGGGGGGGGCGTTTTAGAGACCCTGCCGGATGGCTTTGGGTTCTTACGAGCCCCGGAGTCCAACTACCTGCCCGGCCCAGACGACATCTACGTCTCCCCGAGTCAGATCCGGCGCTTCAATCTGCGCACCGGCGACACGGTTTCAGGTCAGATCCGCCCGCCTAAGGAAAGCGAAAGGTACTACGCCCTTTTAAAGGTGGAGCACTGTAACTTTGAGGACCCCGAGGAGGTCTCCCGGGACAAGATCCTCTTTGACAACTTGACCCCTTTGTACCCGGACGAAAGGATCCGCCTGGAGACCGAGACCAAAAACTTTTCCATGCGAATTATGGACATGATGACCCCCATTGGGAAGGGCCAAAGGGGTCTTATCGTGTCCCCGCCCCGC
This sequence comes from Deltaproteobacteria bacterium, assembly GCA_031273455.1. Classification (GTDB taxonomy): domain Bacteria; phylum Desulfobacterota; class Desulfarculia; order Adiutricales; family Adiutricaceae; genus JAIROO01. The sequence continues at coordinate 2,140 of JAISRZ010000035.1, read as the reverse complement.
ACCGGTAAAACCATCCTCCTCCAGAACATCGCCAACAGCATCACCAAAAACCATCCGGACGTGGCTTTAATCATGCTTCTAATCGATGAGCGGCCCGAGGAGGTGACGGACATGCAACGGTCGGTCTCGGGCGAGGTCATTAGCTCCACCTTTGACGAGCCCGCCACCCGGCACGTCCAGGTGGCCGACATGGTCATTGAGAAGGCCAAGCGCTTAGTGGAGCATAAAAGGGACGTGGTCATCCTTTTGGACTCCATCACCCGCCTCTCCCGGGCTTACAACACCGTGGTCCCGCCTTCCGGGAAGATCCTCTCCGGCGGCGTGGACTCCAACGCCCTCCATCGGCCCAAAAGGTTTTTTGGGGCGGCTCGGAACGTTGAGGAAGGCGGGTCCTTAACCATTATCGCGACCGCCCTAATCGACACGGGCAGCCGGATGGACGAGGTTATTTTTGAGGAGTTTAAAGGCACCGGCAACATGGAGATCCACTTGGACCGGAAGCTTTCGGATAAGCGGATCTTCCCGGCCATGGACATTAACCGGAGCGGGACGCGAAAGGAAGACCTCCTTTTAACCGAAAAGGAGCTGAACCGGGTCTGGATCTTAAGAAAGCTTCTAAGCCCCCTTAACCCGGTGGACAGCATGGAATTTTTGCTGGATAAGATGCGGGGGAGTAAATCCAACAAGGAGTTTTTGGACTCCATGAGCGCTTAAGGCCGCGAATTTACCTAGGAAATTTATAATTCTTCTTTGTGTTTCCATAATAGGGTAAAATAGGATATCAAGAGCGGTGGGCGCGCCCTTAGAGGAGCGTTTAGGGAAAATCGGGCGTGGCCGTTTCATTACCGTCAGTCGCTAGAGCCCTTTTAAGGCCGTTAGGCTAGGGAACGGGTTTTTTGGATCTTCGCCGCTTAAAGGTCCGCGATTGAGGCTAAAAGGGTTGGTTTTTCCTATGGACGTGGCTCTGGACTCCTTTGATTTTCCGGACTCCCGCTTGGACCCCCAGGTGGCCCACCGTTTAAGGGATTTAAGCCTTTTGGTTAGCCTCCCGCAGATATCCTTGCGCCTAATTGATCTTATTGGCGATCCCAACACCTCGGTCCGGGAGCTCCGGGACGTGGTGGAGATGGATCCGGCCTTAACGGCCAAAGTCATTAGTCTCGCCAATTCCACCTACTACGCGGTTAGGGTCCCGGTCAAAACCGTGGAGCGAGCCATCACCATCATTGGCTACCAAGAGTTGGGCCTTATGTCTTTGGGCATGGGTTTAACCGAGACCTTTAACGTCTCCGCGGGGCCTCGGGGGTTTGACTCCGAATCCTTGTGGATCCATTCTTTAGCCGTGTCCTGGCTGGGGCAGCGGTTGGCCCTCCAGGTCAAAACGGTTGAGCCCGGGGAGGCCATGATCGCCGGGCTCTTACATGAGCTGGGTTTAATCGTTTTAGTCTCCAAGTTTCCCCTAATATTCCAAAAGCTGTTAGATCTCATCCTAGCTGGGCAGATCGGTTTGGAGGCCGAAAGCGCTTTAATGATCCGGCACGAGCTCGTGGGTTTTGAGCTGGCTTGTATGTGGAAGCTCCCTAAGATTTATTTAGAGGCTATTTTGTACCATCATCAACCAGAAAAGGCCAAAGAAAACAAAGCTATTGTGGCTTTAACCTCTTTAGCTGACATTTTAGCCAACAAAATAGGTTTTGGTCTCCAGACCGAGGTTTTAGAGGCCGATCCGGACTACATCCTCCAAACCATTGGCTTAAGCCCGGTGGATTTACAAGCCTTTATTCGCCAAACCATTTTAGCCTCGAAAGACGTTCTGCCCTTGTGGCGGCAGATGTTAAGGGCCACGGCCCCGGCCGCCGCGGCCAGTAAATCCCGCTTTTCCTCCCTAAAGTCCGAGGCCCCTGGGCCTTAGATTCTCGTTGTGTAAAGGAATAATGTAAGCGTTCGCCTGGGGGGACATTTTAGCCATAGGACCAATCATAGGATCGACGATATCTAGTTCACGCCTGAAACCTGGTCTGTGAAACATAGTCTAGCCCCGTAACCGTAGAAGAGGCGGACCAGAACTTTTTTGACTTATGGTCTTATTGGAAAATCAGCCGCAAAAACCTTATAATATTCCAAAAGCTAAGGATCTGGC
>JAISRZ010000024.1 GCA_031273455.1 Deltaproteobacteria bacterium | reverse complement strand
GATGACCTATCAAAAAAACAGGTAAAATGTTTTCTTGATATATAAGAAAATCCAAAAAATAAAATCCAAAAAATAAAATCCAAAAAATAAAATCTTTGAAGAGCGCGCGATAATTTTGGGGTGAGACCCCCAAAACCCCTCTTTTCCACTCCAAAGAAAAAATTAGTTTAAGATTGGCGATAGCTTTCCCTTTGGACTATCTTTTCAGTGGCGGCCAGATATGTCCAAAAGCTGATAAAAGATTTTGTCCCTGATCTACAAGATCTTTTCTGGGGGGAGGCGTTGTCCAGGTCGCGTTAGCGCGCCCGATCCCACCCAGCCCCGGCTTGGTCCATTTTTTCTCTACTAGTCTTCCTCATAAATATAGCTTTCCGCGCCTTTAAAGCTTGATTAGCCAATCAAGGACAAAACAAGCTATCTTTTTTTGGACAAAACTCGCTATCCGCTAATTAATCCTACCTTCCCAACAGGATTTTCAGGCTGAAGCCAAAATTAGAATCGCCGCTTAAGTCACTTTGACCTGGTATAGTTGATTTGGCTATGACTTAAAAGTTAACTTTTTGGCCCGCGAAGAATCTGGCCCTCAACCACCCGCGTAACTGACCTCTTAAAATTTCTTTTCTTTTCTCTAATTTACCTAAAAATTATTAATATTATTTGATTAGACCTTTTTAAAATCGTTTGTACAGTAACATTAGCGCTTATTGGTCAATCAATTAATTTTTTAAAATTAAGTTCCCTAAAATGACCGTTGACCCAAAGTCCCAAGGCCCCGCGGGACCTAAGACCAGCGGAGTTTAACCTTTAAAGTCAGGCCGCAAAAGGGCTTAAAGGTCTTGACAGGGTAGACGGTTAAGAGTATAGATCTATAATTAGTAATAATGAGAATTAGAATCAATTACATATTCCGGCGTGTCTTTGGTCTTCCAGAAAAGTCGATGGCTTAAGGTCAGCCAAGCGTATGAGCTAAGAAACTCGCCTCATTAAAACGCCCAAAATTAAGGGAAAAATGGTCTAAATCTATTTTGGTCTCTGGTCAAAATGGATCTGGCTAGTTTTTCCCTATATTTACGTATTTAAAAGATTAGTATTTTACAGTTAAATAATAAATAATAATAGATAGACTATTTAGACTATTTTAAGGCTATAATAACATTTTTTAGACCCTAATTTTGGCCCGGCGAAAACGGCGGACCAAAAAGGGATAAATCGGGCGGATTAACCATGAAAATAAAAGCGGCTCAAAGCCTTAGACCCTCCCAGCATAACTACCGCCACGTGGAAAGCGACCTATTATGCTTAACTTTTAGCTTAGGCCTCTCCTTAATCGATGGGGCGGTTTTAGAGCCCGCTTTAGCTTACTCCGCCGTGGTCAAGGCCTTTACGCCCTACGCCACTAAGGGCCTAACCTTGGATATGGGGCTGGCCAAAAAAAGAGGGGAGTTTTTAGCCTTAGCCGAGATCCATAATAATAATGGCGGGGCTAAAGGCGGGGCCGTTCTGGCATCCTTGTCCGTGGGGGCTTTAACCCGAAAGTTCGCGGTGATCCCGGAGGAATACACTGACGGGCGGTTTAAAGCCTTTAAATCCAAGGTCTTAGACTGGGATAAAACCCTCTTTGACCCCAAGTGGAACCCCAATGGCGTTAAACCCAAGGAGACTTACGGGGCGGAAGGGATCTTAGCTAAACCCGAGGTCTTTGACTACCAACCGAGCCGCAACGGGGGCGGGGGCGAAGTGACCGCGGGCCCAGCCTCGCCTTTACCCATGGCTTTCGATTTGACCCGCTCGGAGAAAGTCGGGACCTTTGGCGACAAATGGCTTAAAACGGCTTGGCCCGGGTTTCCAGAGGACTTTGACTTTAGCGTCTTTAACCTGGCCCAGGAGAAACAAAGGCTCAAGGTTGGCTACTTTCGGGGGGATGAGGCCGTGGTTCTCCAAAACGTCCACCCCACCATCGCGACCTTAAAGGTCGCTTTGCCGGGTTTAAAACCCCGAGTTATCGTTAAGACTAGTCAACCTAAAGCTCTGGTCCAAGAGGCCACGGTCAACTTAGACACCATTTGGCTCTTTCCCGGGGTGGAAACCGCGCTTCTAATGTGGCGGTCCGTTATCCCGGTTCCCGATGAAAAGAACTCCGGCGTGGAACTAGTGGCCGTGGCCCTAGAGCGTCTAACCGATAAACCAGCCACCATGGCCAATATTCTGGAAAGGGCCGAAAAAGACGAAAGCTTAGAGCCGGCCCCACCAGCGGAGAAGACTTTACCCCAACCGGAAGAGGCTAAGGCCAGCCCGCCGCCGGAAAGCCCGCCCGCGGCTAAAGCCCCGAAGGCCCCGGAGGTTCCCGAGGTTCCTGAAGTCGCCCCGCCGCCCCCGCCGGAAAATATGATTAAGCTAGCCCAGCCTGTGAACGCGATGGCGGTCTTGGCCATGGCCAAAAGTCACGCCGAGCGAAGTTTACCGGAAATCAACGAGGCCTTAAAAAAAGCGGGGTTAAGGCCCATGACCATGGACGATCTTAACCCCCATTTGGAAAAGCACGCCAAGTTAATGGAAACTGTGGAAAAGGAGATGAAAAACGCCAAACCCGTTTCCGAAGAGGCCATGGCTAAATCCGCTCTTTTAAAGCAAGGTCTGTCCCCGGAAAAGGCCGATAATTTTATCCAAGGCGTTAAAACCCCCGTGCCTTTACGGTCCGCCTTTGAGTCGGACGAGGCCTTTAAGCTGGCCGCCGAGGCCCATGGCCAGAAGGTGGCCGCCTTAATGGGTTTACCTAAAGGGGCCGCCGAGAGTCTGACCCAAAAAACCCTAGCCTTAAGCTCCAAAGACCCGCTCCTCCAGAGTCAAATGTACTTAAGCTCAGAGCAAGCCCAGACTTTTAAAAAAGCCTTCTTGGGCCCAAACCCCAGGGAACTGGGTCTGACCTCGCCGCCCATCGACTGGGCCAAGGCCGGGATCGATCCGGTCCGGGGGGTCAAAATAGAGTCATTCATTAAGAGCTTAACCGCCACCGCCGAAGCCAATAAGTTCGCTCCGTGGGCCGCGAGGATGGCCAGCTTAAAGTCCGTGGGCGCGGAAATGGACAAAATCATGGGCCTAAAACAAGGCAGCATGGTGGAAAACATTGAGAAACAGTCGCAAATGTACAAAGAGGTGGCTTGGGGCTCGGACGAAGTGGGCCAATCATTATTAACTCTGGGCCTGACCCCCGAGGGCGGGCCATTGTTAAAAGTTATGCCCGAATTGGATAAGTTACGGAAAAAACCGCCGGCTGAGGCTGAGTCCTTAAGAGATTTGGCGGTCATGGCCGGTCTGGCGGTTCCGGCCCTTTTAGATCGGCTGATCCATTTCGATCCCTTAAACGCCCAGACCTTAGCTAAATCGCGTAAACCCATCGAGTCGCCCCCGCCGGTGGAGTACCCGCCGCCTCAGGCGAAAGCCGACCCGGAAGAGCCACCGGAAACTTTGGTCTTCAAAAACCGCCAGATGGTGGCGGAGCGTTTAGGCGATCCAGAGGCTAGTTTCGCCAAGGCCTCCTTAGTTGGGTTAGACCTAAAGGGCCTCAATTTTGTGGGGCGGGATTTAAGCCAAGCGGATTTACGGGAAAGCGATTTAAGCGAGGTTAATTTTACTGGGGCCAACTTAACCGAGGCTCTTTTGGAAGGCGCCAATTTAACCGGGGCCACGCTTAATGGGGCCACGCTCATTCGGGCTAATCTCACCGCGGCCAAGGTCGAGGGGCTAGAGGCCTTAAAGGCGGATTTTACGGGGGCGGATCTAATCGGTCTCGATCTATCCACCGCTAAGTTAGGGACCTTAAAGGCCCCCAAGGCCATCATCACCCAAACGATCCTCCCGACTAACCTTATAGGCTATGACCTAACCGATTCTCGCCTCAATAAAATTGATTTGAGCGGTCGCGATTTAACGGGTAGCCAACTAGGCCAGGCCTATTTATGCGAGGTTAACCTAACGGACGCGGCCTTAAAAGGGGCGGATTTAGCCAAAGCCACCTTTGAGCGTTGTCAGTTTAAAAACGCCAACCTCTCCGAGGTTCAAGGGACGGGGCTAAGGATCTTCGCTAGCCAAGACCTGGGCCAGGCTAAGTTCCAGAAGGCCGATCTGACTGGGTTTCTATTGGTTAACACCGCGGCCACCGGGACCAATTTCCAAGGGGTTAAAGCCGATGGGGCCAACTTACAAGAGGTGTCTTTAACTGGCAGCGATTGGCGGGGGGCCAGCTTAAAGGAGACGGTTTTCTTTCGGTCGGATCTTTCCCGGGCTAAACTCACTAAGGCCAACTTGTTTAAGGCCGTCTTGGGCGGGGCTGTTTTGAAAGGCGCGGATTTTGGCGGGGCCAGTCTGTATGGGGCTGACCTTTACCGGGCTGAAATGGACAGTCTAACCAACCTAAAAGGGGCCGACCTTAACTCGACTCTCTTGAACGTGAAGTAGCCCTAAAGTTCCACGATTAGCCCCCCTAAAGTTAGTATAGGGCTAACTTTAGGGGGGCTTTTTTTCGGGCTTTGGTCTGGAAAAAAAGCTCCTTTTGGCCGCTAGCTAGACCAAGGCTAAAAAGAAAAATGGGGCCAAGAGAAAAAGAACGCCTTGCCAACTAAAAATTTAGACCACAATCGTCTAAAAAGGCCTTAAAAAGGGTCAAAAAAATATTTAGGGCCTCATTAAGATGGGCTCGCGGAAACCATTATGGGGCCTAATATGGCTTCGGGCGGAGTCTTGCCGGAACCTGAAAGGGATATTAATTTACGCCCGATATAACGCTTATATCGCTTAAGCTAATGGAAAAAGAAAGCTATACATACTTGACAAGGTTAGAAGGCTCAGCTAAAATATTATTGAAATTGAGACTCAATAAACTTAATATTTGACGCTTCAGGTTGGATGACCAAAAACGCTAGTTAGCTCGGGACCGTCTGGAAAAAATCTTAAAGAGCCTGTTTTATTATTCATTATGTTTTTAAGTTAAAAAAAATTAATATTTTTAACGCTTTATACATTAAAGACATCAGAAAAAACTAAAAATCGTCGTGAAAAAGCGGATCGCCAAAAAAAGGCGACCAGAAGGGTAAATTTCTGGCCTAAAAAATGGTCTATCTAAATGTATTAATGAAAAAAATGATAAAAAATAATAAAAAAATAAATGATTATTTAAAATTACCGCCATAAATATAATTGTTTAAACAAATGTATAGGTTTAGGATGCGGGATTTAAAAAGAAAGGGCCAAAGGTTAGACGGCCCTTAGGCTTTGGTTTAAGGCAAAAAGCCGCAAAAACAAGAGTGTTATTAGTCGATATTAATTCATTTTGTCAAAGATCGAAAATATCATGGCTTTAAGAATTGATAATGCCTAGTTAGTTCGTCAATTTAAATAAGGGCTCAAACCAAAAGGTTAATAAAATGGTTTAGAGCGAATGGCGAATAATATGAAAATAAAGAAGTTGTCCAAAGCGAATTATAAATCGATAATATTGGTTGTCTTGATTGTTTTGGCCTTTGAGGCGGTGGCCTTAGGGGGTTACGTCTACCTGAGCTCAATTATGGAAAGACAGATTGATCAAAACAATCAGAGTAAAATCATCGCTTTCACCGCTTCCATTCAAGATCATATTCGCGCCAACGAGGAGACTACGCTCCACTCCGCCGCCTACTTGGGGCGAGCCTTAGAGTATGACGATTCCCCCGACAAAATAAAAGACCATATTCAAATATTGAACGCGGCCTATAACCAAAGGGAAGCGAGCGATGGGGTTAAAGCCGTTTATGGCTATGTGGACGGTAATTATATTGATCACTACGGGATTATCCCCAAGCGCCACTTTAATCACAAAACCGCCGCCTGGCTCCAAGCGACCCAAGAAAAAGCCGCCATCCATCACGCCGCGCCCTACTTAGATAAAAGCCGGGAAATAGCCATAACCGCTCTGTACGCCCCCATAATGGACGCCAAGGGGGTTATCCGGGGGGTGGTGGGGATTGACTACCCTTTGGAGCCCATAGTGGCGAAAGTCAACGCCTTTAAAGTTAATCAGGCCAGTTTCTCGCTTCTAATGGACGACTCCTTAAATGTCATTAACCACCCAATAGTGGGCTACCCGAGCGAAGACTTAATAGCCGCCTTAGAGCTAGGGCCCATAGTCCGGCAATTGAAAGCCACCCAAGAAGAGTTACTAACCGGTCGGGTGGACTTAGGCGATAAAGGCGATCACCTTTTCTGGTTCAGTCTATTAAACAATGGTTGGTTAATGGGCCATCTGACCCCGGCTTTAGACTACTATAAAGAAGCTCGGCGATCTCTGACCATCGTTTTAGCCGTCAGTTTATTCATGGCCCTTATAATGAGCGCCATTATTATCCGGTTCCAAAAGAAAAAAGAAAGGGCCGATGAGGAAAACCGGGCTAAATCCAGTTTCTTAGCCAAGATGAGCCACGAGATCCGCACGCCCATGAACGCCATTATCGGCTTAAGTGAGCTGGCCAGGCGCGATATAGGCCAACCGGAAAGCCTAACCTATGTGGAAGAGATTTTAAAAGCCGGTAACAGCCTCCTTTCAATCATCAACGATATCCTCGATTTTTCCAAAATAGAATCCGGTAAACACCAAATAGCCAACGAACCATACGATCTACGAGTAACTTTAAGGGAAGCCTATAATATCGTGAACTTAAGAGTGAAAGAGAAACGTTTGGCCTTTAAAATGGAGGTGGACGACAATCTACCGACCGTTTTAGAAGGCGACTCGCGGAGCGTTCGGCAGATCCTTTTAAACCTTCTTTCCAACGCCGTCAAGTACACCCAAAATGGGTTTATCAAACTGACCGTGACGGGAATAATAGAGGAGGAAAAGTCCATCCGGATGAGTTTAGGCGTGGAGGACTCTGGAATTGGGATCAAAGAGGAGGATTTAGGCTCGCTATTTAAAGATTTTGTGCGGATCGTCAATGAGTCCAGTAGCGAAAAATACGTGGAGGGCACCGGTTTGGGTTTGGCCATCGTGAGCCACCTTTGCCGGTACATGGACGGCGACATCGCGGTTGAAAGTCAGTACGGGGTAGGGTCCAAGTTCACGGCCACCATTAAGCAAGGCGTCATCGACCCCACGCCCATCGGGGCGATGCCCGAGACCCCGACCGAGGAAAAAGCCCGCCTTATAGTCACCTTTAGGGCCCCGGGCTTTAAAATCTTGGTGGTGGACGACGTGAGAGTCAATCTTTTAGTCACTAAAGGTCTCTTGGCCCCCTATGAGGTCTTGGTGAAAACCTGCCAAAGCGGGTTAGAGGCGGTGGCCATGGCCCTAGAGTTTCAGTTTGATCTAGTTCTAATCGATCAGCTGATGCCCGGCATTGATGGGGTGGAGACCTTAAAAAGGATTCGGGAGCAAGCCAAAGGGACTAATCATATTCCCGTGGCCATCGCCTTTACGGCCAACGCGGTCAATGGGGTTAAAGAAACGCTTTTGGCCCGGGGGTTTGACGATTTTATCTCCAAACCCGTGGATTCCGAGCGCTTACAGGCTCTCTTGGAAAAATGGATCCCGCAAAAATTCCGCTTGCCCTTGGAGGACGCCAACGGGTTGGAGTTTAAAGGGCTCGACCCCCAATCCCCAGAGATAGGCTTAGACTCAAAACCTATAATTGAAAGTTTATCCCGACAGTTTGGGGCGAACATCGATGTGAACGTGGGGATTAAAAGAAGTAATGGCTCATTAGGCGAATATTTTGAGTTATTAGGCGTTTTTGTGATGGATATGGCGGCCATCGATTTGACCATGGAAACCCCGCCTACGGTGGATCAAGAAGAGAACTTAAATATCTATGTCATCCGGGTTCACGCCTTAAAGAGCGCCGCCGCTAATGTGGGGGCCGCTGGTTTGTCCAGTGAGGCGGCCTTCTTTGAGAACGCGGCCATGAATAAAGATTATGAGCTCTTTCAAGGCGAAAGGTACCGTAAGTTCCGGAAGCTCATGCGCGAGGTCTTAAGCTCCATTAAGACGGCCTTGGAAAAGCTCCGGTCTTACTCTAATTTTATTAGCGAGGCCGTCTCCCCTAAGGCTTTGGACGAGGAATCCGACCCCAAGGACGGCGACGCTTTCGAGGGGGAGATAATCAGCGCGTTAATCGAGTCCACCCGAGCCTTTAATCTCAATGAGTCCGAAGCCTTGGTGGAACGGCTAGAGGCCATGGGCGATAAAAAGACCCGGGAAATTACCCGGGAAATTAGCTCGTGCCTATTGGTGTCCGAGTTTGAGAAAGCCTGGTCGCTAGCGACCAGCTTAAAGGAGGAGCATGAGCGGCGAAGAGTGGAGACCTCAAAAGATAATGGTGGTGGACGACTCCATAACAAATTTAAAATGCGCGAAAACGGCCTTAGCCACCATTGGAGAAATATTTACGGTCCCTTCCGCTCAGAGGATGTTTGATTTACTGAGCAAAATTACGCCGGCGATAATTCTTCTCGACATCAACATGCCCGAGATTAATGGGGTGGAGGCTATAAAAATACTCAAATCCTCGCCTCATTACGCGGACATTCCAGTCATATTCCTGACCTCAATCAACAACAAAGGCTCCGAGTTGGAAGGGCTCTGCCTGGGGGCCGTGGATTATATAACTAAACCCTTTGAGCCACTGTTGCTATTAAAAAGAGTTGAGATACATCTTACCATCATTAAGCAACGACTAAAAATGGAGGAACAAGGGAAAAAGCTTAAAAATTTTAATGAAAACCTCCAAAAAATGGTGGCTGAGGAAACGGAAAAGGTCAGTAAGCTTCAGGTCTCGGTTTTGGAGACGGTGGTGGATCTGGTGGAAAGCCGGGATGACATCACTGGCGGGCATATTAGCCGGACCATGAACTGGTTAAAGTATCTATTTTCGGGGCTTATCGAGACCGGGGCGTACGCTGACGAAATTGAGGATTGGGATGTGGATCTGGTTCTGCAATCATCAAGGCTCCACGACGTGGGGAAGATTTCCATTAGCGACGCCATCTTGAAGAAAAAAGGGAAGTTAACCGAGGCCGAGTTTGAGGAGATGAAGACCCACACCACCATCGGGGCCAGTATCATTGACCGGATCTGCGACTCTTTACCCAAAGACAATCACCAGTTTATGAACCAGGCCAAGATCTTAGCTTTAACCCACCACGAAAAATGGGACGGGACCGGCTACCCGTATGGTCTAGCGGGCGAGGAAATACCCTTACAAGGGCGGTTAATGGCCATCGCCGATGTTTACGACGCTTTAATCTCCGAAAGACCCTATAAAAGCGCCCTGTCCCACGAAATGGCCGAGCGGATCATTATAGCCGGGGCCGGGGCCCATTTTGACCCGAGATTAGTCGCGGCCTTCCAAAAAGTCAGTTGGAAATTCGCTCAAGGCCTATCAAGTACGGCTTTGGCCGCGTCATTTTAGGCCGCTAAAATCACCCTAATTTCAAAGCGATTTTATTGATAACAAAATGAATCTAAGGATCAAACAATCAATAAAATTTTAAGGGGTTCTTAAAATGAGTAAAATAGTGTTTTTTGTAGTTTTGGTCGTGATAGTCGTTTTTAGCTTAAGTCGGCTAAAGAATTAAACCTTATCAATCCCCGCTAAAACGCGTCAAAGGAAGAGGTAAGGGCCATCTTAAAATCCAAGGCCAAAGTCTAACTATCTTGAACCGTAGTTATTAGCGAATAATAATTGTTTAACTAATTTTTTAAAAGAAAGTTAGGAAAAAAGCCTTTGGCCCTAGTGGATAAAAAGGTTGACAGGGTCAGAAGAAGAGGGTATAAAAATTCTTATTACGATTGAGAAATAGAATCAATTTCAATTCTATAGGGATATAACCGTTGGGGCGTAAGGGGCCTAAGGCAAAATTTTTGACGCGAAAAGCTAAATAGTTAGGGCTAGTTAGCCCGAAAGGCGAGGCTAAGTCGCGGGCTTTTTCGGGCCAATGGTTACCGGCGCCTTCAAACGATTAAGGTAAATTTTGGCGTTTATAACAAATATTATCAATATTATCCTGGCGTAACCGCTACAACGCGTATATTTAACGCGTAACAAATTAGTTTTAAAGTTACAATAAGACGATCATAATTACAGTAGGCCTAAAGGCCCTTTTTGGTGAGCGATATGGCAAACTTTTCCCGCGCGGTTTTTGATTTTTCCTTTCTAGCTTTTAAAGACATTAAAGCCCAGGTGATTAAATTCCAGGGGTGGTCGGGTCTGAACGAGCTGTACAATATCCAGGTGACCCTCCTGGCGCCCAGTAAAGACCTGGAGGAAGCCCAATGGGAAGACTTTTTCGCCACGCCCTGCTCCTTAACCATTTCCGATGGCTCGCCCCAAAGCGATGAGGAGGGAGCCCAAGCTGGCTATACCGTTTGGACTGGCCTTATTAACAAAATGTCCACTGGCTCTCAGTTGGACGCCTTTACCTATTTAGAGGTGGAAATGATCCCCTATATAGGTCTATTAAGAGGACAGGTCCAGAACCGGATCCATCTCGACCACAACTGTTTGGGCATTCTAAAGGACAGTTTTAAGTTCGGCGGGTTGGAGGCGGATCGCGTCAAGATTAAGGCCCAAGGCCAAGATTATCCGCAGCGGGATTTCGTCTTTCAATATGAAGAGGATCTTTTGGATTTTGTGTGGCGGACCTTAAGCCATGATGGGTTGACCTTATCGTACGAACAGACCCCCAACGGCGAAATCGCGGTCATCACGGACAATAACGTCCAGTTTAAGCCCCTGCTATACGGAGATAAGGAAATAGTTCTAAGGAACGCCGCGGTGAGCGGTCTAGCCTTATCGCCGGGGGAAACGCCGGCCTATAACTTTAGGGCGGAAAGCGCCTTTCCGCCCAAAAATCTGGTCTTGGACGACTACAACTGGGAAGATCCCTACCGGCCTTTACATGTGGATGTGACCGTTTCCTCTAAGGGCCGAGGGGAGGTTCATCTGTACGGGGAGAATTTCTCCACCTCCGCCGAGGGCATTCGCCTGGCTTATTTAAGGAAAGAGGAAATCCTGGCCAATTGTGGGCGTTATTATCTGTCCACCCCGGTGTTTGGGATAAAGCCGGGTTTGACTTTTTCCTTGGAAAAACACCCGTGGAAGGGCTTTAATGACCGTTATCTAACGGTTCGGACGGAATTCTCTGGGTCCCAAAGTGGGGCTTTAAGCTCGCGGCTGGGGATTGACCTCGGGCATGAGGATCTGTCTTTTGTCCATAACGTTGTCTGCCAGAAGCTCTCGGTCCCTTATCGTCCGCGGCGCGTTGTCAAAAGGAAAAAGATCTCCGGCTCGGTCACCGCCTGGATTGACGGGGCTGGCTCGGGGGCCACGCCAGAAATCGATGGCTGTGGCCGGTATAAGATCGCTTTACCCATGGACTTTTCCGGTCGCTCCGATGGCAAGGCCTCGGCTTGGGTCCGTATGGCTCAACCATATGTGGGCCGGGGCTATGGCATGAACTTCCCCTTAACGCCTGGGACTGAGGTGTTATTGACCTTTGTTGACGGGAACCCGGATCGCCCGGTCATCTCTGGGGCGGTGGCCAATAAAGAGACCAATAACGTCGTCAACTCCACCACCAACGCTATGGCTGGCTTTGGGACCAAAGGCGGCGGGACTTTGATGTTTAACGAGCAGCCCGGGAAACAAAAAGTGATGTTATCCTCTGGCTGCAACCGAGGCAAAATTTCCCTGTCCGCCAACTCCCCCACCAACGCCTTAATCGAGGCGGACAAAGTTAACTTATTGGCTATGAACATGGGCGATATGACGGCCATCAAGAAGGAGGCCAAGGTTGGCTCGATATACGCCGTAACTGTCAGTAACACTAAACTCATAGCCTTTTACACGATTCTCCAAACTATCATTGACGCGGCCACGGTCGCGACGGATATGGCGTCTTTCGGCACGGAGTATCGTGGCGATGATAGTGTGGATAGACCATCCGTCATAGCCCAACAAGCGGCCGCTGGGATGAGCGTCAGTATGGATTTAGTCTCCAAAATGGTGGACATCTATGACGCGTACAATGATTTAAGGCGAGCGCCTATTGGGCCCCATCCGCCTTTAATCGAGCTCACGGTCGCGGACGATGAGGTTAAGAACACTATGCGGGCCATAAAAACGTCTGAGCTGACCGTGACTAGCATCTGCCTACTATTGGGTTCTTTGACGGCCGCAGCGGAAGACGCTGAGAAAATCTGGCAAAACCTTGACGATGAGGATAAAGCCCGAGAAGGCACTGACGATTACGATCCAGAAAAAGGCGGCGATGGGCCAGCGACCGTTCGGGCTTTACGAATAAAGAAAGCCTCGGAAGGCATTAACGGTGGCTCCTTCTGTGTAGATGTCATTGCCCAGATTATCACTGACGTGACCATGCTTTACACCTTAAAAAGCGTATTTAAACCGCCTCAAGGAATTCTCATCACCAACGAACACTCTTATGTGGCGGTCAGATCCGCTAAACACGCCTCGGTTTCCAGCGATGGCCCCTTAATTTTGGAGTCGCACTCTGGCTCTTTGGGCGACATGTTAAGATTCGCGATCAGCGAAGATACGGCCGCGTCTAACAGTAAAAAAATGCTGACCCCGGACATACTTGAGCCAGATTGGGAAACGAATTTGGAAGAGGCCAAAGTTGTCCTTTTACGAGGCGATATGGTCAGGAGCGTGGCGGATGAGGTTAGTCAGGTGGCTAGCGGATCCATAGTCAACAAAGCCAGGAATTCTATCCAGCTAATAGCTGGGCTCGGGGCCGTTGAAGGGCGTATTTATGACACTGTCTACAAAACAGCCAAAAAAGCCTTGGAGACAACCGCGGAAACTAAAGAAGGGCTACCAGAGGAGGCCCCAATCGAGGCGAAAGATATAGCTCTGGGAGCGGTGTTTACCGCGATGGGCGTTCTGTTAAATGAATGCATGCCACAAATACCCGTTGAGGATGAAATGAAGGACAATGGTATTCTCCTTAGAACCTTGAACGATGGAGTTGGTCATGGGGATATCGCAATCAACGCGGTTGGACAGGAATCCGAAATTAGGTTAGTGCAGGGTGACGCTAATATAAAATCAGACAGCGCTCCATCTATTCTTTTGTCTGGTTTATATGCGAGTATTCAAGTAGCCGAGAAGACCAGCGTGCTTCTCTCAAAGGGCGGAGGCGTATCGATAACTGGTGACCAAGACGCGGTCGTGTCCGTGGGGAGAAAAAAGATTAATTTAACGGTCGAGCAAGGCGGATCGATCAAGATTGGCGCGAACGCGGTTGATATAGAAAGCCAAGGCGCCATGTCGCTTAAATCCGCCATGGGCAGTATCAACCTTAGCCAGGCTGATATGACGTTAGATTTCTCCGGCGTCTCGGTCTCTTTAAAACAAGTCGGGGTGATGCTGAGGTAAATTTATCCGTAAACATGTTTTTACGCTGGAATAATAGTTTAAGCGCGATTGTTTGGCGGAGTTTCGCCAGCGATCGCGCTAAAAATTATATTTAAGCTATTAGTTATTTAAGATAGCCCATAATATTGCCAATAATCGCTATTTTTTAAGTCGCGCGGTTAGGCGGTTTAAATCTAGCGCTAACAGTAGATTTAATATAAATAATTAGCTATTTTTAACAATAGTTGGCCAAAGCGCGGCCCACCCAAAGGACGGTTGACCCAATTGGCCCCTAGCCCATCTTCCCCCAAATCCCTTGGCGAGCCTTGCGCCTTTGGTTTTAGGCGCCGGGGTTTGGTTTAAGGCGCGCCAAAAAAGTCTA
Source organism: Deltaproteobacteria bacterium (assembly GCA_031273455.1). Taxonomy (GTDB): domain Bacteria; phylum Desulfobacterota; class Desulfarculia; order Adiutricales; family Adiutricaceae; genus JAIROO01. The sequence continues at coordinate 41,511 of JAISRZ010000024.1, read as the reverse complement.
GCGAACCTAGCGGGCGAGGAAGTCAAACCTTATCGCCTAAAAGGCGCATCTTACGATAATGGCTCCAGATTTCACTAACCAGAACCAAAAGCCACTATAAAATCAATTAACCTTTAACTAAACTAACTATTTTATCAGCCTTAAACTTGCGAAAAGGCTTTAGGATTATTGACTGAAAAGTTAAGCTATGGTTGTTATAAACATAGTCGCGGCCATTGTCAATAGTTGAAGCGCGCCTAATGGTCTTTTCTCTATAGCGTAACCAAGGCGTTTTTTATTAATACTTTAAAGAAGCGTAAAAAAGCGTCTAACTTAAATTTACGTAGAGTTAGGGCGATAGGTTATTTTTATCAGGCTTCCAAATATGATTATTTTATTTTTGAAAAAATATTTAAAAGAAATGACTTAGCCCTTTTACCATGGCTATTTTAGCGGACGAGTCTTTGAGATAACCTCTATATTTAGATTGCTTTTTAATTACGATTCAATATGTTGATTTATTAGGTTATCTAGACGCGCTAGAGCGAAAAAAAATTTTTTAATCGCTATTTATTCTCTATAACCGTATTCATTATTGGCAGTTTTTGTGTTATAACAAAAGAGAGTTTTAAGGGCTATAAGGAGCTTCAATGCGACTCCGTCTCCTGGAGAGAATCCGGCAAAGCCATGGGCCGGAAGCGGAAATGACTTTTGTGGAAGCCTTAACCGCCTCTATGGAAAAACATCTCCGGCTAATTTTAAACACCCATCAAGGCAGCTCGGCCTCGGCCCCGGACTTTGGGTTGCCGGACATGGCTAGTCTGGCGGGGGACAGCGAGATTGACACTTTCAAAGAAATGGCCCGCGTCTTAACTGAAGTCATTCGCAAGTACGAGCCGCGTTTAAAAAACGCGGAGGTTCAAAAAGCCCCCAACCGCGAGACCGGGGTTCTGGAGTTTTCCGTGACCGGCAACGTGGAATTGACCAATGAGAAGCGGAGTCTATTTTTTTCCACGGCCATTCATCCGGATGGCCAGATCCAAGTTTTCTAAATCAGCGCAAAAGCGCTCAAAATCAGTTTTGAAAGGTATTTTGGGTTAAGGCCATGAGTCAGGCTCTGAAGGATCTGTACCAGGAAGAGCTAGCCAAGCTAAGGGTCTGGGGATCGGAGTTTTCCCGCGACAATCCGGCTTTGGCCCCCATGCTTGGGGCTAAAGGCGACGATCCGGACGTGGAAAGGCTCTTAGAGGGCGTGGCCTTTATGTCCAGCCTCGTCCGCAAATCCATTAACGATGGCTTTCCCGATCTGGTCCAATCCTTACTCCGCCTAGTCTGCCCCTCAGCTCTCCAGCCGGTCCCCAGTCTAACCATCATGGCTTTTAAGCCGGTCAGGGGGTTCGCCGAGTCTTTATTGGTGCCCGCCGGGGCGGCTTTAGCCTCCATCCCCGTGGACGGGGTCTCGGCCAAGTTCACCACCACGACGCCTTTAACCGTTTTACCCGCGGCCATCACCAAGGTGGAGGTCGAGGACGGTCGCGGGGGCGAAGGCTCCATTAGCTTAACCGTCACCTCGGCGGCTCCCTTAAAGTCTTGGGCCTCCAACACTTTGGTCTTCCACTTGGCCGGGGATTATCCCGAAGCCTGTGAAAGAAGGCGGGTTTTATTGCGGCGGATTAAGACGGTGGAAATTGAGAGCCAAGGCGTGGTCTTTGATCTGGGCCCCGAGAGCTTGGGTCTATGGGGGTTTGGCCCTGAGGAGCGGGCTTTGCCCAATCAACTTTTGTTGGCCTTTAACCTCATCCAAGAATATTTTGTCTCGCCCCAGAAGCTCATGTTTCTGAAAGTGACCGGTTTGAAGGTCTTGTCCGAAAACACCAACCAAAGCTTTATCATCCGCTTTAGGTTGGCCAATCTGGCCGCCCCGCTCGCCCCGGCCCGGGCGGAGGATTTTATTTTAAACGCGGTGCCGGCCATTAACGTTTTTTCCCATCCGGCCCATCCCCTCGTGGTCGATCATAAAAGTAACGAGTACCTGTTAAAACCCCAGGACCAAGAAGCGGAAAAACTGGGCGTTTTCTCGGTGGAGGAAGTGGTCTCCAGGGGGGTGGACGGCGAGACGCGGGTCTTTCAGCCCTTTGAGACCTTCCGGAAGAAAAATCAGTGGCTTTACCGGGTTATCAGGCGAATATCCCCCATCACCGGCCAAGGGGAGTATTACTTAAGCTTTCTTTACAGTAAAGACCATAAACCCATCTTAGAGACTATAACCGCCTCCTTAAAGTGCCATAACGGCTCTTTAACCGACTCTTTGCGCACCGGCGAGATCAATTTGCCCACGGACACCTCGCCCTCCATGGTTTCCTTCGCCAACATCATCCCGCCCACCCGAGCTTGCCCGCCCATTGACAGCGACTGGCGGTTGTGGCGGTTTATCTCCCATTTGCAGGTCAACATTAACCCCACCATGACGGTCGAGGGGTTAAAGGAAATTTTAAATCTCCACGCCCAGCCCAATGATCCGGATTTAGGCCGGGTCCTTAGCAACACTAAGCGCATTGAGGCCGTGGAAGAGTTATCCATTAAGCTGGAGGACTATTTTTTAAAGGGCCGCCCTTACCGGGGGAGCCGGGTGGAATTGACCGTGGATCCCCAAGGGTTCGCCTCAACCGGGGATTTGGGCCTTTTTGGCGAGGTTTTGGACCATTTCTTTGGCCTTTTTCATCAGATCAACGTTTACTCGCGTTTAGTCATTAAGCTTAAAAACGTGGGCCGCGATCTGACTTGGCCCCCCAGGCTGGGCGTAAAAAGGCTCACATGATCGAGGAACTGAAAAAAGAGCCCAAAAAGTTCGCCTATTTTCAGGCCTTGCGCCTTTTGTGGTTGGCCAATCAGGATAAGTACTCGACTTTAAACGACCTAATCAACCGGGGTTTGTTGATTAAAAGCTCCCCGGATCTGGCCTTCCCGGCGGCGGATTTAACGGCGGTGGAGGAGTTGGGCGATCGGCACTCTTTAACGGTCACCTTCATGGGTTTAAGCGGGGCCGCCTCGCCTTTGCCGCCCTTTTACGCCCAGGAGATTTTAGCCGACGTTTTAAATGAGGATTATGGCTCGAGCCTTTTAGTCAACCTCATTTCCATGCCCAGCTATCAGCTGCACGCCACGGCCTTTTTCCATAACCAGCTGGCTTTCCGGCTGATGGAGGTGGAAGACCCGGACTGTTGGGCCATGATCAACGCCTTTATCGGCCTCGGCGATGAGGAGACCATAGCCACCGCGGCTCGAGACGAGGGGGATTTAGCTTGTTTAGGGTTATTGGCCTCCCAAGTGCGGTCCCCGGATGGGCTTTTGGCTTTTGTGGCCGGGCGGTTCCATTTTCCGGTGACCGAGATCAACCAGTGCGTTTTACGCTGGGTGGCCATCCCGGTGGAGCAAAGGTTGGTTTTAGGCGGGGATCGGGAGTTTAACGCCTTAGGCGGGACGGTCTTGGGCCGGAAGGCCCCAGACGTTTGTGGCCAGTTTTCCTTAACCATCCCCGTGACTGACCGGTTCTTGTTTGAGTCCTTAAAGCCTGGCGGCCACCAAAGGGTGGCCTTTGAGAAAACCGTGGATCGGTATTTAAACTCGCCTTTAGTCTATTCCTTAAAGGTCATTTTTAGCCCGGGCGTGGTTCCGGGTTTAAGGCTGGGGCGGAACGGATCTTTAGGGCGTTGGGCTTGTCTGGCCCCGCCCGAGGATCGGGAGATCATCATTTTTAGTCAAGCCGCGGGGACCCGCGGCGGGCATAACCAGAGCGTAGGTTAGGTGTTTAGTGTTCCGGGGGTTAGCGTTTCTCATCCTGGGGTTAGCCGCGTTATTAAGCGGTTGCTCCCATCCCAACGAGGCTTTGGCGCCCCCGCCTGGCCCGCCGGTGGAGACTTTGGACGCTCTCCAGTACGTCTTCGCGCCCCAGTCCATAAAACTAGGCGTGGTGGCCTCTAGGGATTTAAACACCACTGAAGGGGTGCCCGCGGCTTTATCGGTCTGCTTTTACCAGTTATCGGATTTAACCTGGTTTAAAGCCAATATGACGACAGCCCAAGGGTTGGGCGAGCTTTTAAGTTGCCCCTCGGTGGGGGCCAAAGGGGAAACGCCGCCCGCCGGTTTAATCAGTTGCGAACGGCTCATTTTTCAGCCTGGGGAGACCCGGGATATGTTGGTGGACCGTTTAGAGGGAACCAAGCACGTGGCCGTGGTCGGCGGTTACAGCGATTTAACGGCCGTTGGGGCCGCTGGGTTTATGTCCATTCCGGTCCATGAGAACAAAAAGTGGTTCTTCGCCAACACCTATGAGCTCCAAAATTTAGCCGCTTGGCTCGTCTTAAAAAAACAGTCTTTAGCCTTCTTCCCGCGCGGCGAAGACGAGGCCACGGCCTCCGCGGCCATCTACGCCGATAAAGGGCCAGCCAAAAAACCCGCGAGCAAAGAGACCCTGGCCGCCACGAGCCCGGCCTGTCCGGCGATAACTTGCCCGGTCCCGAGCCCAACGGCTAGCCCGGAACCTAGCCCGACTCCTAGCTCCACCACCGGTCCAGCTCCTTCGGGCGAGGCCCCTAACCCGGCGCCCACCACCGCCATAGGCCAGGGGAACGCGCCCGGGCCAGTTCCGAGCCCTCCAACGGAAAAAGCTCCGAGCCCGCCAACGGGCCAGGCTCCGAGCCCCCCCACGGGGAAGACTCCGAGCCTTACGCCCAGTAAGGTTCCTAACCTTCCCACGAGGAACCCATTAAGACTCCCGGGGAAAGGCGATAAGGCGGCTCAGGTCGAAACCGATGGTCCCGATGATAACCAAACCGCGGTCGCTCCAACCGCGGTCGCTAAAGGCGACGCCGCCCCCGACGGACCCGGCGATAACCAAACCGCGGTGGCTCCGGGCGAGGTCACTCAGGTGGCCGCGGACACCCATGTTTACCCAGTGATCGGGGACGGGTCCATCACCATCACCCCGGAGGCCAGCTTAGCCCCACCGGAGCCTCAGGAACTGGTGGTGACCACGAAAACCGCCAAAGATGGGGCCAGCCCTTACGCGCCGGCCTCCAAAGCCCCAGCCGCGGCGGCCGGGTCGGACCCAAAAGGCCCTTAAGTTTTTAGTCATTGAATTAGGCCGTTTTTAGGCTGTTTGGAGATTTAGCGTGAGCCAGCTTCGTCCCATATATTGGCGGCAGGGCACCTTCTTGGAGCCGCAGCATTTGCAGCTTCTGGAGCTGCAAGGTCACGATCAGTTGGCCTATATTCTGGAGACCTTGGCCCCGTACCCTTGGGGTTTGGCCGATTTGGAGATCAGTTTAGAGTCCTTGGCCAGCTCGACCTTGGAGATCACCCGCTTGGATCTCTTTTTGCCCGATGGGCGGCGTTTAGTCTTGCCTGGGAATCTGGAGATCGCCCCCCGGTCTTTTAGCCAACTCTGGGGCAACGTGGAAGAGTCTTTAACCGTTAGTTTGGCCATCCCGGTCTTTTCCCGGGTCTCCGCCAACGTTAACCCGGAAGAGTCGGGCACGGGCTTTAAAAGGCGGTGCCTTAACCCCAAAAACGAGCCGGACATGGTCCCTGATTTATTGGGCGATGGCCCGCCCAGCCAGGTGGAGACTTTAGGGTATTACGCCTACGTCCTTTTTGGGACCGAGACGGCCCAAGCCAAAGAGGGGGTGACCTTAATCCCCTTGGCTCGTTTGGAAAGCGAGGGTGACCGGGTTTTACCGCGCCGGGAATACGCCCCGCCGTCCATTAGGCTGTACGAGGAACATCCTTTAAGGCGCCTTATGACCGAGGTCCTGGAGATCTTAAAGGCCAAAAGCCGACAGTTAGAGGAGTATAAGTTTAACCCCTCCTCCCACATGGAAAACTTTGGTGGCCGGGCGGTGGCTTTAATCACCGTTTTAGGGGTGGTTAGTCGGCATATCGCCCGGATCCACTACCTTTTAGCCCCCCAGGCCTTACACCCGTATCGAGCCTTTCAGGCTTTACGGGAGCTAGCCGCCGAGCTGACCATCTTTAGCCCTGGTTTGTCGTCCTTAGGCGAGTCCTTAACCGGGTCTGGCGGTTTAAGGCCCTACGACCACTTGGATCCTTACCCGGCCTTTAACGAAACCAAGCTGTTGATTAAAAGGCTCTTGGAGTCCTTGGCCGTGGGCCCGGAGATGATCCTGGTCTTCCGGCGGGAAGGGCCTAAATTTGTGGCCGATCTGCCGGTTTTAAGCGGGAACTACATTTTTTGGCTGTCGCTTAGAACGGCGGAGTCCTTGGAGTCCCACATCCCGTCTTTAATGTCCTACGGCAAATTGGCCTCCCCAGCCCGGGTGGATAGTTTAATCACCTACAACTTGCCGGGGGTGGCTTTAAGTTTAATGGCCTCGCCGCCTTTAGGCCTCCCGCAAAGCGCGGACGCGGTTTATTTTGGGGTGCGGCAGACCGACCCCATGTGGCAAGAGGCTTTAAAGGCCCAACGTTTGGTGCTTTTCTGGGAGCAAGCCCCAGAATCGGCTATCATCACCTTGGCTGGCAATAGGCTGTGAGTTATGCGTTTCGCTGAGCGGTTTTTCCGGATTTGCCATCAAGGCCTTCTGGAATCCACGGCCACCGAAGGGGCCGTGGATTGGGACGAGACTAGGCGGCGTTTTGATTCGCTCTTTAGTCGCGAGGAGCGGTTAGCCTTGCCCCCGGGTTACACCGAGGAAGACCGGAACGCGGCTTTAACGCCCATCTATCTCTGGTTGGACGAGCGGATCTTAAACTCCAATCACCCCGAGGCCGAGGACTGGACCACGCGTAGCTTCCAATTGCGTTACCTTTACACCAACCAAGGCGGGGAGCTTTTCTTTGAGAGCTTACACGATCTTTTGGAAAGAAGAGCTAGATCCTTAGCCACGCCCATCTTGGGGGCCACCATTGACAGTCTGTGGGTCAACCCCGGATCTGGGCCGGACCCTTTGGAAGGGATTTTGGATTGTTACGCTTTGGCCTTGGCCCTAGGTTACGCGGGCCGCTACTACGCTGGGGACCCCGAGCTTTTGGCCTTAAGGGATTTGGCCATGGAGCAATTGTCGACTTGGGGCCAGACCGAAACTTTAAGGCGGGTGGCCGCGACCAAAGTCTCCTGGCTGACCCGCTTGGGGCGGGTTTGGCAAAGCGCCTCCTGGGTCGTTCTGCACGTGGCTTTGCCCTTGGCGGTCCTTTTGATCATCTGGTTACGGCGAAGCTATATTATTAACAGTCTGCCCTTTTAGCCGATCGTTGGGCTAAGGTTAGAGATTTCCCTTGAAAAAGATCCTCCTTGTCATCTTGATCCTCTTTTTAGGGGTGGTCGCCTTCCTCGGGACCACGGCTCTAGCTATGTTTAAAGGCTGGCCTGGTTGGTCGGGCTTGATCGCCTTGGCGGTGATCTGGGGCGGGCCAATCCTTTACTACGTTATTATCGGCTTTATTGGCTGGCTCGGTCGAAGGCGTTACGCCAAGTCCTTATTGCTCAAGGATAAAAGCGTGCGGGTGGAGGAAGGCTCGGAGCTACTGCGGCGCCATTGGCGCCAAGGCATGTTGGCCTTACGGCCCCGCTCCTTTGGCGGGGACGTGGATCCGGTCAATGATTTGGGGTGGTTTTTAATCTTAGGCGGGCCCAGCTCCGGCAAACGGGAATTATTGTTGGAGTCCGGCTTATTAAACGTCTTACGGGCCAAGGTCGAGGACCAAGACGCCGCGGCCCGGGATTTAGTCGGTTGCGACTGGTATTTGTTTGAGAACTCAGTGGTCTTGGACCCCAAAGGGCTGGTCTCCGAGCCGGGGAGCAAAGTCGATCCCGTGGAGTGGGAGACCTTTATTAGTTTACTGAAAGAGTCTGGGCGCCAAAAACCTTTGGAGGGCGTGGTTCTAACCATCCCCGGCGAACTCTTGGATCCCGACCGCGAGGAGGACTTGAAGGCGGCGGTGGTGGAGCGACGGGAAAGGCTGGACGCTTTAGCCCAAGCCACCGACCAGTTGGCCCCCATATACTTGGTGTTCACCCGCTTAGACGTTTGGCCCCGGATGTCCGAGGGCTTAAAGCTTTTAGAAAGCCATAACCGGCCAACGGGCCTAATTTTTGACCAGAGTTTGCCCTTGGACTCGGCGGTGGCCCGGGAGGTCTTAGAGGATCGGGTCCGGGAAATCTTCATCCAAAACTTAAACCCCCTAGAACCCGAGGCCCAAGGCCCGGTTTTGGCCTTTCCCGATAGCTTAAGCCACTTTGAGCGCTCTTTATCGAAAATCATCGCCATTTTAAGCCATAGGTCCCCCTACGTCCCGGCCCCCAAGGTCAAGGGCCTTTTCTTTTCCACCCGGAAAGACGATAGCCCGGATGAGCGGCCAGAAATGGAGGGCCCCACCAAAACCGGGTCCGAGTTCGCGCGGACTGGGCTAGTGAAAAGCTTAAGCGACTTTTTAACCCGGATCTTACCGGCCAACCGGAACTTAACGGAACGGCTGAACCTTCCGGGGGGTCGGCGGCAGAAAGTCATATTGGGGTTTTTTTTAGCCTACTATGTCTTGACTTTGGCTTTTAGCGTTATCCTCTGCGTGGAAACCCGGCATAACCAAAAAATGAGCCAGGTGGTCCAACAGATTAAGTGGATCTTAAGCGATGAGCGGTTGGACAACGAGCATTTTCTGGGCCGGAGCGATAGCTTGGACTACATCTTGGATGAGCTGGAGTCGGTGGACGAGCGTTTTGTCGAGCTGTGGCCCTGGACCTCGCGGGCCGAGCGGTTTAAAAACGACGTGGAGTTGAACTTCCAACACAGTTTCGAGGTGGCCAACAGTAAGATGATGGCCGCCCTGGAAGAGCAGATTAAGGACGAGACCAGCGAGTATCAATCAAAGGATTTTGGCTTAAGCTTACGGCAGCTTTTATGGCTCTTTGAGGTCTTTAACACCTACGACTCCCGCGGCGATTACGTGGCCTTGGCTCAGAATTTTCCCTTGACCCCTCAGGACTTTCATGGGCCCACCGAAAATCTATGGACCTTAGTCTACAATAAGCTTTTATTCGAGTACCTCAATCGGGTGACCCCAGGGCCAGGGCCCAAAAAGTATTTGGAGGAGTCCAGGCGACTGGTGTCCACCCTCATCTCCAACATCCCGTTTGAGAACTTTAAATGGGTCATGGAGTGGACGGCCAATCTGCCGGGGGTTAAATCCGTCTCCATTGACGACATTTGGCGGCTTTACGGTCTGGATCTCTCCCGGACGGTCACCAACTCCGCCGAGGGGGTCATCCCGGGGGCTTACACCTTAGAGGGCCGCCAAGCCATCTTTGACATGGTCGAGCAGCTGAAGATGGTCTACTCCCATTACCAAGGGAAGTTTGTGGAGGAGCAGACCGATGACTTTAAATCGCGTTACGATAACGATTACGTTAGCGAGTGGCGGCAATGGGTCAAAGCCTTTCTCCAGGTCTCCCAAGAGCCCAACTGGGTCTCCTTTTTAGGCGAGGAGTTTCGGACCGATTCCCAAACCTCGCCCTATGACCGGGTTTTAGACCTTTTGATCTACCACTTAAAGCCTTACCTAGGGAGCGACACGGCCCCGGTGTGGCTAAAGAACCTGGAATTGGATTGGGCCGTGGCCCAGTGGATCCGCATCCAGGACAACATTAAGACCAGCCATAAAGCCACGGATAAAGTCACGGCTTACTCGGCGGCCTTTGAGGTCATTCGGGCCCAGATGCCCGAGTATTTCTATCGGACGGACTTTTTGAAGCGCATCTTGGAGGCCGAGCCCCATGACCGGGAGTTTGACTCGGAACTGGCCAAGATAGTCAATCTGGTCGATGGCCACCCGGACGAGGCCGTTAAGTTAGCTGAGAGCCATTTTGGCGGGTTAGCTTACGGCGACGCCTCTAAATCGGCCTTTACCTTAGCCAACGCGGCCATCAACAATTACAGTAAATGCTTCTACCCAGCCTCGGGCGGGGTGGACGCCATTGTGGTCTCGTTAAAGAAAGCCGCCTTAAACTATTTAAAAGCCAAGTTCTTGGCTCGGGTGGCCCGGCGGATCGACGACATCTGGCGGTCGGACGTGGTCAACCCAGTGCGCTTTTTAAGCCCCGAGGACGCCAATAAAGCCCTTTACGGGCCGGAGGGCCTTTTATTAACCTTCCAGAAGACACACGCGGCTCCCTTTTTAAACGACGACGCCGGAACTTTTCAGGCCAGACATTGGGGGGATTTGTCCTTTCCCTTCACCGGGGATTTTCTCCACCTTTTAAGCGTCGGCGGGGAGTCGGCCAAAGAGACCATTAAAGACAGTTACAGCGTGACCATCTCGGGGTTGGCCAGCTTGGTCGATGAAAAAGCCGTGGAAAAACCCCAAAGGACCTCGGTCACCTTACGGAGCGTTGAGGCCACCCAGACCTTGGATATCTTTAACTACCCCACGGCCAAGACCTTCACTTTTAAGCCAGCGGTGGGCGGGAACGTGGAACTGGCCATCATCTTGCCCAGCGTGGAGCTGTACGTCAATTACGAAGGGCCTTTAGCCTTCGCCGGGTTCTTGCGCGACATTTTAAGTGGGCAAATGGTCTTCACCCCCGAGGATTTTCCCGAGCGGAAAGAGCGGTTGGAGGCTTTAGGGATTAGCGAGATCCGGGTCATCATCAAAGCGGACGGGGCTATACCGGTCATCCATTTTCTAAGGCTAGACGCCTCGCCTTTGCCCAACTCCATTATAAAGGCCCACGGATAATGTCCAACCACGCGCGCTTGACGCTTTTAATCGTCTTAGTGGTCTGGTTGGGGGCCATGAGCCTAATTTACGTGGTCATGGGCGAGCCCGCCAAGAGCGAGGGGCCAACCTTATCGTCCATGCTGTTCACCCAGCGTCAGCTGGATAAGGCGCCCTTGCCCCCGGTGGATTCGCCGCCCCTGACCCCGCCCGCGAGCCCCGAGGCGGCGACCGGAGCGACCGGAGCCCCTGGATCCACCGCGGCCCCAGGGCCAGGGGCTCGCGAGCCTTACGGGGACTTTGACGAGGGCGATAATGATGAGCTCAAAGGGTATAGCCCTTGCGCCGCGGTTAAAGGGAACGGGACTTTTAAAGACCTTACGGGCCATTACGACGCTAAAGGGCGTTACCTGGTCTTATTGGACTTGGACGGGCAAGTGGGGGAGCATAAAGCTAAAAGCGACTTACATTCCACGGGTGGGGTCACTTTCGTTGACTTTATGGGGAACGTTAAGTTCAAGAATGGCTCACTAAAAGTGACTCCGACCTCGGGGCCCGGAACCGTGGTCCGGTTAGGGTCGCATCCGGGGTTTACGCGGATCAGCTTAAACTATCGCCACCAGAACCGCTTAAAGGACGTGGGCGTGGAAGTCCTCTGCCGCCCAGGCGGCCTGGCCATTCGGTACTCCTTCGCGGGCCCAGGCTTTACGCCGGTGGATATCAAGGGCCGGACCTTGGGTAAACCCGCTCCCTTACCGCCCGCGGACGCGGTTTTGGAAGAGGTCTACCAGGAAGAGGAAGGCCAGGTCCAAAGGGATTCCGCGCCCGTAAGCTCGGCCCCCACGAACTTGACTAGTCCGACTAATCAGACTATTCCGACTAATCAGACTAGTCAGGAGCCCAAGAGTTCCAGCGCTCCTTTGCCGCCCCCGACTCCAGTCAAACCGCTAGTTTCCCCGGTGATTTCGGATCCCCTGGCCCCAGGGGATCCCCAAGGCCCGGCCGCCGACTTAAACGCCAACCTAAGCTCCCCGGAGCCTCTACCATTGGCGGGCGAAGCGGTTTCGAACGCGACCGGTTTAGCCTCCCAACCCGCCGGGGAAAACGGTCAGCCCGAGATCAGGGGGGACTTTACGGTCCCGCCCACCGTGGCTAAATCTGAAGGCGCCTCTAAAGAAAACCTCCCCCGAAAAGACCCCGTAAAGGCCGCTAGCGGGCCTAAAGACGATAAGGCCATATTGGGGTCCCCGGACCAAGAAACTAGCCCTGGGGCTTTAAACGCGACCGAGGCCCCGAAAGACCGGCCAACCGTTAAAGACCTCTTACCCAAGTCCGTGGCCTTACCCCAAGGCGATAATAAAGAGCTACCGGCCAATACGCGGCTGGAGGAAAGCTTGGATTTGGAGCGGGATTTCGTTCCAGTTAAATCCAGCGGTCAAGGGCGGGGCAAGTTAAACTATTTAAGCGGTAAATATGACTCCCAAGGCCGGTTTATCTTATTGCTGGCGGTGGAGGGAAACATCGGGGAATGGCGGTTCAGTTCCCAAAGAGACCCCGATGGCCAAGGGGGTAAGGGCTCCAAACTGATAGTCACTTTCCTGGATTTTATGGGTCAATTTACCTATAAAGACCAGTATTTAAGATTCCCGACCGGTCCGGCTAGGACCTTTCGGTTTGGCCAACATCCGGAATACACCCGCTTAAGCTTAAACTTTAGGGCTAATAACCTCCCCAGCGCGGTCAAGGTCAAACTCTTAAGGCGAGCCAACGTATTAGCCGTGGTCTATGAGATGAGCGGCGTTACGCCGGTTATAGCCCCGGATGAGCCCATTAAGCTGGAGCCCACGGCTAAAGAGGAGTTAGAAAAATCCCCGGAGCCCAAGGCAAAAGAAGAGGTGGAAAAAGCCCCAGAGCCCAAGGCTAAAGAAGAGGTGGAAAAAGCCCCGGAGCCCACGTCCACAACCGATAAAGCTCCCGCTAAAGAGCCCGCTAAAGCGGCTGACAAAGCCCCCGTAAAAGCGACCGACCAAGCGGTCGATCCCCAGCTAACTTCGGAAGAGGCTTTAGGTCAGGAGTTGGAAAAAGAAGAGGGCCTTAAGCCGCCAGCCCCTGAAGGGGCCGAGTCCTCTTCGGCGGCGTCCTTTCCGCAGATTGGTAAACCTGGGGATGTGGGCCACGGGAAGATCGGCCCAGTGACCGCTTGGTACGACAAAGAAGGCCGTTTTAACTTGGCGGCTGACTTTGACGGGGAAATCGGCGAGTATCGGCTGAGTTTGGAGTCAGCTGGCGAAGAGACCACCGGTTACTTAGAGTTTGTGGGCTCTTTCGAGATCCGGGCCACTAGTTTTGACGTACCCAAAGGGGCGGTCCAAAAGGTTACTGTTAAACCAGGCCAAGACTTAACGCGGATTAGCCTTTTATTTCGGCCCGAGCTTAAACCCCAGAAAATCACTGGCGGTTTAGCGGTCAAAGATCGGCGTTTGGCCATAGCCTTTAAGTTCCAAGAGGAAGGGCCAAGCTCGAAGACGGTCACCCCTTAATAAAACCCTTAACTAAAGAAGCAAAAAAATTTCCCGCGACTATAGACCCCTAAGACCAAAAACCCCTTTAGCGAAAATTTTGTCGCTAAAGGGGTTTTTTACGACATCTTATTTTTCCGCCAAGAATATTGTCCCCTCTTTCTCCCCATCTTTCGCGATAAACGCCCATTATAATATAAATTAGAATGACTTATGGGGCTAAACGATCGGGCCTGGGGGCGAAAATAGCTGGACTAGAGTCGCTGGACTAGAGTCGCTGGGTTAGGGTGAAAATTTATAAGTCGTTAAAGGGGAAGTTTAGCGCGGCGAGATGGTCAGCGGATCCGATCCGCCCCTAAGATTTACTGGCCTTAAGATCTAGGGCCGTGTCTGGGCTGATTAAGGCCACCCGTAAGGCCATGGCCGCGGCTTTAGCCGCGTGGCTAGGCCCGAGCTTGGTGTACAGCTCATGGAGGGCTTTTAAAGTCTGGGCGCACAGCTCGGGCTCCCAAGCGTCAAGCTGATGGGCGTCCAGTTCGCCTAAGACATAATCGGCTAAACCCAAAGCCAAATCCTCGCGGCCAAGCTTTAACCAGAGAAAACCTTCGGCCAGGCGGACGGTCAGTAACCCCCGACCGCCGGTTCCGCGGTTTTGGGGCTGACTTAAGGTGGCCAGCCCTTGGGTGGGGTCGCCTTGGGTTAGGGCTTTTAGGTCTTGGTCGCTAGTCGCGGCGGCCGGTTTACCGGAGCTGGACTCCTCCAGCCAGCGGTGGGTCTCCGGGGAGACCAAAGGCGTCCCATCGGAAAAGCTTAAGGATCTTAAGCCCGGGTAAAGGCTGTAGAAAAAAACCATTTCCCCTTTTAAGGCCGCGGCCGCCGCGTCATAGCCCGCGGCGGTTAAGCAATCCACCCTGGCCTTATGGAAGTCCAGCCAGAAAGGATAAATCGCGGCTTGGACCTCTAGGGAGTTTAAGGCCTGAACGCTTTCGCCTTTTTCCAAAAACACCTTAACCGCGGCTAAGATGTCCTCCGGCGGCGGGGGCAGCTGAGTCTGACCGGCCTCGGCCTCGGGCGGCCCGGGGATGGGCAACCATTGGACGATCTGGGCGATCTTCCAGCGCCAAGGGTCTTTTGGCTCGGGGTGGGTTAAAAGGTAGTCATTGGCGACCCGCAAAAAATCCTTTTGGCTTTGGGCCGCGTTGGTTGGCGAGGGCGCTTGATTGGAGTCAGCGGGTTGGCTAGCCGCGGGGCTGGCCGAGGGTTCCGGGGAAGAGCCGGAGCTCGCGGCCTCTTTGGGGGCGGCGTCTTTGGCTGGCGGGGTCGGTTCCGGGGCCTCGGCTTTAATGGTCAGGTTTTTGACCACGTTAACCACTTCAATGAGGTTAACCAGATCCCGATCGGCTAAGATCTGATCCAGCCGCTTAATGGCCACGTACATTTCCGCTTGATCAAAGGACTCCACTTCCCCGGTGAAGCGTTTTAAAACGGTTATGGTCTTTTCGCGCCACCAATCCAAAGAGTTTTTGCGAGCCCGTAAGCGGTTGACTGGGGGGTAAAAGGAATCCCAGAAGTTTTCCAGAAAATCGGCCAAAAAGGTGGCCGTGGACCCTAAAACCTCAATGGGCTCGGTTTCTAGGTAAGAGTGGGCCAAATAAATGGCCACGGTTAAGTCTTTGGAATCCTGGGCCAGAATTTTCTGGCCCAGTTCCTTAATGAGAAGCCAGTTGACGCCCGCGTGGTCGCCGGACAAGGTGGACAGAGCCGACAGCCGCTCTATTTCGGCCTGAATGGCCTGATAGTCCGCCTCAGAGCGGATTTCCCGACCCGCGGGATTGTCGCCGGGGATGGGATCCGTCCCCAGTTTAACTAGTTCCTCTTTGATCATCTTCTAATCACTCGTCCGAAAGGTCGATTTTAAACTCTTGGCTCTCGTCAAAGCCCAAGGTGATGGTCTTCGGCATGGCTTGACCGCTGGACAGACGCTTTAAGATCTCCTGAGCCATCTTGGGGGTGACCTTGGCGTTTAAGATGTGGTCAATGTTCCGGGCGCCGGTTTGGACGTCCAGACACCTATCGGCGATGCCCTGAACCAAGTCGTCCGCGTAAACCAGCTGGGCCCCGTTGTTGGAAAGAACCCGTTTGGCTAGAGCGTTCAGCTTCAGGGTGGTGATCTTCTCCATGGCCTCGCGGTTCAAGGACTTATAAGGCACTAAGCTCATGCGGGCCAGTAAAGCCGGCTGGAAATGGCTGGTTAAAACCGGCCTAATGGCCTCGGAAATGCCCCCTAAATCGGCCGGGGGATCAGCTTGGGTGAGCTTTTCAATAATATCCGAACCAAGGTTAGAGGTCAAAAGGATAATGGTGTTGGCGAAGTTGACCGTTTTCCCTTCCGCGTCGGTCAAGACCCCCTTGTCAAAGACCTGGTAGAAGATGTTCATGACGTCAATATGGGCCTTTTCGCACTCATCCAAAAGGACGACCGAGTAAGGCTTTTGCCGGACGGCCTCGGTGAGAAGGCCGCCTTCCCCGTAGCCCACGTAGCCTGGCGGGGAGCCGACTAAACGGGACACGGTGTGCCTTTCTTGGAACTCGCTCATATTGATGGAAGTGATGTTCTTCTCATCGCCAAACAGAAGCTCGGCCAAAACCAAGCCGGTTTCGGTCTTGCCCACCCCCGAGGGGCCAACCATTAAAAAGACGCCTAAGGGCTGGGCCGGATCTTTTAACCCAGCTTTAGCCGCCTGGACGACCTTAACGATGGCCGCCACGGCCTCGTCTTGGCCCTTAATGCGCTCGGTTAAGCGTTGGGACAGATCGTTGACCAACTGGGCTTCCTCCGCCGCCAATCGGCCTAAAGGAATGCCCGTCCAGTCCGAGACCACTTTGGCCACCGCGTCCGAGGTGACGTCAATGTCAATGAGATCCTTCATCTCATCGGGCTGGTTATGGCCTAAGGTCCGCCATTTCTCCTGGGCCTCCTCCAAGGCCTTGGCCGCGGCCTCGACCTTCTCTTGGGGGCTTAAAGCCGGAACCGCTGGCTCCCCCGACTCCGCGGCTCCCTCGGGGCTGGCCTCGCCCTCTTTCGGGGGTTCGGGGGCCGGAGCGGTCTCCACCGGAACCGCTGGGGTTTCGGCGGCTTTGGCCGCGATTTCCTTTAGCTTAAGGTACTCGTCCCGGGCCGCGATCACCGCCGACGCCGCGTCCCTTTGGCTGTTCCAGATGGACCGGTAATTATCAATGGTCTCGTTTAAAGCGGCGATCTCCTCCACCAAGGTGGCCACCCGAGCCTCATCCACCGGGCCCGTGGCCTCATCCCGAGCGAGACCGTCCCGCTCCCTTTCCAAAGCGGCTAAACTCCGCTCTTTGTCCTCTAAGACAATGGGTTTGGCGGCTAAACCGACCTTAACCCGAGCGCAGGCCGTGTCCACTAAATCCACGGCTTTATCCGGCAAGAACCGACCGCTAATGTACCGGTCCGACATAATGGCGGCCGCTTTTAAGGCCTCGTCCCGGATCAAAACCCCGTGGCTAGTCTCGTAGTACTCTTTCAAACCCCGTAAGATGACCAAACAGGTGTCCGCCGAGGGCTCGCCCACGGTCACCAGTTGGAACCGCCGGGCCAAAGCCGCGTCTTTCTCAAAATACTTTTTGTACTCTTTCCAAGTGGTGGCCGCGCAGGTTTTGAGTTCCCCGCGAGCCAAAGCCGGCTTTAAAAGGTTGGCCGCGTCCGAGCCGCCCGCGGCCCCGCCGGCCCCGATTAAGGTGTGAGCCTCGTCAATGAAGAGGATGATGGGTTTGGGGCTGGACTTGATCTCGTCAATGACCCCTTTCAGGCGCCTTTCAAACTCGCCCTTCATGCTGGCCCCGGCTTCCAACAAACCAATGTCCAAAGCCAGTAAGGTCACGCCCTTTAAAGAGTTGGGCACGTCGCCCTCGTGGATCCTTTTGGCTAAACCCTCGATGACCGCGGTCTTCCCCACCCCGGGCTCCCCGACCACGATGGGGTTGTTTTTGCGGCGTCGGGCCAAGATGTTGACCATGGACCGGATTTCGTGATCCCGGCCAAAGACCGGATCAATCTCCCCGCGCGCGGCTTTGGCCGTGAAGTTTTCGCAATACTTGGCCACAAAACTGTCCCCGGATCCCGCGGCCGTAGCCTCGGAGATCTGGTCTTCGGAGGCCCCCGGCTCGGGGCCCGACTCGGGCGACGAGGAGAGGATCTTAAAGAAGTTTTGGGTCAGATCGTCTTTGTTGATGAGCTTAAGCTCCGGCAAAGCCACGCCCGGGGCGTAACTTAAAGGCCGCTTAAGGTAGGCTAGAAGGATGGTTCCCGAGCGGATTAGGGGGAGGTTCAAGTCCACTGAGGTGGTGAGCCAAGCGGCTTCCAGAAGGTTGCCTAAAAGATCGGAAAAAGCGGGTCGACCAGAGTTGCCGGTGTTCAGGTTCTCCAGGGATTTGTTCAAACTTTTTCTCAAGGCCACCCGGTCAACTTTAAACGAGTCGATAATGATGGAAACGTCAGTGTTGCTGGTTTCCATGGCTTTAATTAGGAAATGCTCCACCGCCAACTCATAGTTGGTGCGACCCACGGCCAGACCGCCGGCCTCGATCAATATTTGGGTGGTGACGGAGTTAAGTTTGCCTATTAAAGACTTAATATCCGCGGAAATCATAAATTCCTCGCCAGACGCCCTTGGAAAAGAGCGGGGTTAATTGAGCGAATTACGGAAAAAAGGAAAAAAAGAGCCGCTCAGGGCCCGGAAGGGCCCGGAGCGGCTGAAAGAGAAATCGCCTAAGCTAGAGAGGAAAAAGCCTTATTAGGCCTTCCAATCATCGACATACTCGATGTTGCCATCGTTGTACGTCCAGGTGATCTTGGAGTAGGTGAAGGAGACCGCCTCCATGTCGAAGTACGGCTTGTTGTCGGGGAGGAAGGTCAAAGGAGTGTACTCCTTCATCTCCACCACGATGGCTTCCTCGAGCTTGATGGTGAAGTATTTCTCCTCAGTCCCATCAGGCTTGATGCGGTAGTTGTCGATGGTCACGGTCGAGGTCTCCCCAGTGCAGCAAGCCTTGAAGAGCTTGGGGCTGGATTGATCCTTGTGCTTGTACACGGTCAGAGGCTTGTGGATCCTCTGCCCAGTGGGTAGGCCGGTGTGCGTGTCGCGCGGAATCTCCACGCTGTGCTCCAGGCTGTAAAGAAGGATTTTGTCTTTCTTATCGCCGCCCTGGGGGCAGTCGCCCTTGATGTCACCTTGAGAAGCGCCATTGACGCTCATGTAAGAGGTTAAAGCCATGATAGACCTCCAAAAGTAAGCTAAAAAGCTTGAAAAAATAAATAAAAAGAAGGAAAAGGTTATATATTAAGTTTTGTCAAGTTTTCCCACCAAGGACAGGGTGAAATTGGAACCCATGTACTTGAAGTGGGGCCTGGCTTTGATGGACACCGAGTACCACCCGGGATCCCCTTCGACGTCGCTGACCTCCACCTTGGCCATCCGTAAGGGCCTTTTGCTCCGGGTGGTGGCGTCCGGGGAATCCATCTCGGTCACGTATTGGGAAAGCCACTTATTAAGCTCGCGCTCTAAGTCGATCCTCTCCTTCCAAGTGCCGATGTGCTCCCTTTGAATGACCTTGATGTAATGAGCCAAGCGGTTCATGATCATCATGTAGGGCAGCTGGATGGACAGCTTGAAATTGGTCTCGGCCTCTTGACCCTCAGCGGTCTTGGGAAAAGATTTGGCGGCCATGCAAGAGTTAGCCGAGAAGAAGGCCGCGTTATCCGAGTCTTTCCGCATAGACAGAGCGATAAACCCCTCCTCAGCCAGCTCGTACTCCCGGCGCTCGGAAATGAGCGTCTGGGTGGGGACTTTGGTCTGGATGGCCCCGTTCTCCTCGTAGTTGTAAAGGGGCAAAGACTCCACCGCCCCGCCCCCTTGGGGGCCAATAATGTTAGAGCACCAGCGGTACTTGGCGAAACTGTCGTTGAGCCGAGCCGCGAAAGCGAAAGAGGTGTTGCCCCAGAGGAACTGGCCCGTGGAGTCGGCCTCTTCCGCGTAAGCGAAGTTTTTGGCCGGAACCGTGTCTTGACCGTAAGGCAAGCGCAAGAGAAACTTCGGTAAAGTCAAAGCCACGTAACGGGCGTCCTCGGATTGCCGAAAAGACCGCCAAGCCGCGTATTGGGGCATCTCAAAAATTGAGTGGAGGTCTTTTAAGTTCGGTAAATCCTCCCAAGAGTCAAGGCCAAAAAAACTGTGGTCAGCGGCGGCGATAAAGGGGGCGTGCGCCATGGCCGAGACCGAGCCCGCGTATTTTAAAAGCTTAATGTCCTGCGGCCCATAACCAAAGTCGTAGTTAGCCACGATGGAGTTAAAGGGCTGACCCCCGAACTGACCGAACTCGGCGGTGTAGACGTGCTTATATAGACCGCTTTTCACCACCTCGGGCGAGTCCTCAAAGTCGGCTAAAAGGTCGTCTTTGGAGACGTTTAAGATTTCCAGCCGGTTGTTCTGCCGAAAATCGGTCTGGTCCACTAAGTATTTTAAGCTCCGCCAAGATGACTCCAGCTTCTGAAAGGGCTCGGAGTGCATGACCACGTTGACTTGGGAACTAATCTTCTTATCCAGCTCAGCGATCATCTGGTCAACCAGATCCCCGGAGACCTTAGTCTCGGCGTCGGATTTGACCAGCTCGGAAAGGAAGGCTTGCAGCCCGGCTTTGGTCGCGTTGTAGCCGGACTCCCCAGGTTTGACCCGGGAAGCCTCCACGATCTCGTCCAGGAGATCGCGCTGGGTTTGGGTTTGGGCTTCCGCCGCGCCCGCGGCGTCCTGCTCTAAGCTCATGGTAACCTCGATATAACTTAAGCCCGGGTCCACCGGGGTTGAAGGCTAAATTTACCCATATGGCCAGTATGATTGGTTTTAGGGTTAAGGTCACTCTAGCTGTAAAGCGGCCAAAAGTTGGGCTCGGGCGTCATCGTTCTTGATGACCTCCAAGATCTTCTTCCGAAAATCCGGCACGTTGGCTAAAGGGCCTTTTAAAGCCTTCAAGGCTTCCCGGACATCCATTAACTGTTTTAACTCAGGCACGGACTTAGCCACCGCGTCGGGCTCAAAGTCCTTTAAGCTTTGGAACTCCAGATGGACTGGCGAGGCCGCCTCTGGATCGTCGGAAAGCTTATTGGGGACTACAATGTCCAGACTGAGACCTTGGCCCTTTAAGACATCGTCGAAATTGTCCTTGTTGACGGCGATGGAGCTTCGATCCTCCAAGGGGCGATCGTCAGGCCTTAAGGTAAAGTCGCCCACGACCAGGGTCTTATTGGGGAGCTCAACCTCGGATTGAGCGCCATCGGTCGCGGACTTGTAAACGATGTTGACTCGTTCTTTGGGGGCCACGGTTGGGGTATCGGCCATAACAATTCCTTCGCTTGCGGGTTACAGCCTCTAAAGTTCAAGGGCCGCCAAAAATCGCGGCTAAGACCCTAAAAACTTCAGAAACTTTGGTTGGACGCTCGAGGGGACAAACGAATAGCGTTTTTTTACCCCTCAATAGCGTGTCAATCAACTTAAAAGCTAAATTTTTTAAAAAATTGTTGAAAAAAGGCTTAATTAGCCTCACTTTTAGCTTAGAAGCTGAAAAGAACGCCTTGGGGAAACAATTACAATTGAAATATAGACAGCGTCCTTAAACAAAGTCAAGCGAAAAAATTGTTAAAACCGCGATTTCCTTCCGCGAGTAAGGCGTTTTTCGCGCCTTATAAGCCCCGCTCTGGAACCCAATAAAACCTAAGAAAAACAAGGTTAAGCGCTAAAATGAGCGGTCAATTCAGCGCTGGCTTGACGTTAGGTCCCAGATAATTTTGATTGATTCTAAGAATCAATAGCATTTTATAAGGGAGCCTAAATTTTGTCAAGACTGATTAGCGTTTTTTTAAGCCTTTAAACCCTTTTACCGCGTTATTTTTTCGCCCCCCGGATAAACTTCTTTAGCCGTAAAGGCCCTCATTAGGAGCGGCGGTCCCAAGAGGCGTTTAAGACGCCTTACAGTTAGCTCAAGAGAATCGCTAGGCGCGTGTATCTTTGGCTATCTAGCTCCTAAAATTTAGGTTAAAGACAACGCTTTAAAAAAATTACCACGGTATAAGGTTTTAAAAGTTACTTTTTTTAACTTACGATCTTAAACGCTATTTTTAAGGGCGTTAAGCTCGGGAGCCAAGAAACTTTAAGCCTATCTGGCTTAACCTTGGCCGCCGGTGGGGGAGCCGTCCAAAAAAGCGTTAAGAAGGGACGCTTTAGGGGGGCGGGCGGCCCCCCCAAAGACATTTGGGGGGTTATATTATTCGCGTAAGCCTTGGTGAAGACTTAGAGGTTGGCGGGTTATTAAGATAAGCGACTAATAAGTTTTTCATAATAATCGGCCTCATCTTTGGGAGCTAAAAGCTCAATTACTGGAACTCTATGGTTTTATGTCCGGGACTTTATTCTTTAGAGTTCCTATTCGCTCGGACGCCTTAAAATATAAGCGCTCAAAAAACCCCCGCAAGAGGTAAAAGGGATTTTTTTTCGTCATTTAGAAAAAAAATTATTCCCCAAGGGAACCGGCGCGTCTGGTTCAGAAAAACCTCCCCTAGGGCCTCAGGTTGGGCGGGATCTAAGAATAGGGGCTAACGATGAGCGAGGTTGGGGCCTAAAGGGGCTAGGGTTAAAGTGACGGAAAGTGGTTATTAAGGGTCAGCCGTCTATAGGTGGGGTCCATAGACCCCTATTAAACCCCGGCCTCTTACTTAAGATGGGTCTGGAAGGTCTGGGGGGGGATCTTGGGGCCGTAGATAGTCCTCGACCTCTTTAAGCAAAGTTTCTTTGCCCTGGTGAGATTTTAAGATGACCTTAAGCTTTTCCAGGACGGTGGGTCTAATGATCAGGAGTTTTTTGGCCCGGGCCAAAGATTGGCTAAGGGTATTGATCTTAGCTAAGGGCGGGCAAGACTCAATAATCCGCCGGGGCTCAAAGTCGGCTAAGGCCCGAAACTTGTGGGTAAGGAGCAAGGGCTCGGTGGCTTCTTTAGCCAGATGGTTTTTCAGTTTGGCCTCAAACTTAATGGAGAGGCCTTTTAAGGCCGCGTCCAAGTTTTCCTTGGTGATGGGAATGGTGGGCCTTTGATCCAAGGGGATGTTGTTATCGCTGGAGCGACTAAAATCGCCCATTAAAAGAATCTTAAAGGGCAACTCCACGTCTTGGTTAGACTGGCTGGACTTATAGACAATGGCCACGCGCTCTTTAACGATGGAGCCTGATTTGTTTTCCGACATAGGGCTTTCCAGTATAGGATGGGGTAGTTAAAGCCAGAGCTTATGGGCCACTAGGGTAGGGGTCGCAATAAAGAGCCGCCCTAGCCAATGACCAGAGCGGCTCAAAAAGGACCTTACCCGGAAAGGCGTTTAGGCCTTCCAGTCATCGACATACTCGATGTTGCCATCGTTGTAAGTCCAAGTGATCTTGGAGTAGGTGAAGGAAATGTCCTCCATGTCGTAGAAGGGCTTGTTTTCGGGCAGGAAGGTCAAGGGGGTGCGCTCCTTGATCTCCACCACTATGGCGTCCTCAAGCTTTATGGTGAAGTACTTTTCCTCGGTGCCGTCCGGCTTTATCCGGTAGTTGTCGATGGTGACCGTGGCGGTTTCGCCGGTGCAACAGGCCTTGAAGAGCTTGGGGCTGGCTTGGTCCTTATGCTTGGTCACGGTTAAGGGCTTGTGGATCCTCTGGCCAGTGGGTAGACCAGTATGGGTGTCTTTCGGTATCTCCACGCTGTGGTCGATTCCGTAAAGAATGATTTTGTCTTTCTTGTCGCCACCTTGCGGGCAGTCACCCTTGATGTCGCCCTGGGAAGCGCCACTGACGCCCATGTAAGCGGTTAAAGCCATAAAAAAAATCCTCCAAAAAAATGAAAAAAGGTTGAACAAAGGACGATGCGCGGAAAAACTATCGATGACGCGGGGTAGCTATATTATGGCCTTAACGATATTGAAGTTTTTACTTAATTGGCTCTCGCCGAACAAAACAAGAACCAATTAAGGGCTAATACGTTAAATTATTCCAAATATACAAGCTAAAACTCGTGATCGATTGACTAAAGAAAACGGCTGATGATCAAGTCTTGTCTAGCTTCCCGACCAAGGACAGGGTGAAGCTAGCGCCCATGTACTTAAAGTGGGGCCGAGCCTTGATGGACACGGCGTACCAACCGGGATCCCCTTCCACGTCGCTGACCTCAACTTTGGCCATGCGTAGAGGGCGTTTACTCCGGGTGGTGGCGTCCGGGGAATCCATCTCGGTCACGTATTGGGAGAGCCACTTATTAAGCTCGCGGTCAAGGTCGCCCCGCTCCTTCCAAGTGCCGATATGCTCCCTCTGGAGAACCTTGATGTAATGAGCCAAGCGGTTCATGATCATCATGTAGGGCAGCTGGATGGACAGCTTGAAGTTGGTCTCGGCCTCTTGACCCTCGGCGGTCTTGGGGAAAGATTTGGCGGCCATACAAGAGTTGGCCGAGAAGAAGGCCGCGTTATCCGAGTCTTTCCGCATGGATAGGGCGATAAACCCTTCCTCAGCCAGCTCGAACTCCCGGCGCTCGGAAATGAGGGTTTGCGTGGGGATCTTGGTCTGGGTGGCCCCATTTTCCTCAAAGTGATACAAAGGCAGGGCCTCAACCGCGCCGCCGCCCTGGGGCCCAATGACGTTGGAGCACCAGCGGTATTTGGCGAAACTGTCGTTTAACCGAGCCGCGAAGGCGAAAGAGGTGTTGCCCCAGAGGAACTGATCGGTGTTATCGGCGTCTTCCTGGAAGGAGAAGTTTTTGGCCGGAACCGTGTCTTGACCGTAAGGAAGGCGCAAAAGAAACTTCGGTAAGGTCAAAGAGACGTAACGGGCGTCCTCGGACTGCCGAAAAGACCGCCAAGCCGCGTATTGGGGCATCTCAAAAATAGAGTGGAGGTCTTTAAGATTGGGTAGATCTTCCCAAGAGTCCAGACCGAAAAAGGACTGGTTCGCGGCGGCGATAAAGGGCGCGTGGGCCATGGCCGAGACCGAGCCCGCGTACTTTAAAAGGTTAATGTCCTGCGGCCCATAGCCAAAGTCGTAGTTAGCCACGATGGCGTTAAAGGGCTGACCGCCAAACTGACCGAACTCGGCGGTGTAAACATGCTTGTATAGACCGCTTTTAACCACTTCGGGCGAGTCCTCAAAGTCGGCCAAAAGGTCGTCTTTGGAAACGTTTAAGATCTCTAACCGGTTGTTCTGCCGGAAATCGGTCTGGTCCACCAAGTATTTAAGGCCGCGCCAAGCTGACTCCATCTTTTGGAAGGGTTCGGAGTGCATGACCACGTTGACTTGGGAGCTGATTTTCTTATCCAGCTCAGCGATCATCTGATCAACCAGATCGCCAGATATTTTAGCGTCTGGATCGGTCTTGACGAGCTCGGAAAGAAAGGCTTGGAGCCCCGCTTTAGTCGCGTTATAGCCGGACTCCCCCGGTTTGACTCGGGAAACTTCGACTATCTCGTCAAGAAGATCGCGCTGGGTCACGGTTGCGGCCGCTTCCTGGGCGTTTTGCTCTAAGCTCATGGATTCCTCGTTTATTGTTCACCCCAAAACTAAAAGGGGCATTGGCTGTGATTAAAGGTGAAAAGAGCTTAGGTTAAGCCTTTTTGTCCTCAAGCTCCAAAGCGCTTAAGAGCTGAGCCCGAGCGGAGTCATCCTTAATGATTTCCTGGATCTTCTTCCGAAAATCCGGCACATTGGCCAGAGGGCCTTTAAGGGCCTTCAAAGCTTCCCGGACGTCCAGTAAGTCTCTTAACTCCGGGACGGCTTTGGCCACTTGGTCGGGCTCAAAGTCCTTTAAGCTTTGGAACTCCAAGTGAACCGGGGACGAGGCCTCGGGATCATCGGAAAGTTTGTTGGGGACGACAAAGTCGAGGCTAAGGCCTTGACCTTTAAGCACATCGTCGAAATTGTCCTTGTTGACGGCGATGGTGCTACGGTCTTCCAATTGGCGGTCGTCGGCCTTTAAGGTGAAATCGCCCACGACCAAAGTCTTATTGGGGAGCTCAACCTCAGCTTGGGCGCCGTCGGTCGCGGACTTGTAAACTATGTTGACCCGCTCTTTTGGGGCGACAGTTGGGGAGTCAGCCATAACTCTTCCTTTTCAGTGTTGGATTAGAACTTTAAACTTCACAGCGTTAAAAACGCTTTTATGATAGGGACTTATAATAAATTATGTAATAGTCGTTTAACGGGAAAACGCGTTGGCCAAAACGCTTTTGTTAAGTAAATATAAACAGAGTCAAGGGCCTTAAGTCAAGACAAATAAATGTCAATAATAAAGAAATAATTTTTAGCTAGACAATGTCTAAAAGCGCTAAAGAAATTAAGGGTTGATGTTACTTGGCCAATCGCAAAAGCTTACGCTCTTTGACGTAAGATTATCTTTATCAAGGTTTTATTGACGCGGAGAGACTTTTCGTCTAACCGCGTCAAATATGACTCTAATAACAACTAAAGCTAGCCAAAAAAGATGTCTCTTTACTGAATGGCCCTGATGTTGGAGCGGAAGGGGTTAGCCTTTTTGTTCCCGCGAATAAAGCCCAAGACCGAGTCTTGCTCAATGGGGGCCACGTCTTCCACGTAAACCACCCGAGCGATGGAGTCATCAATCACCCCTTCGGCTAACCTAGAGGCGCTAATGAGTCTTTCCGAGTATAAAAATGGCGTGGTGGACTCAATGGCTTCCCTTTCTTTATCGCCAAAATAGAAGGATTTCCACTCCCGAATATCATCTTCGCCTTCCGGGACTCGGCCATAGATCGCTTGCCAGAGAACGGCTGGGTCGTAATCTTCAAGGCGATTGGCGATGAGCTTAATGACTCTTTGGTGATTGGCTGGATCCAACATAAAGCGTTGGGCCTCCAGTTCCCCCCGGATAAGGGCTTTGGCCACTTCCTGATTGTTCTCGTAAAAATCCGTCCGCATGACTAAAACGCCTAAATCAAAGCTCTTATATTGATCATTATCCACAATGTAGCGGTAAGCGCTTTGCTCTTTTAAGGAGGAGGCCACGGGCTCACAAACGGAGACGAGATCGTACATTGAGTCCTTTAAGTCCCCAAGAAAATCCGCGTTGGACAAGATGACGTAATCTTTGGGCCGGACATTATGCTCACTAAATAAACGACGTAAATACAAGTCCGAGTCGCTGCCCGCGGGCGTGGCCACGGTGACATCGCTGATCCAGCTAGTCATGTCCCCTAAACGTTGGACTTTAGAGTTGGCGTTTTTGGCTAATAATGAGTTGCAGCGCTTACCCTCGGACATGCCTAAAGAAGCCACAAACTTAAGTTTCACGCCGTTAGGGTTATCGTTCATTAAGGTGGCGTGCGTTAAGCCCATAAAGGCGACGGCCCCAATGCCCTTGAGCATCGCCCGAGAAATGGTCTCGTCATCCGGGGCGGCCTTGAAGTCCATAATCACGTTTTCCGGGACGTACTTTTTCCACAATTTCAGCTCATCGCTGATAATGGCCTGAAAAGAAGTGGTGTCGTAGGGATTATAAAAAACGGTGAAGGTCTCGGCCTTCGCGGGCGAACTTAGACAAACTAACAATAAAGCCGGTAACGTAAGTAACAAGGTTTTGAATTTCATAATTCCTCGTGAATATCAACGATAATCGTCACTAGTTATGACAATTTCGCGATCGCAAGCTATAAAGTTGTTAAGTAGCGGATAATTTTAATAAACGCTGGTAATCACAACTGTCGGCTTATAATTGAGGCGATAAAAATTAAACGGCTTTAAGAATTGACTCTGACGACCGAAAAAAACGATAAAACTATTAGTTATAAGATTTTAGGTTTTAACTTATTTTTTAGTGTTATCAATTTTTAATTTCTATTTAATTTTACAGTTGTGATGGTCGAAAGTTAGCTATGTCGGCTATCATTTTTTGTTCTTCACTTTTCTTTTGATGGGGTCGTTCCCTCCGGTTAATGGTTGATCCAGGTTGTTTGAGGCTAAGCCAGGCTTTTTCGCGCCCGCGCCCAAAATACGCGCCTTTTGGTGTTTTCCTTAACGAAAATGATATTTAGGCTTGGGCCAAAAAAGAAATTAAGAATGAGTTTCAATTTCAATTGGATTTTACAGGGGCTTTTTGGCGTTGTCAACCATTAAGCGAAAATATATTCGTCAATAATTATCTTTAACTAGCCAAATACGCCTCATTCGCTAAAGGAGGCCAAATTTTGGTCTGGTCTTTTGGGGGTTTTAAGGATTTTTACGCTCTAATAAAGACGTGATTTTCCTTATTCTAAAAGGGCTTTTTTGGGGGGAGTAAGTCGTAAGGATGGAGACGCTGCTATTAGGCGGTCGCTCGGCGCGATTAATCAATTAAGCTTGGGGCCGTTACGCTTGGCTAAAAAGGTTGTTTTGGCTAACGTTAGGGTAATTATGGAAAGAAGAGAGGTTATTATCCGGGGGTCATCGCGGTTTAGACCATTAAAGAAAAGTGACCTTGGCTCGCTTAAGCCGGGGTCACTTGGCCGGGGAAGACTCCTTATCCAGCCAAGCCTTAACCTCTTGGACTAAACCTTCTTTACGGCTGGGAACCAGGTTGATGGCCTTTATTTTATCTAAAAGATTGGGCCTATTGAGAAAGATTATTTTGGTCCGGGCCAGGGAGTCGACTAAAGTTAAGAGCTTATTTAAAGGCTCACTGCTTTCCGCTAACCGTTTGGGCTCAAAATCATCTAGGGAGTTAAAGCTAAGGCTAAGCTTTAAGGGTTCTTGGGCGTTCGGGGCCAGGTGGTTTTCCTTGACCATATCCAGCTTGATGTTTAGGCCCTTAACCACCTGATCAAAGTTTTCTTTACTGACCATTATGGTTGGCCTTACCTCCAAGGGTAAGTCACCGGCGGAATGGCTAAAATCGCCACAGACCAGGATCTTAAAGGGCAACTCCAGTTCCTGGCCAGAACTGTCGCTGGCTTTGGTCTTGTAGGTTAAGGTGACGCGTTCTTTGACCTGTGGTCGGGGTTTGAGCATGGCGGACCAATAATAATGGGGATTAAGCTGGACAAAACCACTAAGCCCCCTACTTTTAGGCGACTTCATTTTGTCAAAAAATAATATATACCACAATTTTTCCGAGGGGGCGGAAGTATTCGTTAAATACGCCTGGTAAACCGAGCGTCTCGCGTCGCGGATAGTTTAAAGCGGAATAATTAGCGAGCCTTAGGCGTAAGTATGGTATAGTGGGGCCAAAGTTTAGCCTCGTAACCCATAAGCTCTTAAGCTAGCCTTTAAGCGAAACGTTCGCCCGAAGGGCCCTTGACGCTGGCGTCAGCGTCCGCGACTGGAACGCGCCTTGGAGTTTAGGCCAGGGATATGGCCTGGACAAAGAGCCGAGTTTCGCGGATCCAGGTCGTAACGGAACGAGGTCGTAACGGATCCAGGCCGTAACGGATCAAGGCCGTAACGGAACTAGGTCTTAACGGAACCAGGCCGCCCCCCTTGACCGCTAAGTTATATCGTTCTAAATGTTGATAGATCTATAATATTAATTTTTAAACGAGGTTGTTATGGAAAAGAAGGCTTTTGTGAAACTAAATTTAATCTTGGGGTTAATCTTAGTATTGTTCGTTGGTCTAGGTTGGGCTATTAGCCCGGCGGTTTGGGCCCAAAGCTCTCCCGCCCAGCCCCCAGTGGCCATAATTGAGGAGGATCTGCCTTTGTGGTTTGGGGGCAGGTTATTTCCCGATTCTTCGACCGTGTCATTCACCTTCATCTTGGACATTAAAGGTCTAAAAAACAAGACCTTTAAATCGCTCGATAAACTCACCGTGACCTCGGATAAGGGCGAGATCGTCTTTAATGGCCCATTTGATCTGGCTAAGTCCTCTAATTTTATCTTTGGTAGGCTAACGCTCACCCACGACTTAAGAACCGTCCTTATTAACCAGGCCGTTGGGGTCATTGATGGCCAGAGTTACGATCTTACGGGCCATATCAGAGCGGTTAATTACCAGGATATTACCGTGTTTAAGTCTTCGCCCGAGTACCTAGCTTGCCCGAACAAAGTCTTGGATTTCGCCATTTATGAAGGCGTCTTCACCGGGATTGAGGAAGGCGATTACCTGCACGCGAATATCGACATGAAAGGTAAGGTCGACTCATTTTTGGTGGATAATGAGGTGGCGGACTTTTTTTCCGACGAGAAAAATTATAACAAAAAAGTAAAAATTTTCGTCGAAAAATTAAGAGCCCTTGATGATTATGATTCGAATGAGTGCCTAGACTCTGAAAGAATAACTAAATATATTTTGCTTAGTCCCGCGATCAAAGGAAAATAATATTCAAGTTATGTAATTCTCTGGCTAATGGGCGTTAATATTATTTTTTTAACGAGGTTATTATGGAAAAGAAGACGTTTTTGTACAAAAATTTAATCTTGGGGTTAATCTTGGTTTTGTTTGTAGGCCTAGGTTGGGCGATTAGCCCGGCGGCTTGGGCCCAAATAGCTTCCGCTCCCGCCAATAACGCGCAAGTTATAGAAACGTTAGATCTGCCTTTTTGGCCTGGGGATAGATTGTTTAACGACCCCACCGGCGAAACCGTGACTTTCACCTTTCTGATTGACATTAAAGCTCTAAAAGACGTTAAAGCTTTTAAATCCCTGGAAAAACTGACCGTGACCTCGGACCAGGGCGAGATCGTTTTCGATAGCCCCATTGATCTGGCTAAGAGCTCCAATTTTATCTCCGGTCGACTAAATGGCTCCCACGGGTTAAAAACCCTCTTTATTAAACAGGCTGTTGGGGTCATTGATGGCCTAAGTTACGATCTTTCGGGCAACGTTAGAGTGGCCAATTATCAGAATTTAACCCTGATCATGTCTTCGCCCGAACGCCTAACTTGCCCGGACAAAGTCTTGGACTTCGCCGTTTATGAAGGCGTCTTCACCGGGTTAGAGGAAGGCGATTACCTGTACGCGGATATCAACATTAAAGGTAAAGTCGAATCATTTATGTTGGATAACGAGGTGGCTGACTTTTTTACCGATGAGAAAAATTTTAATAAAAGAGTTAAAATCATCGTGGAAAACGTTAGATCTCTTTTAGGTTTTGATGCGCCTGAATGCGTAAACGTAGTAAAAATAACCAAATATATTGCGCTTAGTCCCGCGGTCAAAGGGAAATAATGTTCAAGTTATGTAGTTTAAAGGATTGATGGGTCGTCAACATTAATTTTTAAAACGAGGTTGTTATGGAAAAGAAGACGCTGGTGGCTCAAAAATTAATCATGAGGTTAATCATGGGGTTAATTTTGGGGTTAATCTTGTTATTGTTCGTGGGCCTAGGCTCAGCTATTAGCCCGGCGGCTTGGGCCCAAAGCTCTCCCGCTCAGACCGCGCGAACTATAGACGAGTTGGATCTGCCTTTTTGGCCTGGGGCGAGGTTGTTTGACGACCCAACCGGCGATACCGTGATTTTCACCTTCTTTATTGACCTTGAGGCTCTAAAAAACAAGAAAGCTTTTAAATCCCTGGATAAACTCGTTGTGACCTCGGACCAGGGCAAGATCGTTTTCGATAGCCCCATTGATTTGGCCAAGAGCTCCAATTTTATCGCCGGTCGGCTAAAGGGTAATAGCGAGTTAAAAACCATCCTTATTAACCAGGCCTTCGCGATCATTGATGGCCATATTTACGATCTTTCGGGCAATGTCAGAGTGGCCTATTATCAGGATTTGACCGTGATCAAATCTTCGCCCGAGTACCTGGCCTGCCCGAAAAAAGTCTTGAATTTCGCCGTTTATGAAGGCGTCTTCACCGGGATAGAGGAAGGCGATTCCCTGTACGCGGTTATCGACATGAATGGTAAGGTCGAATCATTTGTGTTGGATAACGAGTTGGATGACTTTTTTACCGAAGAGAAAAATTTTAACAAAAGAGTTAAAATATTCGTGGAAAACGTTCAAACGCTTATGGGTTTTGAAGCGCCTGAATGCGTAAACGTTGACATAATTACCAAATACATTTTGCTTAGTCCCGCGATCAAAGGGAAATAATCTTCAACCATAATTTTCAAGGCGAGTCTAGATCCGATGTTTATTAAAGTTAATGGGGCGCGATTGTTTTATGAGAAAACCGGCGCGGGTTCGCCTTTGATCCTTCTTCACGGCAACAGCGAAGATCATCATATTTTCGATAAAATCGCCGGTAAATTAGCCAACCGCTTCACTGTTTACGCCCTGGACAGCCGGGCCCAAGGGGAAAGCGAAAAAACAGGGGATATCTCCTACGCCCTCATGGCCGAGGACGTTTATAGCTTTATTCAAGAGTTAGGTTTAGGCCAGGTCAATATCATCGGCTTTAGCGATGGGGCTATCATCGCCGTTCTTTTGGGGCTTAAGCGGTTGGAGGTTCTTAACCGGGTGGCCCTTTTGGGCTTAAACTTAAACCCCCAGGACTTTACGGACGAGGGCCGAGAAATAGTTAAATCCATCATCGCTAAGGACGATAGCCCAGTTTTAGCCTTGATGCTCAAAGAGCCGGATATCCAATTGGCCAGCTTGGCGGAGATTAAGGTCCCCGCCCTAGTGGTGGCCGGGGAAAACGATATTTTTAAGCCGAAGATCTTTCCGGCCATCGCTAAAGCCTTGCCTCAGGCCGAGTTAAAAATCATTAAGGGCCATGATCATATGTCTTACATAGTCGATAACGATATGTTATACGATGATTTTGTCCAGTTTTTTAGCTAAGACAGTAAATATAGCTATCCCTTAGACACTAAAATAAGCGCTAAACATTTAAAGTCAGAGCTTTTATAGCTGATAAGACGCTTAATGCTGGGGGTGGCGAAAACGTCCCGATTAATAGGCGATTGATAGGCGGGTAAACCGGGTCACTTCGCTTGTAATTTTTTCTTAACTTGGTATATTTAGCCCAAAAGCGTTAGGCGCCATAAATGGCCTAACAGGGAATCCCGTGGAAGTCGGGAGCGGACCCACCGCTGTAATCGGGGACTGGGAAGACAATCGCGCCACTGGTCATAAATTCTGGGAAGGCGTCTTGCCTGGGGCGATCCGAGAGCCAGAAGACCTGCCAACGCGCTAAAGGGGACGAAACAATCGGTTAGCCCCCCGCGGCTAATGCCTAAGGAAATCTTAGGTTTTAGGCGTTATTGTTTAGACGATTTCAGGTAAAACACTGGGAATCCTGGATTACAAAATCCAGGTTTTTTTTTGCCCAGCCACAGATATATCGGGGGCAGAATGACCGCCAAGCGCCTAAAAATAGCCTTATTGCACTTATCCGTGGAATATGGCCAACCCGAAAGGAACCTCGCTAACTTATTGGACATGGCTAAAGAGGCCATCGCCAAGGGGGCTAAACTTTTAGTGACCCCGGAGATGTCGCTTTCGGGTTATTGTTACGAGAACCGGGAGAGTATTAAACCCCACGCCCAGACCGAATCTGGCCCCGCGGTCACGGCTTTTCGGGCTTTGGCTAAGGAATATGGCGTTTACGTGGCCCTGGCCCTGGCCGAGTTAAACGAACCTTTGGGGATGTTACATAACGCCGCCTTTTTCTTGGACGATAAGGGGCGAATTTTAGGCCGTTCGCGCAAGATCAACGCCGAGTCCCGCTGGGCTTGCCCGGGCGAGCCAATCCAGGTGAATATCTGGCCGAGCCCCTGGGGCCAGGTGGCCGTCCATATCTGCTCGGACTCTTGGAACAGCCTCATTCCGCGGATATCGGCGGTTAAAGGGGCTGACCTTTTGATTCTGCCGGCCAACTGGCCCCCCACTGGCTTAGATCCCCTAGATCTCTGGCGTTTTCGGGCGCGCGAGAACGGCTTATGGTTTGTGGCCTGTAATCGGACCGGGTTAGAAGAAAAGCTGGATTGTTTAAACGCCGCCTCCGGGGCCTTTGACCCCTATGGCCGCGAGCTTTTTCGGGGGCGTAGCCCGGTTAGCCAGGTCTTTTACGTCAATTTGCCCTTAGACTCTAAGGGCAAGCTTGACTCAACTAGGCGCCAAGAAATCTTAGCCGCCCGGAAACCCGCCCAAAGTTACCGTCTGTACGGCAACTGGACCGGTTTGGCTAACTTAACCAGTTTTTTGCGGCTTAACGAGCCAGGCCCCTTGGACTTAAAAGCCCTGATCCCGCCGCCAGGGGTGAGCCCCGCCGCTTTCGCCAGCCAAGCGGATCTAAGTTCGGATAGCTTATACCTTTTACCGACCTATTCTTACTCTAAGGCCGACGCGGCGGAGTTAGGGCGGCTATTTAGAGAGCGAGCGGCCATCGCCAAAAACGAAGGGCGCGAGTGGCTCTTTTTCGGGAAGATAACCGGCCAAAGGGTTAACCAAACGGATGGGCTTTTCCTCATCGACTATGGCCCGGCGAGGATCTGGTTAGCCACGGACGAGGAGATCCACCAACCAGAGCCCACCATCGCCGCGGCCAAGTTTGGGGCGGATTTAGCCCTGGGCCACGTCCCCAGCTTGACCCCGGACGCGAGGCTGCTCGCGGCCATTAGACCGGTGGATCAACTGGCCGCGGCCATTGTGGCCCCGGACGGGGCGGCCTTTGGTTTACTGTGGCAGGGCCACGACGCCGGTCGGGGGGCCTTTGTTAACCCAGGGGAAGTCAGTGGGTTAACCTTGGACACCCGGGAGACCAGAGATAAACGCTTCCAGGATCGTTTGGATTTCGCGGCCTTGTTTCGGGGTTAACGGCTTTAGGCCAGATTAGGGGGGAAAGGCGATGAATATCACGGCTTATCTAGGCGCGACCTATGGCCCCTACTTAAAAAAGGCTTTTAACGATCTCCGCGATCCCGAGATAACTTTAACCGCCTTTAGCGCCCGGGTTTTTTTAGCGGAGCCGGATAAGGTTCGGGAAAGCTTAAAAACCGCGGATCTCCTCTTTATCCACGACGCTGGGGAAGGGGTGGCGAACGGTTTGGCCTCGGACCTAGAAAACTGGCCTCAAGGCAAACCTTACCTAAAGCTAGGCCACGAGCCGGACGACTTTGGCGGTAACTTAGAGCCAGCCCTTTTAGCCAAGGCCAGTTTGTACTTAAGCCAGGGCGGCCCAGTCAATGGCTGGAACTTTTGGCTGTTTCTAAAGGAATTGGCGAAAGGGACGCCCGAAAAAGCCCCGGACCCAACGGAGCTACCTCGTTTCGCCTTTTGGCACCCTTACGCCCCTTTACCTTATTACCCGGACATCCAAGATTACCTCGCTTGGTACGCTAGCTACGCCGAAAATTTATCTTTAGGCCAAGCTGTGGGGCTCATGGTCAACCGTTTCTTTTGGGCCATCTCCCAACCCGCCATTGAGGAAGCGGTCATTTTGGCCTTGGAGGCGGAAGGGTTAAAGGTCTTACCTATCTTCGCGGCTTTTAAAGAGGGCCAAGGGACGGAAAAACCGGCTATCCCTTGGATTAAAGAGAGTTTTAACGGGTCTAAAGGCCCGAAAGTAAAGGCTATCGTTAAATTTATCAGCCACTTCGCCAATGAGGGCCAAGACCTTAAACCCGCCTTTGTGGGCGACGACTCCCCGGCCCGGGCCAACGTCCGGCTCTTTCGGGAGTTAAACGTCCCGGTCTTTCAGCCCCTTTGCTCTTGGCGGCAAAGTAACTCCAGTTGGGCGGCCAATCCTCGGGGGGTGGGGTTAGAGGCGGCTTGGACCATTACGGCCACCGAGTTTGAGGGGGCTATGGAGCCCTTTTACGTGGGCGGAACCTTACGGGAGGACGAGGAGGGCCTTAACTCGAAGCGCGAGCCGCAGGCGGAGCGGGTTAAACAGTTGGCCAAAAGGGTTAAAAGCTGGGTTAAGCTGGCCACGACCCCGGTTAATGAGCGGAAAGTGGCCTTTGTCCTCCATAACTCCCCTTGCGCCTCGGTGGAGGGGACCATTGGGACGGCCTTAGGCTTAGACGCCACCGAGTCTTTGGCCCAAGCGGCCAAAGCTTTAAAAGCTGTAGGCTACTTAATCGATCCCCCAGCCAGCGGGGAGGAGTTAATGGGGGCCATCTTGGCCAAAAAAGCCATCGCCGATTTTCGGTGGACCACGGTCGAGGAGATTGTCGGTCGGGGCGGGGCTTTGGCTTTAATCAGCCCGGAAACTTATAGCCAGTGGTTTAGCTCCTTTCCGGAAAAGACCCAAAACGAGTTGATCGAAACTTGGGGCCACCCGCCCGGGGAGACCCTGGACGAGGTCCCCCCGGCCATGGTCTTTGAGGGAAAAATCGTGGTTAGCGGTTTGCCTTTAGGGCCCAACGCGGTGGTCACGGTCCAACCGAAAAGGGGTTGCGCGGGCGGTCGTTGCGATGGCCGAGTTTGCCGGATCCTCCAAGATCCTTTGATCCCGCCGCCCCACCAGTATTTAGCCACTTACCGCTGGTTAGCCGCCCGGAGGGGTTTGGGGCCCACGCGGTGGTCCACTTGGGGACCCATGGGTCTTTGGAGTTTTTGCCCGGAAAAGCCGTGGGGTTATCGCGGGAATGCCCCCCGGATCTGGCTATTAACGAACTACCCAATCTGTACGTCTTCGCCGCCGAGGCCCCGGGCGACGGTCTGGTGGCCAAAAGAAGGGGTTACGCCGCTTTAATCGACCACTTGCCGCCTTTAAGAGCCAGCGTGGGTTTAGCGGGGCCTTTAGGCGAGGTTAGCGATTTATTAAACCAACGGGCTCGCACCGAGGACCTGGGGCTAAAAAGACAGTTAGAGGGTTCGCTGCGGGAAAAGGCCGTAGAGTTAGGTTTTGACCAAACTCTGGCCAACGGGGATTTTAACGAACTAACCTATGAGCTTAGAAAAGCCTTAACCTTAGCCGCCCAAAGCCAAGTGGAGGACGGCTTATGGGTTTTTGGCGAAAAGCTGACCGCTAAAACTCTTATCGGGTTAGTACGGGCGGTTTTACGCTATGAGGCCGGGGAGGGTTTATCTTTTAGAGAGCGGTTGGCCCAAGAGTTGGGGTTTAACTTAACGGCGGTCCAAAACGATCCCCATTGGCTCGACCCGAAGACTTTAAAAGGCCCGGAAACGGCTTTAGCCCGCTTGGACCAAGTGGAGGAGAGCCTTTTAGCTAAAGCCATAAATTCCCCGCGCGACCTTAAGACCGCGTTATTGGCGGCTTTAAGCGAGACTTTAGAAACCGCGCCCAGCGATCCGCCTTATTGGGAGCGCTTGGCGGATCGTTTAGAGGATATCTTAACGCGAGCCCAAAACTCGGCCGAGATGACCGGGTTAATTAACGGCTTAAACGGGCGGTTTCTAACGCCCGGGCCCTCTGGCTCTTTGGGCCGCGGTCGGGCCGAGATTATGCCCACGGGCCGGAACTTTTACGCCTTAGACACTCGGCGGTTACCGACTTTGGCCGCCGTGAAAACCGGCCAAGCTTTGGCCCAAGATCTCCTTGATAAACATAAAACCGAGGAAGGCCGTTACCCTCAAAGCGTGGCCTTTTTCTGGATCAGCTCGGATCTTTTGCAGCGCGACGGCGAGGATCTGGCCCAGATGTTGACTTTAATGGGTCTAAAACCCCAGTGGTCCAGCTCGGGGTTGTTGACCGGGGTCACGGTTATCCCCCTTATGGAACTCAAAAGGCCGCGGATCGATCTGACCATCCGGATTAGCGGGATTATGCGGGACTCCTTTAGCGGGACGGTGGAGCTCTTGGACCGGGCCATCCAAATGGTGTCTGGGTTGGATGAGCCGGTGGAAATGAACTATGTCCGGGCCCACACTTTAGAGAACCTCAAAGAACAAAACCTACCTAGCGACTCCCAAGAAGCCAAGCGAAAGGCCACTTTAAGGATTTTCTCGGCGGCCCCTGGGTCGTGCGTTTCTGGGGTTTATTTAGCCCTCATGGCCTCGGCCTGGCGCGACGAGAAGGATCTAGCCGACATCTACTTCCAGCATGGGTCTTACGCCTTTGGCGAAGGGGTCTACGGGGAATTGGCCCCCCAGGCCTTAAAGGCGGCCTTAGCCCGGGTGGACGTTAATTACTTAAAGCTTTCGGCTGACGCCGAGGACATTTTAGGCTGCGGCGGCTACTTTGGAGTTCAAGGTGGCTTGTCGTTAGTGGCCAATCGGCTCCAAAAGCGGAAGATCCGCGAGTACTTGGGCGACTCGCGCGACCCGAAAGCCCTTAAGACCCGGACCTTAGCCGAGGAGATTAACCGGGCCGTGTCCACGCGGCTTTTAAACCCGGCTTGGGTGGCTGGGCAAAAGAGACATGGTTACGCCGGGGCCAAAGAGATCGCTAAGATGGTTGGCGGGGCTTATGGTTGGCGAGCCACGACCAAAGCCGTGGACCCAGCTATCTTCGATGGGATCGTCAAAACCTTCTTTTTAGACCCGAGTAACCGGGAGTTTTTCGAACAGAACAACCCTTACGCCTTGGAGGAGATGGGTCGGCGTCTATTGGAAGCGGCGAGCCGAAACCTCTGGGACCCCGCGCCCGAGCTCTTGGAGAGTTTAAAGGCGGCTTACCTAAGCTTGGAGGGCGTTTTAGAGGAGCGGACCGAGAACTTTGGCGGGGAGTCGCAAGGCGGGGCCGTGGATATCTTAACCTTTGACGATGTGGCCAGCTGGCGCCAGAAGATGGATAACTGGCGGGCCAAGGCCGGGGACTTAGGCGAGACCTAAGAAGTCGCGCTTCTAACTGGATCGCTCCCAAAAACGGCTCTGGCCGAAAAACCGTCTAAAAAGGGCCTTAAGACCTTAACGTAGCTAACCCGTTGGCGCGGAGTCTTATCTAAGGCGATCGGGCCGTGGAGAGGTTTCGCGGGGCCATTTTGGGGGCTATCCTTTCGGGAGAGAATCTAAGACCTCCGCTCGTCCTAGCCCCAACGTCCTAGCCTCGATGTCCTATCCTCGACGTCTTGGCCCCCGATTAGCCGGACCTTAACCCTTTTATTTTCCCTAAAGCCTAAGGTTAGGCCAAACTCGTAGCTTTTTTTTGATCTTTTTTCCCCAAATTTCCGCCAATATCTGGTATACCGCTTTATAGGTTCCAAAAAGCGTTTTTTGGTCTTAGGCGGCGCGTTTTTAGGGCGGGCTAGAAGTGAGGTTTTTAGGTGAGGTTTAGAAAAAGTTTTAAACTCCTACCGGGCGTTAAGATCAATATCACCAGTAGAGGTATTTCCAGCCTTTCCTTAGGCCGAAGGGGAGCCACCGTTAACATTGGCCGGTCCGGGACTTATCTCAACGTGGGTCTCCCGGGGACGGGAATTTCTCATCGGGAAAAGCTTTTCGGCTCGGGAAGGCCGCGGGCCGGGGCCCCGCGGACCTCTCGATCACCCCGGACTAAAGACGGTTTAACGGCGGCGGAGCGGAAAGCGACCGAGCTGTCCTTATTAAACCATGAGGCCGACTTCCAAAACTCAGTTTTCGCCGAGGCCATTAACCAACATCAAAAGGTTAAAGACCCAGGCGCGGTGGTTAACGAGTTTCTGAACCCGCCTGGAGCCATAACTCCCCTATCCGGCGGGCTCATCTTCGGGGTCAGCGTTTTCGCGGCCCTAACCTTTTTCTGGCCCTATTTCGGAGTCCTGGCCCTGATCCTCGGGCTAGCTCTGGTTAAAAAAATTATGGTCCAACGAAAGGAGACTAAGGCCCATAACCTTATCCTCCAAGAAAGACGCGACTTATTTAACGCGGCCAACGCCGGTCTAGACGACGCGGCTCGGGAAAAGGTCTTGAGTATCGCTTTAGATAATCTAGACTTCTTTTTCGCGACAACATTCTCTTTTAATATCAATCGTCATGATAATTCGATTTATATGGACGTGGATTTACCGGAAATTGAGTTTATGCCCCAAAGCGTCAAAATCGTCCGCAAGACCCGGATGGCCGTGGAGGAGCGACCGAAAAGAGAGGACGAAATCCGTCAAGACTACGCCCGGCACGTCCACGGTTTGGCCCTAAGGATAGCTAGCGTGGTTTTCGCCACCCTCCCCTCAATCTCCAAGGTCGTGGTCAGCGGCTACACCCAAAGGCTCAACCCGGCCACGGGTGGGTTTAACGATGATTACGTTTTATCGGTGGAGTTTCCGAAAAATGAGTTCGGGGGGCTGGATATAGCCCACGTGGACCCCATAGCCTGTATCGCCAGTTTTCCGCATCGCCGGGACCTAACCCGGAACGGATTAATGGGGACCATTATTCCGTTTTAACCCCATGGAACGAGCCTAAAGGTTAGGTATAGGTAATTTAGTGGTTTTTAATGGAAAAAAGATAGGTAAATCTTAGACTAAAGCGGAAAAAGAATGTCGGACAATGGAATTCGAATTATATAATAACCAATTGTTTTTAGTAACTTTATTTTGTCGTTAAACTTTTGACGCGCCGAAAGGACCTGACCGCATCATAAAACCAAAGGAACTAAATAAAAAACCCCGGCGCGAACGCCGGGGGGGCCAGGTAACTCGCGCCTCGAAAGGCGCCAGTCACATGGGGAGGATACTTTTAATATAATGTTTTTTATATAGTTTGTCAATAGGCTGTGGGGGACCAGGGCTTGAACAAAATATAAAAATACTATACGGTTAAAAAGAACAATGGAGGTTGGTCATGGAAGATGAGTTAAAAGGCCTAGCCTCAGGCGTCCAGACGTTTGAGCGAATTATTGAAAAAGGGTCGGTTTATGTGGATAAGACCGCCTTCATTGATAAGATGCTCTCAAACGATAATAAAGTCTGGTTTCTGGCCCGCCCGAGGCGGTTCGGGAAATCTTTGACCGTGTCCACCTTGAAGTCCTTGTTTTCGGGGCGGAAGGAGCTTTTTAAGGGGCTTTATATCGAAAGTCAACTGGATAAGGACAGGTTCGCCCCCCGCCCGGTCGTGCGCCTGGATATGAGTACTCTACCAGCGGATAGCGTGGAAGCGTTTGAGGCGGCTTTAGGGCGTCTAACCGTGGATATCGCTGAAGAACTTGGCGTCACGGTGGACCCAACCATCTCGCCTGGGGAGATTTTAGAACAAACCATCAAAAAAGCGGCCAAGGAAGCCGGGCGCCCGGTGGCTGTCCTTATAGACGAGTACGACACCCCTTTTGTCGCCTTTATGGATAGCCTTCCCGAGGAAAGGGAACAATTTCGCGCGGCTATGCGCGCTTATTACGCTATATTTAAATCAACTGACAGATATATATCATTTATTTTTGTTACTGGTATCACTAAAGCCGCCGCCCATTTAGATCTTCTTTCCGCCTTTAACTCTTATGATGACATATCCACTGATCCTCAATACGGGGCCATTTGTGGTTTTACCCAAGGAGAACTGGAGGGCTATTTTGGCCATCATCTAAAGCGAACCGCCGAGCGTCTCAAAATGACCGAGATGGAACTATTGGAAAAAACGCGAGACTTTTACTATGGGTTCTGTTTTGACGGGGTCACCCGGGTCTATAACCCTTTTTCCACTTTATTGTTTTTTAGACACCAAGAGTTTCAACAATTTTGGTTTGACACGGGCACATCAACTCTACTGGCCAATTTCCTGCAAGACAACCGGCTAACGGTGGAGGAGTTTAGCGGACAGATGGTTCCCAAGAAATTCGCTAAAGATCCAGGCGCGTTTAAGGAATCCAATCCCGCAAGTTTTCTCTACCAGACTGGCTACCTAAGCCTTCGACCTGGATCTACGGCGGATAATTTCGCCTTGGATTACCCCAACCTTGAGGTTCGGGAAGCCATGTCTAATCTTTTGGTTATCAATTTTTTAGGCCCTATCGAGGCGACCGCGGAGTATACCGAATTACAAAACGCCTTGGCTAGTGAGAACGTTCAAGAGGTCATTGATATATTCAACCGACTCTTGGCCAGAATCCCTCACGCTGATTATACCGCCGCTAGAGTTAAGACCGACAGTAAGTCAAATAAGAAGGGGGTTGATTTTGGGGAATTTCTCTACAGGGCGTCTCTATTATCTTTTATCTATGGCGCGGGGGCGCTGGTTTTCCCCGAAACTCAAGGGAATCGGGGGCGAACTGACCTAGCGCTGGACTACAAAAACCGTATCTGGGTCATGGAAGTAAAAATCTGTAAAAGCGCCGATAAAGAGAAGGAGACCCTGGAGAACGCCCGCGCCCAAATGATCGCCCAAGGTTATTCCGAGCCCTACAAAAATCCCATTTGCCTTGGGATAGTCATTAATGACCAAT
Source organism: Deltaproteobacteria bacterium (assembly GCA_031273455.1). GTDB lineage: Bacteria > Desulfobacterota > Desulfarculia > Adiutricales > Adiutricaceae > JAIROO01. The sequence goes on along the minus strand of JAISRZ010000024.1, from coordinate 64 downwards.
TGAGACAGATCACCCTTTGGAAGGACTTTGGGAGTTTTAAGGCGGAAACCAAGGCTAAACAAAA
>JAISRZ010000022.1 GCA_031273455.1 Deltaproteobacteria bacterium | reverse complement strand
CACGCGATAAGGAGCCATAGCCCCTTTCCGCTCTCCATCGCCCTTATTGGCGAGCGCAACATCCCCAGACGCCAGCTTGAGATATTGGACGAAAAGCGTCTCTTGGACCACGCCGCCCCTTTTAACATCGTCACCGAGGTTCTGACTCTAGCTAACTTCACCCTGGAAGAGGTTAAGTCCCTTTACGCCCAACATACCGCGGCCACGGGGCAAGTTTTTGGGGACGCGGCGACCCAAAGGGCTCATTACTGGACCGATGGGCAACCTTGGTTAGTTAACGCTCTAGCGAACGAAGTTAGCGAAAATATCCTGGCCCAAGATTATAAGGCGCCCATAACCCCGGGTCTAATTGACCAGGCGGTCGATAACCTCTTCGATCGAATGGACGGCCACCTTGAGTACCTAAAGTCGCGATTTAGCGAGTCGCGAGTCCAAAGAGTCATTACGCGAAGGCTGGCCCCAGGAAAAACCAAAAATCCGCCGGGCGATAGCTCTAACGACCCAGGCTTTGCCCACCACTTTTGGCATGATTATGATTACAGTTTTGAGCTGGGTCTAATTAAAGGCGATGACCTCGATTATGAGATCGCCAATCCTATCTACGCCCGCTTAATAACCGAGTATTTTGGGCGCGACCTAAAAAAGCCGCTTACGACTTAGTTAAACCAGAAATATTTCCTTTAACCAAAGCGAGATCGATCCATGAGCCCTACGCCCAAACAATTTAACGCCACCGGGCCTTGCGTCCCCGAGGATCATTACCACTTACCGCCTTTAACGCGGCTACCGAAAATATTGAGCCTCGTTAAAGACGGTCAGTCTTTTGTCATTCACGCCCCCCACCAGTCCGGGAAGACCACGATTATCCAAGCCGCGAGGCGCCAGATAAACGCCGAAGGCGAGTATTACGCTCTCATCTGTTATTTTTATTCGCTGCCAATGGTCACTGACCTGGACGAGGCGATGAGCCACATGATTGGCCTTCTTTATGGGGCTTTAAGTGACTATGATTTTTTTGGCTTAAATCCAGCCAACATTGATAGATTTCTCAAGGAAAATTCTCAAGACCCTAACTTTAAAGCCGCCCCTATTAAAAACTTTTTAAATTTTCTGGCCGCTAGCCTGGATAAAGATCTCGTCATTTTCTTCGTTGAGCCCGCCTGTCTGACGATTCCGATCTTTATCTCCTTTTTGTCCCAGCTAAGCTCGGGCTTTTGGGCCAGGGCTAGGTCCAACTACCCCTTCCCGCGCTCCATCGGTCTAGTGGACATGCGTGATATCATAAACTGTCAGTTCGATATCCGGCCCCAAGACCGAACCTGGGGCCAAGAGAACCCCTTTGATTTCTTAACCGCGGCTTTAAGGCCCGCCAACTTCACCTTGGAAGAGGTTAGGTCCCTTTACGCCCAACATACCGCGGGCGCTGGCCAGATATTTTTAGACGAGGCGGTCGAAAAAGCCTATCATTGGACCGATGGCCAGCCCTGGCTGGTTAACGCTCTAGCCTACGAAGCGGTTAACGAGATCCTAGGCCGTGATTATGGGCCGCCCATAACCGCCAAAATAATCAACGAGGCGGTCAATAACCTCTTAAACCGCCGGGATGTCCATCTGGATTTTTGCCGATTTCTTCTAGGAAAGCCAAAGGCCCAGACCATCATTAGGCCTATGTTGGACCTTAAACCCTCCCCGAACCCCCCAAGCGAAGGCCCTAATAATCAAAGCTTAAGCCATAAGTTTAAACGCGCTTATCATTTCTGTCTGGATATGGGTCTTATTAAAGGCGATATTAGAAGTTATCAGCCGGCCAATCATCTTTACGCCCGCTTAATATCCTAGACCCATAACGATAACGCCCGCGAAAGTCTACCTTATAGTTTAAAGGGTTAATGGCTGAACGAAGACAGTCTGGATATGAATGGGCTAGTTAAAGCCCTTCTACGTTATTGGACCCAAAAGTCCGCGAAATATCTTAAAGCCCTTCAGCGCCCTGAAGCCGCTCAGTTTCTCTTTTCGCTAGCTTTTCCGCGGAAAGCGGTCCAGGGAAAAGGTGAGATCGCGGAGGAATACGCCGCGGGCGCGGGCTACGCGGACCTAGTCGTTAGATACCTGGATAAAACTTACTATCTGACGATGACCAATAAAGGCGACAAAGCCCGCCAGGACCTAAGCCTTAAGCGGTTTATAAGATCTATGATCGATCTTAAGGTCCCAGAAGGCTGGTTACTGGCCTTTGATCAAGACCCGGAAAAGACCCGCCTCGAAAAATTATTCTGGGAGTGTAAGACCATTAGTCAAGAAATTGGCCTTTGGGCCACCGAAAACCCGACCATTCAATTGACCATGCGCCTAGTTAGCTTTTGACCGCCAGAGCCTTAAAAACCCCAGAGGCGATATCGCCTTTAGCCGTAAGGCCATTAGAGAAATTTTTCAACTGGCCCAACTTAATATATTTCACTTAAAAAATTAAGTTAAGATTTTAAACTTCAATACTATTTTCAATAATATTTCCCCTAATAACTAGAGCCATGGCCCGTTCGAAACCTTAATTGCCTATTCCAGGCGGTTCTGGCGGCTAGAGTATCCTTATCGAGCCCCAACTTAAGTTCGGATGTCTTGGGAATAGCCCCCCTCGCCGCCAGCGTTTCCTTTAACCGCCAATCTCTAGGGCTATTAACCCACCTGGTCCGATCCCGCCTCATAACAATCCCACTTGAAATAATTAGGAGAAAATTTTAAAAAGATAGGAACTAAAAAGTTCCTCCGGTCAAATCCCGGCCTCACCTTCAGAGGCTCTCTAAGGCTTTTGATCTTAATTTTCGGAACTAATGTCGAGTTCATTAGCTAAAGTTATAGACTTTTAATGTATAATTAACCTTATATTTCTAAAATAACCCGTCGCCCGCCGGATAAACGCGACCACTTTTCGCTTTTATAGTTGAACAGCTTTCCCGACCTTAAAGTCTATAGGGAGTCTTCATGGGTTTAGTTAAGTTCTGCGGTCAAGGCCATAAAAACCCCGCCCACGCCATTATGTGCCAGGAATGTTTAGAGGACCTTAGCCGAGTGGAGCCAGTGGTGGAAGACGATAACGGGACCTTGGCTTTAGCCCAGCTGGACGTTCAAGTGGACCTCGATGACATCGATCTAGAAGACGCGGTGGAGTCGCCTTTAACGCCCCCCACAGTGAGCGGAGAGGAAGAAGAGCCTTTAATCATTTACCCCGAGGAAAAACTCCGCTTCCAAACCGCGGAAGGGCTGTCGTTCGCGGCCGGGGCCGGGGATATCGTTGGTCGGGCCCACACGGGCTCGGACGTCTTGGAAAACTACCCCACCGTTTCCCGGAGCCACTTTTCCCTCCGGCTGGCCGATAATAACTGGTTTATTAAAAACCTCTCCGACAATGGCTCTTGGGTCAACGGCCAAGAGGTGGTTAAGGGGACGGAACTCGCCCTAGGGCCAGGCGATGAGCTAAAGCTTAGCTCTCGCTTAACGCTGAAGGTCCTTCTGTGAAAGCCGTCTTTTTTAGCTCCAAAGGCCCGATCCGGCCCACCAATGAGGATGGCTTTTATCTAAAAGAAGTCTTAATGGACCAGGATCAGCTAGCCCCCGAGTTTCGGGACTTAGGGGATACGGCCATCGTGGCCGTGGCTGACGGCATGGGCGGTGGCCCGGGCGGGCGGGAGGCGGCCTTTTTAGTTTTGGAGAAATTGACTGAGCTCACCCAGTTCCCTTTGGACCCCGCGGCCCCCAGCCGGATCGCCAATAATCTTCTAGAAGCGGCCCGGGTCTTAACCTTAGTGGCCAATAAAAACCCCACCTTAAGGCACATGGGTAGCACGGTGGCCGGTCTGTGGCTGGGGGAAACCCAAGGTTTGGTTTTTAATTCTGGGGATAGTCGGGTGTATCGCCTCCGGGCGGGGTTTTTAGATCTTTTAACTGAGGATCATTCTTTGGTCTATGAGTTATACCTAAGCGGGCAAATCGCCGAAAAAGATATCGCGACCCACCCCTTTAAGAACATCTTAACCTCCTCCATCCAAGACGCCCCCGAGGAACCCCGGGTCTTTACCCGCTCCATCCAGCTCATCCCGGGGGATGGCTTTTTTCTGTGCACGGATGGGATTTGGGAGTTATTAAGCCGGGAGGAATTGGAAAGCTATCTGGCCTTAGGCCCCGAGGTGGGAGCCAAAAATTTGACTAAGGCAATACTCAAAAAAGCCCAAGATAACCTCACCTTTGTCTGGCTCTACTAGCCGTAAGCCCATAAACGAAGGGGGGTATTAAGGATAAGCCGGCGACTGGGTCACCTAGTCGCCGGCTTTCTTTGGTTAGGGGTTCAGTTTAACCTTATCGGTCATCATTTCTGGGGGGAGGTTCAAACCGGAGTTCAAAACTTCCCGCCAGGAGATGAGATTTTTGTGAAGCTTATTCTCGTTGGCCAGCTCCACACTGTAAACGCTGTTTTCCGAGGTGGAGGCCCGGATGATGACTTTCCCGTCCACGTTGGCGATGGTGGCCCCAGTGGGCTGGCCAAAGCCGGTGGATACGCCGCCGGAGAGTAACCCCGGGCCAGCGGGGCCGGTGAGATTAGGGTAACCCAAGCTCATCCTAGGGGCCGGTAACCCGGTGAAGGGATCGAGCGTGTACATAAAACCCCGGCCAAAGTCCCCGCAGGATTGGGCGGTCAGCTCATAGGTGGTGAAAGCCATGACGGCTTTATCCGCGCCCACGCTGGTCACCTGGGGCTGGGTTAGGACCATCTCAATACTGGATTTACTCTTTTGCAAGAGCTTGGTTATTTCCAGCTTTTTCTGGTAACCGATAACCGCGGGTTTACTAAAGGCCGCGGCCAGTTTCTCGTAAGTGGTTGTCCCGCCCGTCCCTAAAACTAACCCTGGGGCCGGGTTCAAGTTGGTGACCACCCCACTGTTATAGACCTGGGTCCCGGAGATATCGACTAAAGATTTAACGTCTCTAGTGGAAAAGGTCATAAAGCCCTTCTGGTCCAGTTCCTCTTTAATCCCAAAGAGGTAGTGCTCATGGTTATCAAAGCAAGGTTTAACGTTAACCTTGGAGCAGGGGTTAATGTCCTCCAGGCCCCACAAGCGCCCGGTCCCGAAAAAGACCCAGAGGTTCCCGCTAGAATCAAAGGCGGAGTTAACCGGCGACGACACCGGGCGATCGACCTTGGCTAAGAGCTTTAACTTCCAGAACTGGGGCGGGACGGGGAGGCCATAATCCCCGATCATCTGGAGGCGATACACCCCGCCGCCGTCCAGACCCTGCTTGTTCCGGCTCACGGTGTAGCCATAGTAAATGGTCTCATCATGCCAAGTGGGGGCCTTGGGGTTTCTAAGGGGCCGGGGCACGTACGGGTCGCTAAAGAAGGTGTTGTCCTCGGGAATGGTTAATTGGCTCTCGCTCACCCCCAAGACCGGCTGACCGCTTATGGCCTCTAAAACAAAGAGCCGAGCCCTTTGGTCGCTATACCCCTCATAGGGCGATTTACTGCCAAAAACCAATTGGCCGGTTTTCGGATCCGGGTGATCCATGGCCGGACCGCTGGGGATAACCACGTACCATTGGCCGCTATTGTAAATAACCGCCGGTAAACCCACGGCTAGACCCATTTTCTCGGAGCTAAACCGCCACAGGATCTCCGGGGGTTCGTTGGGTTTGGGGTTAGTGACGTCCAGGGCCACAATCTCCGAAAAAAAGTTCTCCGGGTTCGCGGGCGTGGCGGTCGGGGACTCAATGGGCCGACCGCCTAAGCGGAGGCCAATTAAAAGGATAGTCCGCCACTCGCCTTGATACTGGATATCAGCCACCACCGGCTTCAGGTCCACGTAATAGGAGTGGACGTAACCTGGGTCCCCTAACCACTTTAAGTGGGGCAAAGTGGACCAGGGAATTAAAGCCCAGAGTTCAGCCCCTAAATCATAGCCGCCGCCATCGTAAGCCACTTGGCCGTTAGCTAAAGACTTCCGGTACCCAAGGTTAATGGCCCGGAAAAAGCCATCGTTACTCCCCACGTAAACCACCTGCCGCCGGTTGGCTTTAGCCCTTTTAAAAGCGGCGTAGGATTCGTCGCGATACAGAAGATCGTAGCTAAAGGCCGGGGGCCCCACGATGATGGGTTTGGAGTTAATGGTGTCGCCAAAACGCCAGACAATCTGGGTTTTCCCGTCATCCCAAGGGTTCCCCACGGTCCTAGAGCGCCACAAAGGGATGTCCTCGCCTCTTATGTAACGGATAAGTTTACTAGCGACCTCCTCTTTTGAGGGTTTATTCCCCGGCCCAATGGGGGCGGGCAAAACGTCATTATAATCATCGTGCAAAAGGACGTTTTTTAGCTTATTGACCGTCTCAGGGTTGTCCACAAACGGGGTGGCCTTAAAGTTATTGGTGGCGTCCGCGTAGTAGATCTTCCTAACTGACGGGTCCTTTAACTCAGATAACCAGCGGCCCGTGTCGAATAAGGGTTTTAGGCCATGGATGTTTAAGTTGCTCTTCTGGCTCGCGGTCGGGGCCAAGTCGTTATCGCCCAAAGGATCGGCGCAAAGGGTGATTTGGGTCCCTTTAACGTAGCACTTGGGGGGATTAACCGGGGGGCTCCGTAAGCTATTAAAGGCCACCACGTAATCGCCTTTGTATTTGACCCCATCGTTCCGCAAATCCAACTGTTTATTCCGGTTGGAGTCCTCGCGAAAGTTCCCAAACTTATCCACAAAGAGCCCGTAGACCGTGCCCACCCAGCGGATGTTTTTGGAGGTGTCGCTGGGGTTGACGTATTTGGGGTAAAAAGCCGTTAGCGCGGCCACGCCTCCGCCTAAAACCGAGTTGACGTTAATGGAGGTGGACGAGGAGGCGGCGGCGGTTTGGGAGATGTCCCGAAAAGCCGCCTCTAGTTTGGCGGGGAGCTCACTAATGTTGGTGGTCTTAAAAAAGTTCCGGGGGTTCCCGTCCGGGCCTTCCCATTCCCCCGGATCGGGCCGACCGTTCCGGTTGGCGTCGCTAAAGCCGCCGTATTTAGCCGCTAAAAACAAAGGGCTGGGTAAGTAATCGCCCGAGGCTTTAGGATCCGGGTCAAACTCAAAGGTCCGAATGACGGCCCATTCTTTATTGTCCGCCCGATTCCAGGACGGGCACTCGCCAAAGCTTTGCTTACACTTGGTCCCCACGTCTTGAGCCGAGTTCTGGCCGTAACCCTTGGGCCAATCGCAGGTGGGCGGGGTGGCGTAGGTGTCGATCCCGCCGCAATGGCCTAAATCCATGTAAGTGCCATCATGGGTGGTTCCACTGATACTATAACCTAAAGCCATTCTCTCACCGGTGGAGTTATTGGCTTTCCAGGATTTAATGGCTAAACCCGCCACTTCATTGGCGTCAATGGTGAAGGGCGTTTTCCCTTGGCTCCGAAACTTAAAGTAAGTCCCGCCTTTGACCTTTAAGGCCCCGGAGGCTCGATTGACCTTCCGGAAATCCAAGGGCTCTTTGGCCTCTAAGTTGGGGCTTTTAGTGGTCAAAAGATCGATGGTGTGCTCGATCATAACGTCCATGTCCCAATCCGAGTTGGGCCACCAACCAAAGTCCTCGTTATGCCCTTGGGCCGAGTCCTCGTAGTTAACCTTCACCTTCACGTGGTAAGGAAGGCCCGCTTGGTCCACCCACCACTCTAAGATGTAGTAATTTAAAAAGGATAAAATCCGCCCCATAGCGTATTTCCGGCTGGAGTTACTCATGGAAGCCGGGAGGATGGAAATAGTCCCCGCGGATTGACCGTTGGACCGCTTTAAGGGAAACTCCAAAGACGGAAAGGCCCCGCTCATGGTGACCGTGTAGATGTCCAAAGGCATCTCCCGGTCAGCTAAACCAAAGTTATGGGTGTGGGCGAAAAAAGAGACCGCCGCGGCGCTATAAGTCCCCTCGTAAGAGGTTCGATAGGGGCAGATGCCGTTAATCTCTTGCAAAGATTTGATCGGCTTAGGGGCGCACTCATCGGTCCGGTTGCGGGCGTAAAAATAGGTCGCCCCATTATTGTAGTTTTCTAGCCCAGTTATAAGATTTAGGTAGTGAGATAGATTAAAATTGGGTAAATAACTAGCTTCCGAGGGTAAAATATTCGTTAAGAGCTTCATGTTTAGATCATTACTGGAGTTAACCCCGGAGTCCCCATCAAACTCGCTATCCACTTCGGAGATCAAAAGGATAATCGGTTTAGCGCACTCGGCCCCCGGTAGATCCGGAAGCTTTACCCACTCTTTATAGAAACCGGCTCGGTTAGCCGGGTTATAGTTAACCTCCCACCACGGCAAAAAATCTTGGGTGGGCCGCATGGGGGTTCCTAATGGGCCTTGGCCCAAGCGAGCCATGTAGCGAACGCCCTCAAAGAGCATTTCCCCCACCGGGTTGCCCCAACTGGCCGAGTCCCGGTAAGCCTGGATGCCGGTCCCGTCAACGGCGCTGGAAATCCGAAAGGTGTCAAGGTTCCAGATGAGCCCGTCCCTTTTTATCTGGCCGTAGTTATCGATGTCCACCGAGTCTTTGATGTGGCCAATGTGGTTCCTTAGGACCCCGCCTTTTAGGCGGGTGTTGTCGTCGTAACTCCCCGATAAAAGCCCAAAAAACATTTCCCCGCTTTCGCCGTTTTTCTGCAATAAGCCCACCGGCTTTAAGTTGCCTTTGGGGTACTGCCGACAGTCCTCGCCCTCGCCAACGTTCCCTTGATCGCAAACTTTGATCTTTAAGCCGTAAGCCCGGATACTCCAACTGACCGACAGACGGTTGGTGGAGGGGTTAGGCCCATCCTGGAGAACCCAGTCAAAGTACCGCCCATTGGTCCCGGTTAACTCGGGCCCCCAATGGAAGGAGTTTTTATTGGCGTTTAAAAGGTACTCAAAGACCTGATAAGTCCCCCAGCCTTGGGTGTTACGGACCCGGGCGAAAAAGTGGGCCTTTTGGGACTGGGGTTTAGGAAAGGGCGTGAACTTGGAGATGTCGTAATACGGGGTGTTGGGGGTTTCCTCCACCCAGCGATCGTCGGCTAAAACGTCGGTCCCCCAGGAGTTGGCGTCCCGGGGGACTAAAGTCGGCTCCAAGATGGTCTCGGTGGGCGAGTCGGTCAAGCGAAAGCCGCCGTAGAGAATCTTCCGAATAACGTCCATCCGGCTGGTCACGAGGTAATTAAGCCAGTTGCCGCTAAAATTCCCGCTCTCGTTGGCGTGGGGCGGTTGGCAGATCCCAGTGGTCGAGCGGGCCGCGATAACCGCGTCGCTCTGTAAAAAAGCGTCCCGCGTTTGGTTTAAAACGTCCTGGGAATAATCCTCCATGGTCGGCCCAGAGCGGACAAAATAACCCCGCGAGTCGCCATCGCGATTGACGTTGCCCACGTATTTATAGCAGGATAAAGAGTCAAAGTAGCCGTAATAAACAACTTTGGGGTTAAACCCAGTGTCAATGCGGCCGTCCCCATCCATATCCAGGAGCTCGTTATAAGCCTGCTGAAACATCTTTAGATCTTTCGAGAGAACCAAAAGGATGTGGGGAATCGGTCGATACGAGGACATTAAAGGAGCGGTCTGGTAAAGGGTTTTGTCCGGCCCCGCCCAAAGTAAGCTAAAAGGAGCCAATATCAATAATAATGAAAGAACTAACGATCGAAGATAATATCTCAATTGAATAGCCTCCTAATAAGGGCTACCTAAGGGCCAAGGGAAAAAAAAACCGTTCTAATAAAAATAGACTAATAAAAATAGTCCCGGGTGATACTGGTGATAATGGACCTGGGGGCGTTAAGATCATCGAGCTCAAAGGCTTGGGTGGAAGTGCCAGTGACGGTTAAAACAATGTCCACGGGCACATTCTCCCCGCCGCTCGGGTCATAGCGATCGCTTGCGCCTAAGGAGTAGCCAGTTAAAGAGACGGTGTCGTCCAAACTGATGGAAGCCATGGCCACCACCCTTTGGCCCACCTTAAAAAGAAGATGGGGTTTTTTAGCCGCGGTTTTGGTCCCAAAGGCGGACTCTAAATACCGTTTGGCGTAAGCGTAGGGCGCGGCCTCGCGCACTAAACTCTCTAGGTTTAAGCGCTCCTCGTTAATCTCCACGGTTAAAGGGTACTTGGGTTGACCCCCCGAAGCCGCGGTCAATAAATCTTGGGGTCGGCCCAAAACCGGATGGAGGGCCACCCGGCTTAATAGAACCCCAATGGCCACCGCCGACTCGGTGGAGCTAAAAGCCTCCTCGCTTTGCCGGTAGTTACCGGAAATGGAGACTTCGGCTTTAGTCACGACAATGATGGCCACCCCCATTAAACCAATGAGCAAAGTGACCATAATGACGAAGATTAAGATCATCCCGGACCGCTTAGAGCCCGCGTCTAACTTAACCAAACTGGTTTTTTTTAATCTGGGTTTTAAACTAAGAGCGACCATAAACAGCCTTTAAAAATGCGAAGACGCGGTCAAAGACTCGCTATAGAGAATATTGTGGCCCCCGGCCGAGTCCCGCCAAGCGATATCGATTTCCACGTGATAGCTCATGGGCGTGGGGGTGCCTTCGTAAAATTTGACTTTCCGCTTAAAGCTTTGGCCGCGGCAAGGCCCGCTCCCGCAAGGCGCCCCCAAGCGGTTGATATTGTCGTTTTCATAGTCGTTAAGGCGCGATAACTCATTATGAGATAAGGTTTTTAGCCTTTCCATCTCCGATTGGGCCAAAAAAGTGGCGATGGTGACGTTTTCCGCGGTGATCTTGGACTTAAGGGAGGCTATTTGCAAAAATCCAGCGGTTAAGCAACCAATGGTGATCAAAAAAACGCAGACAATGACCTCCACCAAGGTAAAGCCAGAGGCCCAAAACCTTAAATTTTTCTTTAATAACCTTTCACTAAACCAGTTCCATGGGGTTATCGTAAAGCTAGTCATCACTTGATCCCCCCTAAGGTTAAGCGCCCCGTGGAGACGCGACCGGTTTGGGGATCGACCTTTATTTCCCAACCCTTTTTGGTCGTCCCCTTTTCGGTCTCGTGGTAGAGAAAAAACTCCAAGGGCCGAGGGTCGGAAAATACTTGCCCCGAGGGCATAAAAATGGTCCAGTGGATGTTAGCGAAGGTTTCTTTCCCATCCCGCTCGGATTGGGGGTCCTTTTTAATCACCATCACGGTCCGATCTAAAATCTGATGGTCGCCGGAGTTTCGGATCCAGTCGCTGACGTCGGTTTGGGTGAAAGCCGCGGTCTGTAAATCCGCGAAACAGCTGGGATACCCCCCGGGTTTGGCGCAATTGACCACCACCCGCATGGGCCGACGCTGACTAGCCGCCCGCATGCGGCCTTTTTCCATTAAAGATCTAATCTGGTCCACCGCGCTTTTCGTGATTAAATCCGGTCGATAGGCCCGCATTAAAGGATAGGATATCCCCGCCAAGATGGCGATAATGGCGATAACGGTCATGAGTTCCATCATGGTAAACCCAAATTTTCCGTTTTTTATCCATTTTCTGGATAAATTTTTATTTCTCATAATTTCTCAGTTGAATAAGAAGTTCTAAAGAGCTGTGATTATAGTTATCTTTAGTGGACGAGGCTTTACGGTTAAAAAGAGCTGGCCGGGATTGCCCGGAAGAGCCTAATTTTCTTAGGGATTTACCGGTTAATCCGACCCCTAAGGCCCGTAAATTATTGTCTTTTAAGCGAGCTGAGCTAATGGCTGGGGTTAGGGTTAAGCGGCTTGGATCGACCGCCTCGTTCTCAAAAAAATAATAAAGTTGCAAGTCCTCGATTTGCGAAGCCACTAAAGCCGGTTTAACCGCGGTCTCACCCTTATTGACACTTTTTTTATCATGATAGACGGCCAGTAACTCGCTTTTAACCTCATCCACGTAATAGGTGACAATGGTGACGTCCTTAAGGTTATAGATTAAAGCCCCTTCCGCGATAAAATCGGGGGGTAAATAGTGGGGCCCCGTGAACCGACCCTCTTTTTTCAGGATTATTTTGGCTAAGGCCTTATTTTCCTCCACCGCCCCTTGGGTTTCGAAAATCATGACGCTTTGGCCCTTGGCCAAAGCTAAAATGTCCCCCGGGCTAACGGATTCTATTTGGGCCCCATTTTTAACCTCCAGGGTATCGCCGCTAACCGCGGCCACTTGGCCAATGACCCCGCTAAACTCCGGATCCGCCCGAAAGATGGTCACAAAATCGCTTTTATTCTCGCCCCCGTCCTCCCCAAAGATGGCCCGAACGCCTTTTAAGTTTTTATCGTCGCAATAAAAAAAATAGTCTTGATCCTCGGCGAAAATGGGTTCCCCGCACTTCCGGCCAACGTCCATGGGGGCGTAGGCTTGGATTAACTTCACCCCCGGGCCTAAGACGTAAAACCCCCCGCCCGCCATCCGAAGATCGCGGGTAATGGCGTAAAGAGCCAAACGCAAGTTTTGCTGTAAGCGGATGTCATCGTCGTTTTGGAGGTAAAAGGCGCTATTGACCCGGTAGATGGAAAAAGCCACCGCCGCGATAATGACGCCAATGGACATCACCACGATCAGCTCCACTAAGGTAAAGCCCTGGGCTTTAGGGGGTTTTGATGTCTTTAGGCGTTTATTTAATAATAATTTTGTCATAAGGCGCTTAATTTTTCGCTACTTTTGGTTTTCTAAGGAAATTTCTAGATACTCGCTCGTCTTGGCCTCCTCGACTTTAACGTTGGGGCCTTGGTAGCTAAAGGAAAGCTCCGCCGGGGCTAGGCCTTGACCTTGGCAGACCCCGGTCAAGGTGAAACCGTGGTTGGTGTTTTCCGAGGCCACGGCCAGTTCCACGATGTCCGCGCAAGCGGTTGGGGCCAACTTTTCCTGAAAGTAGGCGTAGATCCGGGACTCATACCCTTGGAAAGAGACCAGGCGATCGGCCCGGCTAAACATCCCCAAATCGCGTTTAATGGCCCGTAAATCTTGGACCACCTGGTTTTCCGCGTAATTAACCAGGGGCTGGAGGTCCTTTTCGGCCTTAATAAAAGCCGGGGCCGAGGCCCGAAAGAGCCAGCCCATAAAGGCCACCAAAATGACCGCGATAAACCCGAAAAACCCCACTTTAAAGACCGAGCTTAAGCCGCTACGCGTGACGTTTAAAGGATACCCATAGCCGCTAGCGTAATTGGTTTCTTTTTCTCTATACTGATTTTTGTATATGTTTGGGCTTATTTTAAGCTTAGTTTCTGGAGCGTCACTGGTGATGGAGTTAAGATCAAGCCGCAGACTTTTAAAGACCTCGCCGCACTTGGGGCATTTGACCCAAGAGGCCTGGACCTTGGTGGGCGGCGCTTTAGTGATTTTTAGCTTTTGGTGGCAACTTGGGCAATGCAACTCAATCATTAAAGGCTCCATAAAACTAGCGCGTTAAGACCGTAGACTTATTTAGGGTTGATTGGGTTTGGCCTTTTTAAAGCGCGAATAACGCTTAAAAGATAGCCTTAGATATTTGATTAGAATTGAGGAGATAATCAGGTCTAATGACTAGATGGCGGGTAGACTTCACTGGTTCCAGGCGGACCAATCCTCCAGACGAATCCATTCAATACGGTCCGGCCATTTTTATGACCTGGACACTTTAGTTATATAATACATGGTCAATGGTGTCAAGTTTATCCATAGGCTAATACGTTTTTTTTATAGCGACGTCCTTTTTTTACTGAGTATACACTTATATTTAAATTTACTCAACCATACATCTCTGTATTCATTAAATAAGCTAATTTTCTCAAATTGATTATTTTTTAAAAGGGGCCTTAATTTTTCCAACTATATATTTCCCGCTCAAACCCTTCTTAACTAATAACTATCCTAAACTATATTCTTTAAGGCTTTAGACCGGCTAACCCTAACCGGGTCGCGACTTTTTAGGCCATTAAAGCGGTTAAGGTGGGAGCTTTTTAACGGCTGGGGTCGATAATGGGTGTCGATATAGGTTACGGCTTTTGGGTGGCGAACGGGCTTTTGGACAAGCTGGCGGATAAGGCTCAAAGGCTAGAGGCTCTTTTGGCTAAAGGATCCTAACTCTTAGCCCTTAGAGCTATTTTTTAGTCTTCGGCTTTTATAAAGCGGAAGAACGGTTTTTATTTACGCGGTTAAGTTCCTCTTGAGTTTTTTTTAGGCCGGTTTATAGTTTAAGCGCGACTGCTTTTTCCCTTAATAATTCCCTTTAAATCCTAAAAGCGCCTACGCTTTTGGTCTTTTTCTTTTAAGGTCTTGGCGGCGACCCTTGGCGGCGCCCCCCAAAAGACGCCTCGCCTAAGAGAAACTATCGCCGCCCTTACACCTGATTCGTTTTTTGGTTGGTCTGATTCTCGCTATCCTTAGCCTATCGGCCAAAAACAAAACCTATAGGCCCAAAAAAACGCGGTCAAGATTACTCCTGACCGCGCCAAGCTTTAAAAGCTCTGATCCGCTAATTTTATTAGCTTATATTTCATTTTAAGTCAAGTTAGCTAATAAAAGCCTTTTGGCGCGCCCGGCGGGACTCGAACCTGCAGCCTATAGCTTAGAAGGCTATTGCTCTATCCATTGAGCTACGAGCGCGAAATTTTTTACTTTTGCTTAATAAACACCATAGCTTCTTTATTATTGACGCTAAAAAGATCCGCGAATAAACCAATAATGTCGGGCACTGAATGGTATTCGGTGATAACCCCGTCTTTATTGACGGTCACGTTCCGTTTCTTGGCGATGGCCATAACCTCAGCTTCGGCATTGGGAAAAACGTAGATGGTCACTTTGGGGAGCTCAATCTCGGCCACCGTCAAACCCACCTTGGTCTCGCCCTCCGGCCTTAGCTGGACTAAAAACCTCGGGCCCGCCAACCGCTCCAAGGTCACGGTGATGGGGTTCTTTTTATTGGGCGGGTAAGCCACAAAGGTGTTGTTGCTCGACCCGCCTTGCCCTAAGACCCGGAGCTCTTTCCCCTTATCGTCTAAGTAGCGGCCCACGAGGTTCGGGGGGTCCTCCACCACCCTTGAGGACAATAAAGCGTTGGGTTTAGTTAAAACGCAGCCCGTGGCCAAGGCCAAAACGACCAATATGGCCGGAAGCCACTTTATTTGGCCCAATATCTTGGTGAAAGCGGTCATAAGGCTCACCGTCTAATTAAAACCTAAAACATGGTTAATGGAGTATAACCCGGCCGGTTTATCGGCTAGCCAACTAGCGGCCCGTAAGGCCCCGGCCACAAAGGTGTCCCGGCTCTGGGCCCGATGGGTCAATTCCAGTCTTTCCCCTAACCCACAAAAATAGACCGTGTGCTCACCCACAATGTCCCCGCCCCTTAGAGCCAAGACCCCAATCTCTTTATTGGGCCTGGGCCCAATAATACCGCTCCGGCCATAGGCGATAGTCTCTAAGGGGAGTTCGCGGGCGGTGGCCAAGATTTGGGCTATTTTCGCGGCGGTTCCGCTGGGGGCGTCCTTTTTTAAACGGTGGTGAGCCTCCACCACCTCCAGGTCAAAATCCGGGCCCAAAGAGCGGGCCGCCAGATCCACCAGTTTATACAGAAGGTTGACCCCCAAACTCATGTTGGGGGCCCAAAGGACGGCGATGTCGTTGGCCGCCTCGTTAATGGCCGCGATTTCCGGTTCCCCTAGGCCAGTCACCCCAATAACCATGGGGACCTTTTTGGCCCGAGCGGTTTTTAAGTGGTTAACGACCGCGGCTGGGGAAGTGAAGTCCACTAAGACCTTGGCCTCTTTTAAAGCTTCGGCTAAAACGCTCGTGGCGTAGACGCCCAAGGGTTTGCCCCCGGTCAAAGAGCCCAGGTCTTGGCCCTCGCCCTCGGCCCCGGCCCGAATGGTCCCGCCCACTAAGGTCAGGTCCTCCCGGTCCAAGATCCCGGCCACCAAACGGCGACCCATCCGCCCTAAAACGCCCGCCACCGCCACCGGCAAGGGAGTCATTTTAAATCAACCCCCACTCTTTAACCATGGCCTTAATCTTCTCGGCCACGGGCGGGGAAGGCGGGCACATGGGAAGACGCAAATCCGGCCCCATCCGCCCGGTTAAGGATAGGGCGTACTTAATGGGGATAGGGTTGGTCTCTAAAAAGAGGGTCTTAAACAAGGGTAGGGCCTTAAAAAAGATCTCCCGGGCTTTAGCGATATCCCCTTTCTCCCAAGCCTTCCACATGGTGACCATGGGCCCAGGGATGAGGTTGGCGGCCACGGAAATGACCCCGCCCCCGCCGCAAGCCAAAAGGGGCAAAGTTAAACCGTCATCCCCGGAAGTCACCAAAAAATCTTTAGGGCAGATCTCAATGGTCCGGATCATCTGGTTTAAATCCCCAGTGGCCTCTTTAATGCCCACGAACAAAGGATTTTGGGCCAAGCGGGCCGTGGTCTCAGGCAGGACGTTAACCCCGCAGCGGCCCGGGATGTTGTACAGAATAACCGGTAACCCCGCGGCCTCGGCGACCTTGGAAAAGTGGAGAAAAAGCCCTTCTTGGGTGGGTTTATTGTAATAAGGCGACACCAAGAGTAACCCATCCGCCCCCACTTCTTTAGCGTGCTTGGCCATGGAAATGGCCTCTTCCGTGGAGTTGGAGCCCGCCCCGGCCAAGACCGGGATCCGCCCTTTAACCGCCTCCACGGTCAAAGCCACCACCCGGTTATGCTCGGCGTGGGATAAAGTGGGCGATTCCCCGGTGGTGCCACAAGGCAGAACCGATTGGACGCCTTCGGCGATGAGAAACTCGATGTGTTGACGTAAGGCTCCCTCGTCAACTTCCCCATTTTTAAACGGGGTCACCATGGCCACGACCACGCCTTTAAATGACACTGGCATCTTCATTTTCCTTAAAGCTAAGTAGCTTGGTTATTTTTTGAAAATGTCCGGCCCTATTTGACCGGAAAAGATGTAGCGCACCGCGCCCTCCAAGAAGACCTTGGCCGGGGCCTCCGGCGAGCCTTCATAGCGCACGGTTAAATCCTCGCCCCCCCGGGTCTGACAGCGAATCTCCGGGCCTTTAACCAACCCTTGGCTGGCGGCGATTAAAGAGGCCGCGGTCACCCCGGTGCCGCAAGCTAAGGTCTCGGCCTCCACCCCCCGCTCGTAGGTGCGGATGGCTAATAAATTGTCGCTAAGGACCTTAACAAAATCCACGTTAGCCCCTTCCGGGCTAAAAGCCGGATGGTTCCGGACCGCGCAGCCGTATTTGGCCACGTTCAGCTTTTCCAAGTCCTCGACAAAGGTCACCGCGTGGGAGACGCCGGTGTTGATGCGGTAATAGGTCTGGCTAAAACCCTCCACCTCCACCAAAGCCGCCCCCTCGGGCCGGGAGATCTTGGGCAGTAAAACGCTGACCTCTTTTTCCGTGACCGTGGACTCGACCACCCCGGCCTTGGTCTTAAAGGTCATGTTGGCTGGGGCGATGTTTAAAAAGTGGGCTAAATGGGCCGCGCAACGGCTGGCGTTGCCGCACATCTCGGCTTCCGAGCCATCCGAGTTAAAAAACCGGACCGCGAAATCCACCTCGTCCGGGCCAGCCCCGATAAAGACCACCCCATCGGCCCCAATACCGAACTTTAAACGCGATAAAAGCCGGGACACCTTGGACTGCTCGGCCTCGGGTATGGGCCCATTCCAGTTGTCAATAATCACGAAGTCATTGCCGTGACCGCTATATTTATGGAAACTGAACTTCTCCATTGTCTGAACCATCAATATTCTCCATGTGGCCTTAAGGCCAGCCGTCTAAACGCGGCGGGGAAAAAAATTAAGCGGTTTCTCCCCGAATAAGATCGGCCAAGGTTTCCCGGGACCGGATTGTCCGCCATATGGCTCCGTCCACCAAGACTTCGGCGGGGCGGGGACGGGAATTGTAATTGGAGCTCATGGAAAAACCATAAGCCCCAGCCCCCCAGGCGACCAAAAGCTCCCCGGGGGCGATTAGGGGTAACTCGCGATCCACAGCCAGAAAGTCGCCGGACTCGCAGACCGGGCCGACCACGTTAACTTTTTTCACCGGGCCCGCGGCCTTTAAATTAACCGGTTTAATCTCGTGGTAAGAGCCATAGAGACTGGGCCGGACTAAGTCGTTCATGGCCCCGTCCCCAATGATAAAGCTTTTAAAAGGGGTTTCCTTAATATACAAAACCCGAAAAACCAAGATCCCGGCGGGCCCGACAATGGAGCGACCAGGCTCCATGATTAAGGTTAAGTTCGGGTGGGCCTTTAAGACCGGGTCAAAAACTTTGACCAAACCCGCTGGCTCCGGGACCTCCTCACCCTTGTAATTGATGCCTAAACCCCCGCCCACGTCCAGGTAGTTAAGGTTAAGGCCCAGATCTTTTAAGCGCTCAAGTAAAGCCAATAACCTGTCCGCGGCCGCGCTAAAGGGGGCCAAAGAGGTCAATTGGGAGCCAATGTGGCAATCCACGCCGACCACTAGCAAATCTGGATCGCTCGCGGCCAACTGATAAAGCTCCACGGCCTCCGGGATGGGCACGCCAAACTTGCTCTCCCGAAAACCCGTGGCGATGTAGGGATGGGTTTGCGGGTCCACGTCCGGGTTGACCCTTAAGGCCACCTTGGCCTTAATCCCCACCGCCCGAGCCCGAGCGGCCAGAGCCGTAAGCTCCGCGGCTGACTCCACGTTAAACATTAAGATGCCGGCGGCCAAAGCCGCGTCCATTTCCGCGGCCGTTTTGCCCACCCCGGAAAAAACGATCTTTTGGGGCTCGATCCCGGCGGTTTGGGCCCGATAAAGCTCCCCCCCGGAGACGATGTCGGCCCCGGCCCCGGCCTTTTGGACTAAGCCTAAGATAGCGAGGTTACTGGCCGCTTTGACCGAGTAAGCCACTAAACCCTTTTTCGGGGCCAAGGCCTCAATATAAGCCGCTAGATTGGCCCTAATGGCCCCGGCCGAGTAGACGTAAAGGGGCGTACCTAGGTTCGCGGCCAGCTCGGTGACAGCCACGTCCTCAACGTAAAGGCGATTATCTCGATAATTAAACGCTAATAAGCTCATTAACCGTAAACATCCTTACCTAAGCTTTGGGGGTCTAAGCCAGTTAAGGCTAGAGTTATTACAGACCCGGATCCACTAGAACGGGTTTTTCCGGCTCCACGTCCGTCACCGCGGCCAGAACCGAGGCCGTGGGCGAAGGCCGACTCTCGTTGGCCGCGGGGCTCTTATCGACCGCCGTGACCTCATAGTAAGCCGTCTCCCCAGGTTTAACCCCGTTATCCGTATAAACGTTGACCGGGACTAGGCCGCTAATGAGCTTAAACCCGGTCTCCCCGGCTAAGCGCCGGTAAACCCGGTAACCCGCCACCTCGTTGTCCTCGGACAGGTTCTCCCACCTTAAGCTAACCCCAGAGTCGGACATGGAGGCGTCCAAAAAGCCCACTGGCCGCGGGGGGGTCAGATCCTCGATCCTCACTTGGATCTCCCGGCTAAAGGGCCCGGGGGTCAAGCTATCGCCCTCCAGGGACAATAACCGGGCCCGATAACCGTAAGTCCGCCCGTAAACCACGTCCAAGTCCAGTAAAAAATTGTCCTGGGGTTTAGAGGGCTCCAAGACGACCCAATCATGACCCGGGGCCAGTTTTTGGATCTCCACCTTCTGGTTGGCTTGAGGCTTTCCCCAAGAAATCCGGGTGGCTAAATCCTCGGCCGCGGCCGAAAAATGGCTGGGGGACCCGGGGGGCGCTTGGCCGTAAACGGTGATCTCCCGCCAGCTATTGGGGTTAGCCGCCCCCCGGCTGGAAAAACCAGCCACCTTGAAGCGATAGACCCGCTCCGGGTTAAGATCGTAACCAAAGGCGTAAGGCCCTTCGTTCACCAGAAGGCCCGGGGCCGGGATCTGGGGAAAGACCTCGCCCACCTTCCGATAGGAGACCGGGCAACCCTCGCAAAAACCTTTTTTGGGGTAATCCGCCCCCCAGACCTCAAAGCGCTCCAGGTTGGTTAAAGGCCGACCAGCGGCGTTCTGGGTGGGCCCGAGCCAGGTTAAAAACAAGCGGCCCCCTTGGGTCTGGGACTGGGCCAAGTTCCTAACTGGCCCGGGTAAGGCGCTGGACTCGGGGTAAGGGTGAGTTTTAACCCCGCAACCAATCAAGACCAAAAGGGCCGCGCTCACCGTTAAAACCCTTAACGCGTGGTTAATGGCCATCATAAAAACCCTCCGCGTTCTTGGGCGTCTTTAAGCTCCGCCCGAGCGGCGCTCAGCCGCTCCAAAACCCGCTCCAAAGCCGTGCCCCCGGGGGAAAAACGCCGGGCCGCGATCAAAGCCTTGGGGGTGAGCTTGGCCACCAAACTAGGGTCGGCTAAAGGGCAAAACTTGGCCAAATCCTTAAGGCTAACCTCTTTTAAAGGAACCTTTCGCTCCCAAAGATAAGCCACTAACGCCCCGACTTGCCCGTGGGCCTCCCGAAAGGGCAGACCCTTTAAGACCAAGTGATCAGCTAAATCCGTGGCCGGGGTGTAAGGATCGTCAGCCAGCTCTTGTAACCGAGTTTCGTTAAAGGTTAAACCCTTAACTAAGCTTACGGCTAAGGGCAAAACTAAACCCAAGGTGTCCACGGTGTCAAAAAAAGGCTCTTTATCCTCTTGCAGATCCCGGTTGTACGACATGGGTAGCCCTTTAACCACGGTTAGTAAGGCCACGAGGTTGCCCACCGTTCGACCGGTTTTGCCCCTAATTAGCTCCAAGCCGTCCGGGTTTTTCTTCTGGGGCATCATGGAGCTACTGGTGGTTAAAGAGTCCGGTAAAGAGGCGATCCCAAACTCGGCCGAGCACCATAAGATGATGTCCTCCGCTAAACGCGACAAGTGGACCATGAGGATGGCCCCAAAGGCTAAAAACTCGGTTAATAAATCCCGGCTAGCCACCGCGTCCAAACTGTTAGCGGCTAGGTTAGCGAACCCCAGCTCTTCCGCCACCAACTGGGGCTGGATGGGGAGGCCGGTCCCGGCCAAGGCCCCGCTCCCCAAGGGCATGGAATCCATTCTGGCCATGAGATCCTTTAAGCGACCCGAGTCCCTTTTTAAGGCCTCGTAGTAAGCTAAAAAGTGGTGGGCTAAAAGAACCGGCTGGGCCCTTTGTAAGTGGGTGTACCCGGGGATGGGCAGATCGCCCACGGACGCGGCTTTTAAAGTTAAAGCCTCTTTTAAAGACCACAGATCTAAAGCGACCTTCTGGCCAACCTCCCTTAAGTACAGCCGCTCGTCCAAAGCCACTTGATCGTTCCGGGATCTAGCCGTATGGAGCTTGGCCCCCGTGGGCCCAATCCGGTCGGTTAGGGCTTTTTCCAGGTTCATGTGGACGTCTTCCAGGTCCGGATCCCACGGAAAATTCCCGGTTTTGACCTCTTCAGCCAAAGCCGTTAGCCCCTCAACTAAAAGCTTGGCCTCCTCGGAGGTGACCAAACCGGCGCTCCCCAGCATCTTAGCGTGGGCTAAGCTCCCTTGGATATCCACCAAGGCTAAGCGCTGGTCAAAGTGGATGGAGGCCCCGGCTTTCGCCAGATGAGGATCGACGTCCCCAGAAAGGCGACTACGGGTTAACCCGCCTTTTTTCTTTTCATTGGCCATGAGCTAAGGTTACCTAAACCCCGGCCCCAACCCTTAGCCGTAAGCCTTGGCAACGGATAAAACCGCCGGCGTCGGCCTGGTTATAGACCTCGTCTTTCTCAAAGGTGGCGTAAGCTTCCGAGTACAGGGAATAAGGCGACTTCCGCCCGGTGACCCAGACCCCGCCTTTGTAAAGCTTTAAGCGGACGGTTCCGGTGACCTTCTTTTGGGTGTCGTCGATTAAGGTCTGGAGAGCCAGCCTTTCCGGGGCCACCCAGAAGCCGTTGTAAACCATGGTGGCGTAACGACCCCGAAAAGACTCCTTTAAGCTTAAGACCTCCCGGTCCAAGGTTAAGGACTCTAAGCTTTGGTGGGCCAAGTGGAGGACCGTGCCCCCAGGGGTTTCGTAAACGCCCCGGCTTTTCATGCCCACAAACCGCGACTCCACGATATCGATCCGCCCGACCCCATTGGCCCCGGCCAATTGGTTCAGCTTAGTTAAAAGGGCCGCCGGGCTTAAGGTCTCCCCGTTTAGGGCCGTGGCGTTCCCTTGGACAAAATCGATTTCGATTTCTAAAGGCGCGTCCGGGGCCTTTTCCGGGGACACGGACAAGACAAACATGTCCTCCAAGGGCGCGGCCCATGGATCCTCTAAGATCCCGCCCTCAAAACTAATATGCAATAAGTTCCGGTCCATGGAGTAAGGTTTAGCCGCCGTCACCGGGACGGGGATCCCGTGGTCTTTAGCGAACTGGATGAGTTCGCCTCTAGAGGACATCGACCACTCCCGCCAGGGGGCCACCGTTTGGAGCTCTGGGGCCAAAGCCATGGCCGTAAGCTCAAAGCGGACTTGATCGTTTCCCTTGCCCGTGGCCCCATGGGCGATGGCCGTGGCCCCCTCCGCCCGAGCCACCTCCACCAAGTGCTTGGCGATGACCGGTCGAGCCAAAGCCGTGCCCAAAAGGTACTGGCCCTCGTAAACGGCGTTGGCCCGAATGGCCGGATACACGTAATCTCGGACAAACTCCTCTTTTAAATCCCGGATATAACACTTAGAGGCCCCGGTCTTAATGGCCTTGGCCTCCAAGCCGTCCAGCTCCTCGGCCTGACCCACGTCCGCGCAAAAAGCGATGACCTCGCTGGCCCCGTATTCCGTTAAGAGCCATTTGAGAATAATGGAGGTGTCCAGGCCGCCAGAGTAGGCCAGAACTATTTTTTTAGCTTTGGGAGCGGTTGGGGAAATCATAAAGCTTTGCCTTCCTAACGCGCCTTTCGCTCGGGTCCCTTAGGGCCCCGGACCAGCCGCGAAGCGATCCCATCAATATAGACTTTCAAAGGTCGCATTTCAAGATATTTTTAACCCCGATTGGCCTTGTCCCGAACTTGACCGGAAAAATCCTGACCTACCTTTGGCCTATAAGTATACTATTTATAATTATTAAAAAGTTATTTAAAGTCTTAAACTCTTATAATAATCTAAGATTGAGTTTTAATTTTCCGCCCCAAAAACAATCAAGCGATTTAAGGCCAATATTAAATCGCTTTTCTTATTTTAAAGCTACGCGTTTAATTTAAGACGCGTTTCATAAAATTATAAATTTTTATCTTTAATTTACAGTTTATAAAAGTTACTATAGACGTAAACATTAAGATTAAAAGATTAAACTATCGCTTTTAGCATTTATATAAACTAATTAGCCATTTTTATTAGCCTAATCTTCACCTTAAAACTTAACCGCTAGCGGGTTTTGAGGGGGCCAAAAGCCCCCTCATAAACCCCTTTGGTCCGGGGTAGGATCCCCAAGACCTGAGGCTTAAAGCCCCCAAGAGGCTAATAAGCTGGCTTAATCGTCAATAAAACTAACAGCCTTAAAACCATCCGCCCCCAGAGGGCGCCTTAAGGATTTGGGGGCGGATCCGCCGAATCTTGCCCGCCGCTAAGGGGCCTTAACCTCTGGCCCTATCTAAAAGAGCTAAACATTTCCGACCCTTACGGGCTTTCCCGCCAGTTTTCCCGGATCAAGGGGAAAAAAGGGGGATTCTAACCTGGCGGTAAATGTAAAGTTAAATTATTGACAATTATTTGTAAAAAAACACTTGTCACCACTCGGCTCGATTTATATAATACGGCGATAAATCTCTGAAAACTTAAGGTTTCAGGCGTCATTAATCTCTGGCTGGTTATCGGTAACCCGCTGAATTTTATTATCTTTAGGAGTGTTTGCATGTTCCAGAATTGGAAATGGATTTCTTTTGGCGTCGGCGTTGTCGTCGGGGCCGTGGCCGCCTCGCTGGTTTCCAGCCGTCCAACCTTTATTCGCGATGGGGCCTCCACGGTTTTAAGCCATGGCCTTAACGCCAAGCGGAAGATCCAGGGTCTAGCCGCCGCCGCCCGGGAAAACGTCGATGACCTTGTGGCCGAAGCCGATCAGAAACTTCAAGATCGCCAAGCCCAAGCTAGCGCTAAAGAATAAGCCTTATGGAGGGCTGGCTACTTACCAATTTGCGGGGTCGGTTGCGCGTGCGACTAACCTCCAACGCGTTGGACGCCGAGGGCTTCGAGCGGCTCACCGGCCGAATTATGAAGGCCGTGACGGTTAAGTATTGCGCTTTCAACCGTTTATCCAAGAGCCTTTTAGTCGTTTACGATTACTCGGAAAAGGCCCAGAGCGATCTTCTTAGCCTCCTTCAAAATTACCAGCCCCTAACCCCAAGGCCCGCTCCTTGGGCGGGGGTGACTATTTTTGAGGCGGGCGAGGAAACCCCCCTGCCCCCCAACCCGGTGTATGGTTACTTATTTAGACGATTCTTCTTGCCCTGGCCGGTCAGGACGGCCTTGACGATTCTCCACGCCGTTCCCTACATTCTTAAAGGCCTCCACACTCTCATAGCCAGGCACTCTTTGAGCGTGGAAGTCCTGGACGGCTCGGCGGTCTCCGTCTGTCTTTTAAGAAGGGATTTCAACTCCGCCGGCACTTTGCTCTTCTTCTTCTCTTTGTCCACTTATCTGGAGGCCTGGACCAGGCGCCGGAGTTTAATGGGGCTATTTAAGTCTTTAGCCGGGCCCGAGGAAAAGGTCTGGATCATTGACGAGAATGGCCAGGAAAAAGAAATCCTGGAGTCCCTGGTCAAAGAGGGCCAGTCCATCCTGGTTCGGTCCGGGGGTTTAATCCCGGTCGATGGGGTGGTGGTGGACGGGTTGGCCATGGTCAACCAAGCCTCCATGACTGGCGAGCCTCTCCCGGTCAAACGGGAAGTGGGCGGCTCGGTCTTCGCCGGGACCGCCGTGGAAGAGGGCCGGATCGTTATCAAAGCCACCAAAATCGGGCGCAATTCGCGCATTCGCTCGATTATCGAGTACATTAGAGAGTCGGAAAGCTCCAAAGCCGGCGTCCAAGGTCGGGCTGAGCGCTTAGCTGACAGTATCGTGCCCTTTAACTTCCTCCTCTTCGCCTTAGTCTTCCTCATCACCCGCGATCCTTACCGGGCGGGCAACGTCCTTTTGGTGGACTACTCCTGCGCCATTCGCCTTTCCACCCCCATCGCCGTCCTTTCGGCCATGCGGGAGGGCAATGACCGGAAAGTTCTCATTAAAGGCGGTCGTTACCTAGAGGAGCTGGCGCAAGCCAACGTCATCTGCTTTGACAAAACCGGGACTTTAACCGAGGCCAAACCGCGCTTAAAGTCAGTGGTCCCTTACCCGCCTTACAACCGGGAAGAGGCCTTCCGTTTGGCCGCCTGCTTAGAGGAGCATTTTCCCCATCCCGTGGGTCGGGCGGTGGTCGCCCAGGCCCGGTTAGAGGGCTTAGGCCACGAGGAGGAGCATACCCATGTGGACTATGTTCTGGCTCACGGCATCTCCTCCACCTGGCGGGGTTTAAAGGTTCTTTTAGGCAGCCGCCACTTCCTTTTGGAGGACAGCGGCATTCGGTTGACCCCGGAGCAGGAAGCCGAAACCGAGAAAATGACCGAGGATGGCTCCAGCGTCATCTATATGGCCGTGGACGGCAAATTAGCCGCCCTTTTGGCCATTGAGGACCGCCTCCGCCCAGGGGTGCCCCAAACCATCAAGCGCTTAAGGGAATTGGGGCTCGAAAGGGCCATCATGCTAACCGGCGACGTGGAGCCCTCCGCCCGGGCCATGGCCCAAAAAATGGGCTTCGCCGAGTACAAATCCGAACTCTTGCCGGATCACAAGGCGGGGTATCTGAAACAACTGGTTCAAACTAATGACGGGGTCATCATGGTCGGCGACGGCTTAAACGACTCCGCCGCCCTATCGCTAGCTAACGTGGGAGTGGCTTTAAGCGATGGCTCGGAACTGGCTAAAGACGTGGCTAACGTCCAGCTCTTAGGGGGCCGGATCGAAGGTCTAGTCGCGGCCAGGCTTCTGTCCCAGAGGGCCATGGCGCGGATGAAGGCGAACTATTTCTTCATCGTCAGCTTCAACACGGCTCTTCTGGGGCTGGGATTGTTCGGTATCGCCGGGCCGTCCCTAACCACCGCCCTGCACAACGCTATGACCGTTTACGTGGCTTACCGCGGCACACGGCCTTACATTCACTCGCACGAGGCCATACTCGACTAGAGGATTGGCCGCTCTATATTGGGGGAACAAATGTTAACCAGTTACATCCCGGGTCGATTGCGGGTCAGATTAACCAAAACTCCGGATGAGACGCCAGAGAATATTGACGTGTCCGCTTGGCCGGGAGTCAAGAAACTGACCGTCAATCCCCAGTCTGGCGGCTTTCTTCTGGAGTACGATCCGGACAAACTGTCTTTGGAAACCATCATTGAGGTCTTAGAGGCCTACGACCCCGAGGCGGCGGAGCAATTAAGCCACATCGCCGCCGGAGGCCGTCGCTACCCGGGGCCCGCTCCGGTGCCCCCGGGTCAGGCCACCAAGGACTTCATTAGTTTAACCACCTCCCTACTCTCCAGCGTCATCACTGGTTACGTGGGGCCAAAAAAATGGCACGCCATAAGCGGTCTGGTCTTAGCCGGAACCGCCATCGCCCACGCCTGGCGTTATCGCCATCGGATTAAACCTTTGGCCAAATGGACTTTTGGCGACATTTTGGGCTTCCCAACCTCAAGCCCCCCGCGCCCCGCCTCTATGGAGTTCGAGGAAGAGGAGTATAGCCCCGAGGAAACCGAGCTCAAGGCCGAGCCAATGGCCCAGGCCTCGGCCCCGGGCGCCCCGAAGATCGTTAAAATCGAACCGAAGACCGGGCCGTCTTTGGCCTCTGAGTCCACCGCGGCCTAACTTTTTTGACCCTTTCTAACCGGTTTCTGGCTCCGCCAGAAACCGGTTTTTTTGTCCTTAAACGCTAAAAAGCGCCCTAAAAATTAGAACATTAACTAAATAAACATCTAAAATAGAGTGCAAAGGCTAAAATATATATTTAATACATTACGCTTTAATGACTTAAAAACCTTTAAACTTTAAAATCCCGCCCAACCTTTTAGTTTTTTTTGCTATGGTCCGCGCTTTGTGATAAGATCGATCTAGCGAACTTAGGCCGTAGCGATATTGATTTTTTTAGTTGGCCGTGGGTCTAACCCCTCTATCGGGCTCTGGCTTAAAAAAGCCTTACGCGGCTCCTTTTTTGGATAACTTTTCAGATAACTTTTCTGATAATTTGGGCTATGAGGCTCCTCGCGCTTTTGACCTCGTTTGACGTCTTATTTAATGTTAAATGGCTATCATTCGCGCGAATTGATTCCTCCCCTGGCGTAATGTCAGTGGTCCTTAGCGAGGAATTTATGATATCTAAGTTATATAAATACGCTTTCTCCCTAGTCATCTGGCTGGCTCTCTGTAGCCCGATCCTAGCTCAACCCAACTTAGGGCCGCCCCTTCTGGAGCCGCCAGCCCCCGGGGCCGCGGAGCGAGAGTCGTTGCACTTAAACACCATTGGGACCTACAGCGCCGGATTTGTGCTCCAATCTTACGGCTACATTGGCGTTTTAGCCGATGTCTTAAGCCAGAACCTTTACGAGCCGGAAATGATTAGCAGCATGCTAGGCGAGACCATCACCTTCCTGAAAAACGCCAACCAACAGCTGACCATGTATCAAGACAAAAACTTCCAGATGTCCCAAGCTGACCAACGGTTTATTAACGGGATTAGCGACATCATTAAGGATTTGACCATGGAGGCCGAAGCCTTGTCCGCTTTCGCGCAAAGCCGCAAACAAGAAGACCTGGCCCGGTTCGAGGAATCCCGCAAAAACGCTTGGTCAGGCATTAAAAAGACCTTGGGCGTTAATTAAAAGCTAAACTTAACCCATATACCGCCTAAGGTTACCAACCTAGCGCGCTAGGGCCTTATCCTGGACAGCGGATCAACTTTTTTGGCGGCCCCTAGCTCTGGATCGTGAGGTATCTAGTAAGTTAGCTTCTAAGATACGCCGCCTTGAACCTATATTTTGGGTTCTTTGGGCTGAGGGGAAAATAAGAGTGTAAGCGTTCACCCTAAGGATTTTATAGCTTACGGAATAATAAATACGCTAATTATTAATAATATTTAATTAAAATTTTAAAAACATACAATATTGAGCTTAATCGCCTGGCTTTCGCTCATAAAATCGTGGCTGTAGGATTTACCCCCTGACGCGCCCAACTCCTTATCCACCTCGACTAAGCGACTAAACGAGGACCAAGCTCACCCCAGAACCCCTTTTTAGCGTTTAGCGAGTTTTAATTGTTTAATTGGGAAAAAAGCGTAAAAATAGTTATACTATTAAACGAAGAGACTAATGACGGTTAGCCGCGTCAATCTCCACTAACTAATTCCCTTCAACCTTAGGACGCTAACATGGATGATTCGCCAAAGGAAACGGTCGATTCTAGGGCCGTCAAAAACGGAGCCACCGAGAGAGTATTGCCGATGGGGGCGACCGATTTCGCCAATATCCGTCAAAACGGCGATTATTACGCCGACAAGACTAAGTTTTTGTATGAGATCGCCAAACGGCCTTTCCCGTTTTTCCTCTCCCGGCCTCGCCGATTCGGGAAAACTCTTCTGGTTAATACCCTTGAATGTATCCTCCGAAGCCGCCGTCATCTGTTCAAGGGGCTTTGGATTGACCAATCGGACTACGACTGGCGGTCTTACCCGGTTATAAGGCTGGATATGAACAAAACCGTTGGAGATGACGTGACGACCATGGAGAGCCGCTTGTCCAACATGTTGGAAGAGTTGGCCATGGTAGCGGGCCTAACGCTGGAGAAGAAAATATCCGCCGATATGCTGACAAACCTCGTCACCAAACTCCACCTGAAATCCGGCCAAAGGGTGGCCACTCTCATAGACAAGTTCTTGGCCAAGAACGAGGATCTAGAATTTGAGGAGACCATACCCGCCGATACGCTCTTAAGTCTCGTGAGGCGCCTCCGGTTAACCGGCCCAAAGGTAGCCTCTTTCATAGACGAGTTCTTGGCCAATAGCGAGGACTTAAAACCTGGGAAGACCATACCCACCGAGACGTTCTTAAGTCTTATAGAACTAATCAAGATGGAAGCCCGCCAAAAGGTGGCCATTCTCATAGACGAGTACGACGCTCCTATTGTCAGACACCTAGCGGACCCGCCTAAGGCGGATCTATTTCGCGAAGCCTTAAGGACATTTTACGGCGCGCTTAAAACAAACTCTGATATGATTGGCCACATCTTCATTACCGGAGTGAGCCGTTTTTCCCAACTCTCTATTTTTTCTGAGTTAAACCATCTTTATGATCTTACCATCGGTGAAGAGTTCGCCGCCATCTGCGGTCTGACCGAGGCGGATCTTGAGGATCTTTTAAGCGATCGCGAGGAGCGTACACTTAAGGCTCTCGTTAAGAACAAAGCTTTACTCCCCGGGAGTTCTGGCGATGATTTAAGAAAATTGATTCGGGATTGGTATGATGGCTACTCTTGGGACGGAGCGACCATGGTTTACAATCCCTGGTCGATTTTCTATTTCATTAGAAAGGCCATGCTTGATAATTACTGGTTCAATTCAGGCACGCCCAATTTTTTGCGCCAATTGGGACCAAGCGTGGTTAAGGATCTCAACTGGTTAAAAAAATTACCAAACCTTTCTAATAAGGACTCCATTATCAATAATATAGCCAATTTGAATCCAACCGCTCTTTTGTTCCAGGCTGGCTACCTGACTATTAAGGAATTTATCACCATAGACGGAAAGCTTTGGGGATACAGCGTGGCCGTTCCTAATATGGAGGTTCAAGAATCCTTAACGCCGCTAGCCTTCGCGATCGAGCCGCCGAACGATCCGGTGAAGGCTAAAAAGTGGGCCAAGAAGACTCTAGAAAACTTACTTAATTTGGACCCCCCAGGGTTGGAGGAGGCTTTTAGTCTTTATCTAAACGAATATACTTACTACTCTTTTATCGAAGACGAAAAACAATATCAAGTTTTCTTGGAGTCGGCTCTATTTATGGCCGATCAGGGGGTAGACTCCCAAAAGATGACGGCCCAAGGCCTTCTGGACGTCCATTTCGTTAGCCCTAAAGACGAACATTTCATTATAGAACTAAAGGTCTATAGAGAGAAAACCCCCAAGTCTTCTGATTCTCCCGAGACCAATCCAGACGCGAATTCCCCCGACCCGCCAGAGAAAGGCCCTAAACCAAAACATATTCCCCCGCCGCTGGACGACCAGGCTAGAGCCAAGCTAAGGAAGTCAATGACCCCTTTAGCCGAGGCGGCTTTAATCCAGATTAAAGAGAAGTACGCCGATAAGTATAGGGGACCAGGTCAACCAATCACCCTGGTCGCCCTGGTCGTGGCCAGACGGACTTTCGTTTTAGCCAAGTTTGAGGTTATGGAACCAAAATAGAAGGCGTAAATGGACCCTAAACCGCGGCCCTAGGGCGCGAAAAACGGTCTTTAAGCTTAAGGTTTCGGCCCTTTTTGGCGCTTATTCAGCCTAAGGCCCCTTGGCGTGTCCATAGGCGACCGTGGACTAGCTATCCACTGGCTACTGAGCTAGGCCTATAGGCGAGGCGAGTGGTTGAAAAAGGGGTTGAAAGAGGAAACTTTCGCCGCGCGACTCTAACGTATACCGCCACCTATAACCTAGGCTCCCTAAAATTATAACATGGTAATTGTGGTAGCCTGTTTATAATCAGCGATATATTGAAAAAAATTGTCAGGTCGTGGATTCGGTCACCCAAATGGGTCAGAATTAACCACCGGACCGCCTACCAGGCCGAGGTAGTAGGGCCACCATGACGCTGGCCGCCAATTTGGGGGTTTTCCGGCTCTAGTAAGAAGTTTAAGACAAGTATTATACTATAATATTTGCTAATAATACATAAATAATGGATATAAAATATGATAATAATATATTAATATTAATAAAATCTAAAGTTTATTTACTATAACCAATTCTATCCTCATAATGATATCCTCTTTTCTTTAACGAATTGAGTCCATTCTGGACACAGTCTTGACACTGTCGCATCCGCTCTTTAGCGTTTGCCTTAAGCCTTAAAGGTGGCCTTTAAGGCCAGTTCGCCTGGGGTAAAAGGGCCTTAGCGGAGGTTTTGGAAGTAGGCGCGAAGGGCTAAATCTTTAAGGTCTAAAATGGGGTCGACTAACGTCATTTTCCGTTGGGGGGGTATTTTGTTTAGCCTTGGTTTCCGCCTTAAAACTCCCAAAGTCCTTCCAAAGGGTGATCTGTCTCAATTGGTCATTAATGACTATCCCAAGGCAAATGGGATTTTTGTAGGGCTCGGAATA
>JAISRZ010000013.1 GCA_031273455.1 Deltaproteobacteria bacterium | reverse complement strand
GTGTAGACGACCGTGGGGTTAAACCCCGTGTCCACCCGACCGTCCCCATCGATGTCGGTGATGCCGTTATAGGCTTGTTGAAACATCTTATAGTCTTTGGAGAGGACCAAAAGGACTCTAGGGATGGTCCGATAGGCCGACATAAACGGGGAAGACTGGTATTGGGTCTTATCGGGATTGACCTGGGCCAGGGCTAACGAAGACAGGTAAAAAATGGTGTAAAAAATGGCCAGGGCCCAGGTGAAAACGATTATCAAGGATTTATTAATCATTATCTAATTCCTTTAATGACAGATGGCCTCGATACCCCTACTTTTTTGAAAATTGGGGAAATAAACTTATGAAGATTTAATTTTTAAACTGTAAAAAATATAAAATTATAAAATAACCGCTATATAATTTGACCGCCGAAATCGGGGGCCAGAACGCTTAAGGGATCGCGTAAGCGAACGTCTAATATCGTTAGCCCGTGGGCGGCGGTCTTAGGTTAAAGCCAACCACCCCCAATTGGGGCTATGGTCAAGAGCGATTTATGGACACGCCCGGGGCTAACTCTGGGCCATCCAGAGGTTTTCCCAGACGAATCTTGAAGGGGGCGTGGATCTCTTTAAGCCTAAACTTACCAAAATAAATATAAAATATTGTAATTTAATAAGTAACATTTACAATAAATATTGTTTAGTTATAAAAACTCACGCATGATAGTTGTTATAATTGATTGCGACACCACTGGGCCATCGGGCTCGGGGGCGTTGTTAGCCCCTTGGACGGTGATGACCATATCCACTGGGAGGCTAACCCCCCCGACCTGGTCGTACTGGTCGCCGCCATTTAGGGAATAGCCCGCGCCAATAACGTTGTCGTTAGCCACGGTGATGGCCGCCTGGGCCACCACGTCATCGCCAATTTTAAAAGTGATGTGGGGATCTTTAGCCAGATCGCTTTGGCTTAACCCGGCGTCTAAGTACCGGTTTAAATAAGCGAAAGGCTCGGAGTCATCTAAAAGCGTCGCCATTTCCAAGCGGTCGTTGTTTAAGACAATGGTGAGGGGCATACTTGGCCCAGCCCCACCGGTGGTTTCGGCTCTAGTGATAAGTTGGTTAGCGTCCCCTAAGACCGGGTGCAAAATGACCCGGCCAATCAGATTGGCCAGTTTGGCCGCGGAATCGGCGGAGTTAAAAGATTCCACGCCACGACGCTGTTGACCCGTGTTCATAACCTCGGCCCGAGCCCTGGTCAGGATCAAAATCCCAATAAGACTCGTCAACATCATGATCACCATGACAAAAACCATGAGCAGACCTTGACGGATAGTTAGGCGGATATTTTCGCTTAAAGGAGCCATAAGGGGAACCTCTAAATATTAGTGTTTAGAAACAACTTTATCTAAGCCTTAAAGGCGAATAAGAGTCTTTGGCTTTAAGAGAAAGCCGTGGAAGACAAAATTGAGCTGAGGCGGACCGAGCGCGGGCCAGAGGAATCCCGCCAATCGACCTGAATTTCCACGTGGCAGCTTAAAGAAGTCGGTGTCCGGGGAAAAAACTTAACCGTCCGCGTGAAAATGTAACCTTCCCCACAAGCGCCAATGGCCCCAGGGCAGTTCTGGCTTAAGCGGTTTAAATTAGAGGTGGCGTTATCAGTCTGACCCAACAGAACGTCAAAGGGTAAACTTTTCAGTCTTTCCATTTCGGTCACCGCGATGACCGAGGCTACATGGGAGTTGTCAGCCGTGGTTTTAGCCTTTAAGGAACTTACATAATTGGAAATGACAGTTAGACATCCAATAGTTAAGATAAAAACCGACACTAAAAGCTCGATAAGGGTAAAACCTTGTAAAACGTTAAATTTCGCGTTCCGTCGCATATCCATCCCTATCCCCTAATCTAGGGAGTCGGCGTATATTCCGCGCGATCCAGTAAAATCCGCCCAGTGACGTTATTAACCGTGAACTTCCAAGAGTTCTGGAACATCGCGGAGTCGTTATAAAGATAAAACTCAAACGGATTAGGATCCGAAAAAACTTGGCTAGTGGGCGTAAAAATGGCCCAGTAGATATTAGGCAAACTGATCATACCGTCATATTCGCGGTCGCTGGAAACTTGGACAAATTTTAAGCTCTGGACAAAACTTAGACGGTTCATGGGTGACCGTTTCCAACCAATGACTTCAGTGTCCCTATAGACGGCTTCCTCTAAGTCCAAATAGCAACCCAAGTTATCGATAGGATTAGCGCAGTTAATGATCAACCGGTAAGGTTTCCTTTGGTTGGTGGCTAATAGCCTGGCCTTTTGGGCCAATGTCTCCACGCTTCTAACCCAATTTTTGGTGTTCTGACCTTCCTTATAGCCCTTTAGCAAAGGGTACGCGATGAGGGACAAAATGGCCACAATGCCGATGATCACCATAATTTCTAGCAGGGAAAAACCTCTTCGCGTGAGGGTCAAAGGCTTACAACGCTTCATGATTGGAAATTCCTTAGTTTGACTGTTTCCAAGATGGAGAGCCGCGAATAATTATCCATCTCGGTCCCAGCGTCCCTATTGAACAAGGCTGGACGGTTATAGTTCATTCGACCGCGTTTATATGTGGACTTCGCCGTAAGCCCAATGGTCACCGCCTGAACGTGATGAGTTTTTAGTTTGGCGGTGTTAACGCCAGGATCTAGATAAATTTTCTCGTTGTTAACTTCCTCATTATTGAAGAAATAGTATAATTGCAAATCCTCAATATTGTCGGCTACGGCCACCGACCGGCTGACCCTATGACCACTCTCGTCCGTCATTTGATCGTGAATCATCGCCATCAACTGGTTCGAGTTTTGATCCACGTAATAGGTGACTAATCTTACGTCCAGAAAATTATAAACCTTGGCCTCGCTTAAGGAAAAACCGCTGGGCGGCCCATCGGGGTTAGTGAAGCGACCATTTTTATTAAAAATAATCTCCTTAATATTCCCCGAGCCGATCACCTTTTCCACTTCCATAACAAAAGCCTTGGAGCCATTAAAGACGCTTAGGATATCCCCAGGTTTAACGGCGTCTTGGTTGGCGGCCACGACTAGGGTTAGCTTTAGGTCCGAGGAGTCAAAACTTTCCACTTCCCCCACGGCTACGCTAAACTCCG
The DNA here is from genome assembly GCA_031273455.1 of Deltaproteobacteria bacterium. Classification (GTDB taxonomy): domain Bacteria; phylum Desulfobacterota; class Desulfarculia; order Adiutricales; family Adiutricaceae; genus JAIROO01. The sequence goes on along the minus strand of JAISRZ010000013.1, from coordinate 1,549 downwards.
GCTCAGCCCGAAAAACCGTGACTATATCCGCTTTGTCGCTCCCGCCGTCTTCCCCGAAAATAGCTCTGACCCCAATTTCCGAGCCCGCGTCGCAGTTACGGAACCAGTTAAGGCTGGTGACGGTCGCTGGATCATCCCCGCAAGGACGGCTGGGGTTTAAGGGGGTATAGACCTGCACCAGGCTTAAGCCCGGATCTAAAACGGATACGCCACTGCCGGACATACGGATATCCCGAGACAAAATATCCAAAGACACCCGCAAGTTCTGCCGGATGTTCAGGGCGTCCTCGCTTTCTAAAAGGTGGTTGACGTTCAGGCGGTGGAGAGAAAAAGCCACCCCAGAAACAATAGCCCCTAAGGCCACCACTATCAGTAGCTCCACTAAAGTTAGACCCGGACGCTGATTAGGCCAATATTTTAGATGATGTCGCATAATCCACTATTCTGATTATTAATCAATTCAGACCGAAATAGCTAATTTGTAGGCGTTAAAACCTTTAAATTGGACATATTAAACCCCTGACCATTCTCCATTATCCCCTAATAGCCACCCAGTTTACGCGGCTATAGTCAGGGTTAAAAAGTTTCAGGCCTGGACGAGATATCATTTCTTAACAACTATGGAGCACGCCGAATGATTATTAGGCGTTTACATGGACTCGGACACTTCAGAGCGCTCTAGCTGACCGCCTAGCTAAAGCTTTCCCCTTTTTAACCATAAACGTGTCATTTTTTCCATAAGGTTAGATGACTGGAGTCAAGCGATCCTAAAATCTTCCTTAAATTTATAAGTTATGGAGATAGTAACTTAATATCGAGGAGTTGGACGCGATGTCTGGTCTTAACCTGCCTGGTCTTAACCTGTGTGGTTTTAACCTGGTCAAGCGCGAAAATACTAAAACCCGGCCCAGAAATATCTTCAGCCCGGCTAAGATTATACCTAAAACTATATATAAATTTAGATTTACTATATCTAAAGAAGTCATTAAAGTAGCAAGAGAGAGAGAGAGAGAGAGAGAGCAAGAATCGTGCCAACTAAAATTGAAAATAGACTGCTTAGCCTATTATCAAATAAATAGTTAATACGCTTATTATTTAATAGCGAATTGTTAAAAGAGTAAAACAAGTATTCCATCTTAGGGCACTCTTGAAATAATAAAAACTGATTTCTCTGAAAAGAAATCCTAGGAGCCTGTAGCGTTATTTTTGGCATGAAACTTGCTTTACCTATTGGTTTTTTGTCTTTCAATTCATTTGCCAGTGGATATGGGTTTATGTTCTGGCCAGCCTTCCTTTTATCGAGTATCGCTTAGGTCACGGTGATTTTAAAAACCCTTAGACTTGACGGACAAGATTGGTATTAGTCCTCAAGATTATATACTTTAACCACTTATTCTACGACAATTAAGGAATTTAGTCTTCCGGTTGTCTTCTATCTCTGGAGGTTCACACGGTACTATTTTCTACTTGACAAATGGCTACTATTTCATTATCTTTCTATTTGCATGAAAAATATCAACGTCGCTGGTTGCTCATGTAAATATTAAGA
>JAISRZ010000009.1 GCA_031273455.1 Deltaproteobacteria bacterium | reverse complement strand
ATTTCAAGTGGGCCAAAACTGCTCTGAATGACCTGGGTCACGTCAGAGTCCGCCCCTTGGTTAGCGTTGGAGTCGTAAATGTACCCGGCTCGGGCCCTAAAGCTAAAAGTGGTGGCCGTAGAGGTTCCAGCCATTAAAGCTTGGACTTGGTCCCTTTCGTTTAAGAGGATGGGGTCCCCAGGGTATTTTTCCAAGAGATCTCGGTAGATCTCTTTAGCCTCCTCGTAACGGTGGGCTAGAGCCGCGCTCCGAGCCCGGCCTAAAAGAAGAGCGCTGTGGTTAGGGTATTTGGCTAGCAATCTAGCGTAAATGGGATAGGCTTCTTCGCCCTTGCCCTCAAGAAGAAGAAATTCCGCTCTCCGCCAGTCAACCGCGTCCGTCTGGTCTGGAGTCGCCGCGAGCGTTGGGCCAACGGCCAAAAATAAAACAATCAAGGACGCGCCTAAAAACTTAATTAACATTCCAACTCTTCACCTCTTGAAAAATTAATAAAACATTCTAATTATTAATATATATATCCATTTATATCTTGAAAAATAACAAAACTAACCATATTAACTAACAGCCCTCTCTGGGAATTTGGCTTGAGCATCTTGGTCAACTCAAACTGACGACTAAAATAGCCCCGGGTATTAGAGCGAAACCATTTTTGTTGGTTGCGTAAGGGCCGTAAAAATCTTAGTTGACGCTAGCCAGCCGCTTTTGCCCTTCTCACTTGTTAATATCTTCTGGCCTTAATGACCGACCTCTAATTAAAGAGCGAACCCCAGTCTTTCTTTAGATTTATGGCGTGAAATCTAAAGTTAATTTGTAATCAATAAACTGTTTATAAGGAAAAATCTACCTATATACAAATAGATTTCTTAATAATTTTATTTAAAATATAATATCTATATAATAATCTTTAAATATAATATTTTATTAAAAATTTAGCTTTCAATTTGTTTATAAAAAGCCATTCGTGTTCTCCGTGAGCGACTCTCCGTAAGCGACAATGTCCCAACGCGCTCGCGATAATTTCCGCGCTCTTCTGAAGGTAATTTGTGGTATATGCCCTGACGGTTGGAACGCGGAAACAAAGGCGAGTTGGACCTGAGAGGAGTGGATCCAAGTGGCTGATTTTGGACACAAAAAAAACCAGAGCCTCCTTGAGGCCTGGTAAAGGTGAAAAGCCTATTTTTATATAAATTAATCTTTTTTAGAAGAAGAAGTTTGTTATGAGAGAAAATTAGAGAGAGAGAGAGAGAGAGAGAGAGAGAGAGAGAGAGCAAGAATCGTGCCAATTTTAGAATAGAATGGCCCTAACAACCTTTTAACTGGTAAAAAGTCGCTTATTGTTTCCTGAAACAGATTTTTCTGACTAAAATCAGCGATTCGTTTCATTTTAGACACCAAGAAGACAGATAACCACTCATTTAATTCTTTAAACAAGAATACCAAAATCGCAAAAATAGTAGTTGCTTGGCAAATATAACGCTCTGTAAAATGTTTGTCAAATGGATTTTCGCCCAACATGGCATAGGTAAGATGGCGACTTAAGAGAAAAGTTAAATCTTAGAGGAGCGACTCTAAAACTTAGGCGGCGCAGGCTTATGATCTATTTTGGCGAACTCGCTTAGCCTTTGACCGCTTATCAGTTCCCAATGGTTTAGCCAACATCAAACAGCCTACGGCATTCAACGCTTAATCTTCCCCCCCAAAAAAACTTTTGGAGCCTAGTTTTAAGCTAGACTCCAAAAGTTTCAAATAATTATCAGCTATCCAATAGCCCTTAACGGGCGAGCATAGCCTTAGGGCTTTCACTCCCAGTGGCTAGCCTTAAAGCCCAGGTCTAGAAAGACCCTAGGGCTATAAAAGCGCCCTTCACTACCGGCCAGCGTTCTTGACATCGCCAGAGTCGATCGGTATCGGGGCGTTCGGCATAAAGGAGGGCACTGAAGACGCGTAAGTGAACGACAAAGAACCACCGGTCACGTGATCTCCAGCGACTGGATCTGAGGAGCTTAACCCTCCGTTCAAAGACGGGGTGTTTATAGCGGTGGAGCCAGGTGTGGGCCCCCAAGTCGCCAAACCAGCGGGAAATGAAACGCTAAAAGAGCTACTGGTGAGCGCGCCAGTCCCTTGTTCTAATTCTAATCGCAAAAAATTGCCGCCAACGTTGTAATCAATTTTCGCTTCGCCATCGGAAATTATTCCGTTGTTGGCGTTAAGAGCGAAACTAAACATATTTTGACTCACCGGACCAACCCCTGTGGGCAAGGAAAACGAGCCTTCAACGTCCAACAAAGGTTTTTCCCTTAATAACCCCGCAAAACTGACGGACGCGGGCATCACGGTTGGCGTAACGCCGTTAGTGGTCGTATAGGCCAGATCAACCTGTCCACCGGTGGACGTCGAGACAAAATTTAGGGGGCTCGTAAAAGTTCCATACATGACTGTCCCAGAGTTAAGGTAGCCTTTTGACATGGTTGTAACGAGAGAATCTTCTTCATACTCGCTAGCAAGCGGATCAAAATTCCCTATATGGAAAGCTAAAGTGTTTAAATTCAGTTGACCGGTCCCTCCGCCACTCCAAAAACTAGTTCTCCGTCCTAACTTAAGGTAAGAAACGTCAAATCCAGCCCAAGTGATAGCCCCGGAGTCTAAATCTAAATCAAACACAAACTTGTTGAAATAGACATCCGAGGGATTGACGAACAAGGCGAGCATGTTAAACTCGCCGATCACATAAGCCATATTTGGGCCAGTTACGCTCGGGGGAGCCTGGATATCCGGTAGACCCTCATCTAAAAGGGTAGACTGGGGATCTATTTCCGAAGCCACCGGTAAAACGCGAGCGGCGGTGTTGACGCTCGAGGGCTCAGTGGTCTCCATGGCGAAAATCGAGCCTGGCTCCGCGGACGAGACGTCTAAAGCTAAAGCCTGCACCCCGGAGGTCGGCGAAGCGTTAGGGTTGGCCAAAACCGCGACTAGAATGTCGCCGCCGGGCTGAAAGGCCGCCCCGACCGTCTCGCTATCAACCCTCTCTTGGGTAGCCGCCGGAACGTCACGCCAAGTTCCGCCTCGGGGGATCCGGGCTCCTTGGGACTCTAAAAAGGCCCCGTATTCTTTGGCCGTGACCACGGCGCTTTGGGTTGGGGTGGCTAAACGGATTTCCCCATTACGACCGTAAGTGGCCACCCGGCCTTCAGACGTGTCCACCTTAGAAGTCCCGTCAAAGTCCACGGTCACGGTGAACTTGGTTCCTCTAACCGCGGCTAGGATAAGTGGGCTAACGATACGTAACTGCTGACCTGGCGCGACTTCCACTTCCATCTGGCCTTTTTGAGCGGAAAACTGCGGAGCCATTTCGCCACTAGAAGCTTGCCTTACAGCTGGGGTGGCCGCGGACCACGGCTGACTGTTGGCTGGGACATAACCATCGTAACGGACGCTAGAGCCATCGACCACTTTGACTTTTATCCGGTCGTTATCCATGGCCAAACTGACTTCCCCGCCACCAACCAACTCAATGGTCTGGCCAGGTTGGAGAGTATGGCCTCGTCTGGCGGGCGTTCGCCGCCCTCTTTCCAAGATCTCCGCTTTTCCGGCCACCGATAAAATCTTGGGGCCCGCCTCTTGGGCGTAGGTTAACTCAGCCCCAAACAAAACTAAGGTTAAGGCCAAAGTCAAGGCCCAGGCCGCTCTTAAATATACTGACGTTTTCATTCTTATCTCCACCTTAACTAAAAGCCCCAGCTAACGCCTAAGCTGACCGTATGCTGATCGAATTCATATAAAGGCGAGTTGGAGTCATCCCGGTTAAAGCCGTAGCTAAACTCCACGTTGAACTGGTCGGTCAGTTTGTAGACCGTGTCCACGCCTAAACGGTATTTTTTGTCTTTCCGATCCCGAACGTCCAAGATGATGGCCGGGCCTTTGTATTTCTCGGTAATGAAGCTGACGTGCGGGGATATTTCCCACTTCTCATGCGGTCTTAAAGTGAGCCTTAAAGGAACAGCCCAACCATCATGACCTAAAGTGTCTAACTTAGGCCGACCCCAGAGATAAGCCACGCCAAAGGTTAAACTATGCGACTCTTCACCAAAAAAGACGCGCCCATACTGAGCCAACTGCCCATAATGGCCATCCCGATCGGGATTCCTTTGGTAGTTACGAAAGTCCAAACTTAGTTGAGATATTAGATGAAAAGAAGGATTAAGAGCCCTTAAATAGGTTATTTCCGGCCCAACGGAAGTAACGTGATTAGTGAGCTCATAGTCAAATATCTCCCATTTTAAACGCGTCTCAAAAAGATTTTGTCCCTTAGCGAAACGGAACCCTAGTCCGGCCCTAAACCATTGCCACTCTTTATTCTTTAAGTCCGCTAACCGGGAATCCTCGTTCCCCCGAATGTATAGACCAGCGTCGCCCACGAAGCTAAAGGGACTGGAGTCGGGTAAGCGGTGGCTAAAGTTGAAGTTGGCCCCAAAATAGGCCGCCGAGGTGGGGATTTTTTTGGTGTCCCTAAAGGTCATTTCAAGTGGGCCAAAACTGCTCTGAATGACCTG
>JAISRZ010000008.1 GCA_031273455.1 Deltaproteobacteria bacterium | reverse complement strand
ATTTCAAGTGGGCCAAAACTGCTCTGAATGACCTGGGTCACGTCAGAGTCCGCCCCTTGGTTAGCGTTGGAGTCGTAAATGTACCCGGCTCGGGCCCTAAAGCTAAAAGTGGTGGCCGTGGAGGTTCCAGCCATTAAAGCTTGGACTTGGTCCCTTTCGTTTAAGAGGATGGGGTCCCCGGGGTATTTTTCCAACAGATCCCGGTAGATCTCTTTAGCTTCCTCGTAACGGCGGGCCAAAGCCGCGCTCCGAGCCCGGCCCAATAGAAGAGCGCTGTGGCCAGGGTATTTGGCCAGTAACCTCGCGTAAATGGGATAAGCCTCTTCGCCCTTCCCCTCAAGAAGAAGAAACTCCGCTCTACGCCAGTCAACCGCGTCCGCCTGGTCTGGAGTCGCCGCCTGTAATGAGCCACCGGCGATCAATAGAACCATGAGTAACGCGCCTAAAAACTTAATCAACATACCAATTTACCACCCAGATAAAACAAAAAAAATCTTATTTTCTATTAATATTTATTTAACACTATCTCTAACAACAATATAACAATCATTATTGACTAATATTTAGTCAAAGAGATTGATTTACGCGTCTTGGTCAACTCTGATTAGTGGCTAAGATAGCCACCAGTCTTTGGCGAAAAACTGAAAAATCAATGACTATAAGCCCTGATAAACTATTTTTGTTGATTGCGTAATGGACACGGAAACCTTAGTTAACGCCAGCGTTTCACTATAGATGGTATTAGGTGTGGCCAAGGGCGTTGATCTTGGGAAATAGGCTGGTCTAAACCAGGAAAGAAACCAAGTGGATAATATTGGACCCCTAAAAAACCCAGAGCTAGATCCAGACCTGGGAGCGAGGGAAATTATGTTTTTACCTAAATTATTCATATTTAGAGAAAGACGCACGAGACGAAAAAACAAGCTAAAGCTATAACAATGACAATTTGGTTATAAAATTGTCAAAATAACTTTTTATCTGATGAAAAATTGTTTGTCAGCTCTCGAAACAGATTTTTCTGAATCAAATCAAGAATTTGGTTCATTTATATTACCAATAAGACAGATAATCACTTTTTTAATTTTCTAAACAATGATACCAAAACAGCAAAAAATAATAGTCGCTTGGCAATATATCGCTCTGTAAAATATTTGTCAAATAGTTTTCGCCCATCTTGATATAGGTAAGATAACGCCTTATGTAATCGTTCACAAGAGCCAGAAAACCCCCAAATTGGCGACCAGCGTCATGGTGGCCCTCCATACCTCTGCCTGGTAGGTAGCCCGGTGGTTAATTCCGACCCATTTGGGTGACCGAATCCACGTCCTCACAATTTTTTTGACCTCAAGGTGGAAATCCTGTACGTTAAAAATCCCCCGAAGGGCTTTTATGGACGGAGGGAGGGGCTCTTTATTGTTTAAGAGCCACCGAAGATACCATCTGTCTTTGTATATTCTGTAGACCACAAGGACGGAATCTAGGACATAAAAAAAGCCATTAGGCGGGCCTGATGGCTTTTAGGGACGGGTTGGTGGGAGGGCTACTCATCTTTTTTAAGCAAGGAGGGATACTCTCTGTCTTTACAGTAATGGGCCATAACTGAGTCTTTAATAAACTCAAAGGCTGACCTGCGTTGTATAGCGCATGAGGCGATGACTGTCCAGAACCTTTCGGAACGGATTCGACCCTTGAGGCTTCTGGTCCCCTGGGTTACATGGCGATCTATCACCACAAATCTTCCGGTCTGTTCCGCGACTTATCCGAAGCTTCGGATAAGTCGCCGAGCGATCCGTCAGATCACTCGTACTGGAAAGGAAGACCAGTTACGGCACTAAGGGAAAAATAGGAAACATGATTTGCGAGGTCCTTTGGACCATAAGGGAGACCGCGAAACTTAGAGGCATTAATCTAGAGGCCTATTACACCGAACTCATAACCGCTATTGTGGGAAACAAACCATTGCCTTCCCTTGTCAATCCAGGCAAGCCAGTGGCCCAGAAATACGTTGAGAAAGCCAAACTGGAAAGAAAAGAACATAAAGCCCTGGAGAAAGCCTTGGCCAAGGCTCAAGAAGCCAAAAAAGAGTTGAAAAATCCTTTAGGACACTCCCCAAAATCGTAAGCGTTCACAAGGTCTATGTTATAGGTGGCGGCGTACGTTAGAGTCGCGCGGCGAATGTTTCCACTTTCAACCACTAGCCTCGCCTATAGGCCTAGCTCAGCCGCTAGTGGTTAACTAGTCCACTGTCGCCTATAGACACGCCAAGGGACTTTAGGCTGAATAAGCGCCAAAAAGGCCAGAAATCTTAAGCTTATAGACCGTTTTTCGCGCCCTAGGGCCGCGGCTTTAGGTTCATTTACGCCTTCTATTTTGGTTCCATAACCTCAAACTTGGCTAAAACGAAAGTCCGTCTAGCCATGACCAGGGCAACCATGGCGATTGGTTGACCTTCTCCCCTATACTTATCGGCGTACTTCTCTTTAATCTGGATTAAAGCCGCCTCGGCTAAAGGGGTCATTGACTTCCTTAGCTTGGCTCTATCCTGGTCGTCCAGCGGCGGGGGAATATGTTTTGGTTTAGGGCCTTTCTCTGGCGGGTCGGCGGAATTCGCGTCTGGATTAGTCTCGGGAGAATCAGAAGACTTGAGGGTTTTCTCTCTATAGACCTTAAGTTCTATAATGAAATGTTCGCCTTTAGGGCTA
>JAISRZ010000156.1 GCA_031273455.1 Deltaproteobacteria bacterium | reverse complement strand
AATAGACAGATAAAACTTGATTTTATTTTTATACGTAGTTTAAAATATTAAAAATGTTCGATTGTTGAATCTAAAATTAATAGAGCGATTAATCACGGGACAGGATCGTTATTACAACGGGTCGTGAACGGTGGGGTCTTGGCGCGCCCTCACCACCTGAATAGTTGAGATTTTTTTTGACTAGTCTTGACAACCAGCGGGATTTCCTCTAATCTTGACGGGTCATAAAGGCCCTAAAGTCCCCTAATTTTTTGGGGTCCTTGTTATTTATTTGTTATTTATTTTGTTTAAATTATAGTTTTTAAACTAATATTAGTTTATCTTAGCTGATCATATTCCTGAAGGCTTAAGACTTGTGTCTTAAGTCTTTTTTTTTGGCCTTTTGGCCAGGAATCGCGACGTACCCCGCCGCTAAAATCCCCCCTAAGGGCCATTAACCAATTCGCCCTTCTAAACGGAGACTCGACCATGCCCAAAGTGGTAAAGGCCGCCCCTAAAAAAGCCAAGGCCTTAAAGCAGATCGCCATCTATGGCAAAGGCGGCATCGGCAAATCCACCACCACCTCTAACCTTTCCGCGGCCTTGGTTGACTTAGGCTACAAGGTCATGCAGTTTGGCTGCGACCCCAAAGCCGATTCCACCAACACCCTCCGGGACGGTAGCTATATCCCCACCATTTTGGAGCTCTTAAAGGAAAAGGGCAAGGTCTCGGCCAAGGACGCCATTCATGAGGGTTACCGCGGCGTTTACTGCGTGGAGGCTGGCGGCCCCTCCCCGGGCGTGGGTTGCGCGGGCCGGGGCATTATCACCGCGGTCCAACTTTTAAAGCAACAACGGGTTTTTGAGGATCTGGACTTGGACTACGTGATCTACGACGTTTTAGGCGACGTGGTCTGCGGCGGGTTCGCCGTGCCCATTCGGGAAGGCATCGCCCAACACGTCTTTACGGTCACCTCCTCGGACTTTATGGCCATTTACGCGGCCAATAACCTTTTTAAGGGCATCCAAAAGTACTCCAACTCCGGCGGGGCTTTGTTGGGCGGGGTCATCGCCAACTCCGTTAGCTCGGGCTACCAAAAGTCCATTGTCGATGACTTTGTGGCCCGGGCCAAAACCCAAGTCATCCAGTACGTGCCCCGGTCCATCACCGTCACCCAAAGCGAGTTGGCCGGGAAAACCACCATCGAGGCTAACCCGGATTCCGAGCAAGCCGCGGTCTACCGGGCTTTAGCCAAAAGGATCGAGGCCCACGAAAAGTCGGCCACCCCAAGCCCATTGGACCCGCAAGAGTTAAGAGCCTGGGCCACCTCTTGGTCCGACCAAATCTTAGCCGCCCGCCAGGGCGAGGCCCGCTCGGCTGGGGCCCTGATTTAGGGCCATAAGCCTTTTTTGGGAGTTTTTATGACCTACATCGATCGCCCGCGCTTTAGCTGTTTACTGGGCGGAGTCTTGGCCACGGCCTCGGCTTTGCCTCGGACGGTCCCCATCGTCCACGGGTCCCCGGGCTGCGGGGTCAATCTCTCCACCTGCTATTCCCAGGGCGGTTACTTGGGGGTGGGTTATTGCGGGGGCCAAACTCTCCCCAGCTCCAACATCGCCGAAAGGGAGATCATCTTTGGCGGCGAGGAGCGGCTAAAGCGGCAGATTGAGACCACTTTAGAGGTCTTGGACGGGGATCTTTACATTGTGGCCACGGCTTGCCAAACGGACATCATTGGCGATGACGCCCCGTCCATTGTGGCGGGATTCCAAGACCAAGGCGACTTTGTTTTTGTGGAGGCTGGCGGGTTTAAGGGCGATAGCTACCAAGGCTACGCCCGGCTAATGGAAGCCTTGTTTAAGCGGTATATCCCGGCTAAAGCCCCCCAAAAGAAGCGAGTTAACCTATTGGGCTTAGTCCCGGGGTTTGACCCCTTTTTCCGGGCGGACTTAGAGGAGCTTAAAAGACTCTTAACGAACTTAGGCTTAGAGGTCACGGCCTTTTTGACCGGGGATGAGGATCTTTCGCATATCCAAAAAGCCGGGTCAACGGAGCTTAACATCGTCTTTTCCCCCACCCACGGGCTAACTTTAGGCCAAAGTCTCCAAGAAAAGTATGACCTAGCCTTTGAGTTCCAGGAACTGCCCATAGGCGAAAAAGCCACCGCCGCCTTTTTAACGGCCATCGCCGAGCGGACCCAAGTCCCGAAGAGCCAGTTAAAGGCGGTTTTAAAAAAAGAGTCCGAGCGTTATTACCAATACGTTGACCGGATCGCTGACGTGTGGGCGGACGGGGATTTTCAATGCCACGCGGTGGTGGTGGGCAACGCCACTTCCACTGGGCCTTTAACCTACTTTCTGGACCAAGAGATCGGCTGGCTGGTCGATCTGGCCTACATCACCGACCAAGTGACCGAAGAGGAGGAAGAGTCGTTAAGAAACCTCTTTGACCGGCGCGATTACGCTTATCAGCCCCAACTCCACTTTGAGACCTCCACCAACGCCATCCAGACCCATCTATTAAAGAGCCAACCCCAGTTTTTAGCGGGCGACTACCTGGAAAAGCTGGACCCCCTCTTTGTCTTAGGGTCCACCTTGGAGGCCAAGTTGGCTGAGACCTTGGGCGGAAACCTTCTGGCCGTCAGTTACCCCATCTTAAACCGGGCCGTTTTAACCGCGGGCTACGCTGGCTATAACGGCGGGCTACGGCTCTGGGAGGATCTAACCGGGGCCCAAGTGGCTAAAAGGCTATAACCATGAAATTCACCGCTGATTACAACTTAAGGGTCCCGCCGAGTCGGGAGTTAGGCTGCCGGGCCACGGGCCACGCCTTTGGGGGCGATAGCTCTAAGCTCATGGATTGCGCCAGTCGCGGCTGCCTATTCGGTTATGACCGGGAGTTTGGCCAGTCCACCAACTGCCAGATGCATGTGTCCTCATTAATCGCCTTTTCCGTTAAGGACTCGGCGGTTATCTTCCATGGGCCAGTCGGTTGCGGGGCCCACTCGCATCTGATGGATTTCGCCTTAAAGTCCAGTGGCGCGGCCCGGGGGGAGCCACGCTTAGGGGCTAGATGGCTCTCCACCAACCTGACTGAGGCCGATATCATTTCCGGGGGCGGGGCCAAACTGAAAGAAGCCATTATCGCCGCTGACCGGAGGTTACGGCCTAGCTCCATCTTTGTCTTAAACACCTGCGCCCCGGCCATTATTGGCGATGACATTGACGAGGAGATTAAGCAAGCGAGAGCCGAGGTCTCGGCCCCGGTTTACGCGGTCCATTGCTCGGGTTTTAAGTCCAAGGTCATCTCCACGGCCTATGACGCGGTCTATCACGCTATCTTAAAGGCCGAGGATTTTACCCCAATTAAACCAGTCAAACCCAGCCAGGGCCCACCCAAGGTCAACCTCTTTAACGCCTGGTCCATGGGGGCGGCGGACGAGGCCGAGATTAAAAGGCTTTTACGGGCCATTGGTATAGACGCCCGGGTCTTTGTGGAGTTTAAATCCCCGGACCAGTGGCGAGCTTTGGGCGAAGGCGACTTAAACGTTAGCCTCTGTCACGTCCATGATCTGTACTTTTTGGAGTTTTTACGGGAAACCAATGGCCAACCCTACGTCACCCCGGACATCCCGGTGAGCTTAGCCTCGACCAAGGCCTTTATCCTGGACATCGCTAAGTTTTTTAACTTGGAGAAAACGGCCAGCTTGGTTCTAGAGGCTGAGGAAAAGAAGGTCAAAGCGGCCCTTACGCCTTGGGAAAAAGAGCTGAAAGGGAAAAGGGCCATCATCATTGGCGGCTACTTAAGAACGGGCGGCACCGCCCTACTTTTAAGCGAGCTGGGGCTTAAGATCGCCTCGATCTCCAACTACAACTACGATGCCTTTGGCAACGAACTTTTTACGGCCATTGAAAAGAAGATGGGCCCCGTTTCCATTAGCGTCTCCAGTCAACCGGCCGAGCTCTTGAACCAAATTAAAAGGCTGAAACCCGATGTGGCCATCGCCCACTCCGGGCAAGGGGCCTGGATGGTCAAAGCCGGGATCCCGTCTTTGCCGCTCTTCGCCCAGCGCTTTCCTTACTTTGGCTACGCCGGGGCTTATAGCGTGGCCACGCGCTTAAGAAGGTTACTAGCTAACCCCAACTTCGCTAAGAACCTCGCGAAACACGTGTCCTTGCCCTTCACCGCCGGTTGGTACGCCAAAGACCCCTTCCATTACCTCATTAACTCGGAAGCGGAGACCTCGGCCCCCGAGGAAACCAAGACTTCCAAGGCCAAGGGCTTAAGGCTGGTTAAATCTAAACCAGACTCCACTTCCCAGGCCCCGGCGAAAAAGGCCAGCCCCGCGGCTAAGACTAAGCCAGCGGCCAAGAAAGCTAGCCCCGCGGCCCCCAAACCCGAGAAAAAGAAATGAGCGATTGCGTAGAACAAACTAGAGTGGGTTGCTCCATTGGCGGGGCTTTCACGGCCTTAGCCATCCCTGGGGTTTTACCCATCCTCCATTCCGGCTCGGGTTGTTTAGCCACCAACGAGTATTTTTTGTCCATCTCCAACGGCGGTCAAGCCAGCTTCACCTATCGCCACGGGGCCATTCCCTCCTCTAACCTCATTGATGAGGACGTGGTCTTTGGCGGCTTAGAAAAGCTGGAAAACGTCATTGACAAAACTTTAGAGTACTACGATAGCGACCTATTGGTGGTCATTAACGGGTGTACGCCGGCCTTAATAGGGGATGACGTGGCCCAGTTACTAAAAAAGTACCAGCGTAGCCCAGTTCCAGTCATCCACGCCGACGCCCCCGGCTTTAAGGGCTCGAACATCTACGGCCACCATGAGGTCTTAAAGGCCATCATCCAAGGCTATCCCTTTAAAAAAAGCTCCAAGGGCCAAGGTTATAAGGAAAAGGGCTTGGTTAACATCTTGGGCTTTGTCCCCAGCTACGACCCCCACTGGGCCGGGGCCTTGGAGGAAGTTCAAAGGGTCTTGGAGGCCGTGGGTCTTAAACCCAACATCCTTTACGGTTTGGGCCGGGGGATCGCCAACGTTAAAAAGCTCCCCGAGGCCGAGTTTAGCTTGGTTTTAGACCCTTGGGTGGACACGGAAGTGGCCGAGCTCCTTACGGAAAGGTTCCAAACGCCGGTTTTCCATTACCCTAACCTACCCATCGGCCCCACGGACACCAGTCGGTTTTTAAAAGAGCTGGCCCATTACGCTGGGCTAAACCCCAAAAGGGTCAACGACTTTATTAAAAAGTCCGAGGACGAGTATTACTTTTACCTCTCCCGAGCCGTCCAGTGGCTTTACTTTGGCAAGAACTCCCCGAAAAAGTTTTTTGTGGTCTCCACCAGCGGCTACGCTTTAGCTTTAACCAAATTCTTGGTCAACGACCTAGGTTTAGCCCCAGCGGCCCTTTACGCCACTGACATCCCGGCTAACCCGGATAAGGTCGCCGACCTTTTCGCCCAAGAGCTTCGGTCCCTAGAAGGCGGGGTTAAGGCCAACATCGCCATTCAAGACGACCCGGGCGTGGTGGAGGAGGAGATTAAAAGTTATTTAGCCAAAGAGCTGAAAGGGTCGGGGGTCCATTTTCTTTTTGGGTCCTCTTGGGACTTGGATCTCGCCGAGGACACTAGAAGCTTGCTTGTGCCCATCTCCGCCCCGGCGGCCACGGTGGTTCTAGCCAGCCACTTTTTTGGCTATCGCGGGGCTTTAAACCTCCTTGAGCGGATCTTTAACCAAGTTCCCAATCTAGGATAGAAGGCGTATATGGCTAATTTTGAGTTGGACGAGGTGGAGGTCCGGGAGCTAAGGCTAGGGACCATCAAGGCCTTTTACGGGACGGGCGAGGAGTTAACGGCTAAAGGCTCTTGCGGGGGCCTAGGCGATGGGAAACGCTGCTTTAGCACGTCCAGCTATTGCTCCCACATCACCGCCATGCTGGACATATCGGTCATCTCGGACGTGGTGGTCATCGACCATGGGCCAGTGGGTTGCTCAGCCGGCATTATCAACTGGAACGTCAACTATCAAGGGATCGCTAAGTTAGCCGGCTTTAAGGCCCGGCGGATCAAAGTCGTCTCCACTAACCTTTTGGAGGCGGACACTGTTTACGGGGCCGAGGAAAAGCTAAAAAGGGCCATTCGGACCGCTAAAGCTCGCCACAACCCTGGGGCCATCTTTGTCCTTTCCACCTGCGTCTCCAGCGTCATTGGCGAGGATATCGCGGCGGTGGTTAAAGAGTTATCCGTAGAGCTTAATCTCCCCATTGGATTTGTTGGTTGCGCCGGGCTACGTTCCAAGGTCTGGGCCACTGGCTTTGACGCCTCCAAGCACGCCATCATTAACGCTTTACCCATTAAAAAGCCCCAAGCCAAACGGAATGTCGTTAACTACATTGACTTTTTCGCCCAAACCACGCCCACGGTGGTTAAGTACCTCGCGGCCTTGGATCTAAAACCATTGTACCTTTGCTGCTACTCCAAAGTGGCCGATTACGCGACCTTAGCCGAATCCGTGGCCACCACCGGGGTTTGCAAGACCCTTTCCTCGTACTTAGGGGCCTACTTGGAGGAGACCTTTGGGGTCCCTTACTTAAAGAACAACTTTGGCATTGGGGGAACCGAGTCGTTTAAAAGCTGGTTTTTGGATATCGCCAAAGTCATAGGCCAAGAGGATAAGGCTTTAGCCTTTTACCATCAGGATTTAGAAGATTATGAGCCCACCTTTAGGGAGCTAAAAAGGCGGCTGAAAGGGGTTCGGGCGGTCGTAACTTTGGGGCCGGGGTTCGCCTTTGATATTGTGAGTTTACTAGAGGAACTGGGTTTAGAGGTCATCCACGCCAACGCCCACCACTTTGATCCCGTGATCGATGGGGTTAAGGGCGATGTGACCACCCGCTTTGATCATCCGGTCTCCACCAGTATCTCGGATATGCAACATTATGAGACCTTTAAAGTCCTCCAGAAGCTTAAACCGGATATCTTGGTGGCCAGAGTCCACGCTGGGCAAAACTACGCTTTGCCTTTGGGTATTCCTTGCGTCTCTTTAACCGGCTTTGAGTCCTTTGGTTTAGAGGGGATCGCCACCACCGGCAACCTTATCCTGGAAAACCTGGCCAACGTCAACTTGGTTAAAAAACTGGCCGCTAAAACCACTTTAGGCTTTTCGCGCTCCTTTTTAGAGTCTAACGTGGAATCGTTTGTGATTAAGGAAGCCGTCTAGGTTAGCTTTTTTAGCTCATTTAGCCCTTCCAGGGCTTTGAGGCGTTTTTTAAAGCTTAAGGGTGGATCCTTGGGGGCCGCGATCTTAAAGCGCTCCCAATCCCAGTTATTTAGCCCTGGGCAAATGGCCTTAGCTTCCTCAAAGACGAACTTATCGCTCAGTAAACCGTAAAAAAAGGGCCAAGCCGCGCACATCATGGGTTTAACCGCGTGAATAAGGCACCCTTCTGGCCCTAGTAAAAGACAGTTATTATCCACTCCCGCCCGAACTAACCACAGACCGTCATCGGGCCGCAAGTATTGGGCCGTAAACTTACTAGGGTCCACCCCTAAATGGTTCGCGGCCCTTAACGCCCCCAAGGTGGTCAGCCAGACGCCGCCAACCCCCTGGCAACACTGACCGCACTTTAAGCACTGAAAGCCGGTCTTACTCACGGTCCCCATTACGGGGCATCAAAGAGGAACGCCGACCATTGTAGCGGGTAGGATCGTAGAATTTATCCACATCCACCAGGTGAAGCTTTTCAATGGCCTTCTTTAGGGAGACCGAGGCGATCTGACCATCCCGTAAAGCCACCATCCGGCCAAAGTCCTCCTCTAAAATCAGATCCACGGCGGCGATGCCAAAGTAACGGCCCATCAGCCGATCCCGAGCCGAAGGTTGCCCACCCCTTTGGATGTGGGATAAGCAGACGTGCCTCGTCTCAAACCCGGTTAACTGTTCTAACCGCTTGGCCAAAGTCTCGCCAATGCCGCCTAAGACCCGGTGCCCGAAGCTATCGACCTTTTCCGAGATATAAACCTCTTCTTGGCCTTTAACCTTAGCCCCTTCCGAGACCACCACAATGTCGTAGCGGACCCCGGCCCGCCGCCGCTTATCTAAAAGCTCGGCCACCTTCTCAATTTCAAAGTCATGCTCCGGGATAAGGATAACGTGAGCCCCAGCGGCTTGACCGCCCTCTAAGGCCAACCACCCAGCGTGCCGCCCCATGACCTCGACCACAAAGAGGCGGTTATGGCTACCCGCGGTGGTCCTTAGGCGA
Organism: Deltaproteobacteria bacterium; assembly: GCA_031273455.1. Taxonomy (GTDB): domain Bacteria; phylum Desulfobacterota; class Desulfarculia; order Adiutricales; family Adiutricaceae; genus JAIROO01. Next base: position 3,457 of record JAISRZ010000156.1, on the reverse strand, counting down.
TCCACCTCCTCCACGATGACGTTTAAGGCCGTGTCATAGCCTAAGGTATAGTCCGTGGCCGAAAGATCCCGATCAATGGTTTTGGGGATGCCCACCACCTTTTGGCCCAAGTTATGGAGTTTGTGGGCCACCGACAGGGTGTCCTCCCCGCCTATCGCCACTAAGGCCCCTAAGCCTAAGTCTCTAATGTTGTCCAAACACTTTTGGCCCATGTTAATGGACGAGCTAAAGGGGTTGGTTCTTGAGGAGCCTAAAATCGTCCCGCCATGCCGGTCCCAGGTGCGGACCACCAACTCATCCAAAGGAGCGAGCCATTTAGCTAGGGACTCAGGATCGCTTGGATTAACCTCGATTAAACCCTTCCAGCCTTCCCGAATGCCCACGACTTCCATGGACTCGCCTCGATGGGCGGCCAGATTGGGGTCAATGGCGGTTTTAGTGACCCACTTAACGGCGCTATTTAAGCCCGCGCAATCCCCTCCACCAGTCAAAACCCCAATTTTCAGCGACATACCCTACCTCCCTAGGGGACCTAAAAACCTAAACCCGGTTGACCCTTTTTCGCGCGGCGTCACTCTAAGATCCGCGTCTTTCCAAGGATACCACATATTCAAACCCTATATCACTAACAATCGCTAGGAAAACAACTTGGGGATTTCCTAGGATCTGATTTTCTGGCCCTCTAAATACTCAATTATTGTTAAAAACTTTATTTTAATATATATTTTTCGTTAAACATGATTATATATATATTTAAGACTAAATAATTATTTATTGAAATGTTAGTTTTTATTTATCGTTATTAATAAAGCTAATTATTATATTTTCTTATATTTTTATGGACCGCCCCCAGGCCCTTGATTCGTCCATTCTTAAAACAAAACAGTACCCCAGACGCCGTTGTCCACGGACATCGCTGACTAAATAGCGCCCATTGGCGCCAATTTGTTAAGTAAGATCTGGACTTACAAGAATCGCGTTTTTTTTCGAATTTTGATGGGTTTGAGGCTATTAGTAGGGTCAGACGATATATTCGGGGTGTCTTTCGGCGGATCCAGTCAGAACACCAGTCAGGTTCGCTCGCGTTCGCCGCGGTCTTCTTTTTTATTGTTCCGTCAGACTTTAAGATTTGGCGCTTTTTCAAGGTTTTGATCCAGAGGAAGCGTTCTTTTTGACCAGACGCCCCTCGTAGTTGACGACCGTTAAGTTCTTGGATGGCTCCATATCCTTAAGAATCGCGAAGATGATTCAGTGGTTCAGGCGCTATAACCACAATCGACCTTTGTATCCCCATCGTCTGATGAGGTCTTAGGGAATTTGGCTTTAAACGCCCGTTTCGGCGCTAATAGCCACCGTGGGCCACTTCGCGCGGTAAACGGCGGATCCAGCGTTACCTTGGCGGGCTCGACCGCCTTTATTTTGGCCAGTCGACTCAAATTTTCCAGGGCCGAGTCCAGCCCAGAAAGGCAATCAACGATGGATGGCCAAAAGCCGTTAGGCCCTATTTCCGCCAGAATCAAGGCCGCTCCAATCGCGCCAAGCCCAGAGGAATTGTCTGTGGGAGGATTAAATCCCTTCGCTAGGGACTCAAGAGCTTGGAGGATAATATTGTCCAGATTGGCGAATCTGGTTTCCAAACACTGGATATTGTTGTCCAAGATATCCAGCGAGGTTGTCTGGCGCGAATGGGGATCGCCGGTTAAAGCCGCCGTGGGTCTGGGACTGGCTTTCAAACATTATCCGGCGAGTATTAGGGCGTCTTCGGCGGTTCCACCGTGCCTGAGACATTCTCTCACGCGGCTGATGATGGAGCCGTGAATTTCACTAACCACCGCGCCTAACCGGAAACCCGCCTCATTCAGGGCTTTATCCAGCCTGGTTTTGATTTGGCCAAATCACTTATGACTTTTTGACGATAGCGAGCGAGTGTCCGAATGTCCATGAACTGTGGGACCGGAACAAAGCTTGGCTTCAAAAGCTCGGCTCTCGCGAGGGAGGCCAGCCATTGGTGGTCGTTGGCCTTGGTCTTCCGCCCAGGAACTTTTTTAACGCGTTTTGGGCGTTCACCACCATGGGTTTGACACCATGTGAGTGGAGTATCCGATAAACGGCTAACCCAGTGGGCACATGCGCTTTCCATAACCGCGATCTCTATGGGTTAAGGCTTTGAGGCCAAGTGGCGAGTTCATTTAGGCCATCGCTAAAGGCCTGGAACTCTCTAGTGATCGCCAAGGACGGTCCATCATCCGCCACAACAATGGCGGAGGCGGTAACCTGTTTGAGATGCTTGAGATGAGCGTCCAATCCAAGCGTCCAATCCAATGACGTAGACAAATAGGAGTTATTTTCATAACTGTCAGATCCTAAAATGATTATATAATATCGACTAGTTACTTCTTTCACCAGTTATATCTGTTTTAATATAAATTAAAACAGCAGTTGATTTACCTTACGTCTTAGAAAGACCAGTCGGTGGTAAAAGTAGAAAGCGGTTGAACAGTTTAGGATCTTAGGTGACAGTACCCCCAATAAACGAGTCGTCCATCGGCCAGTCAACATAAATAAATGATATGATTGAATAGCTAAAAATCAATAGTTGAAGCGCTATGAATGATAGATGAAGTTAAGAGAAAGGAATTTAATTTTACATGAGTCGGTGATAAAGGAAGGTCAGGTCTGGACTACTGGCCACTGGCCAGGGACTTGAATGGCCAGCGGTTTAAACCGCTGACGTGAGACTATAGTAGCCGCAAGCGTGGGATAGCCGTTTAGGACAAAATTTCCAGCGATGTTAATAATCCCTATCTCAAAGCGCGCGAAGCTGAATTTTCACCTAATTCAAGATCGTTTTCTTCTAACCCCAAGGGAGAAAATGTAAACTAGCGGATATTTACAAGCGAAAAGGCGAGCGTTATGAGGTTAGAAATAATTTCCGCCTTTGGTATAAACGGAAAATATTACTGTCTAACTTTACCGCTTAACGTTTTTACCTCATCTTCTGAAAGGCCTGTAAGGGTAGCTGTCTCCGCGATAGAACTTCCTTTACGTAAATAATCTATGGCCAGAATGATTTCAGCCTTGCCTTCCGCCTTGCCTTCCGCCTTGCCTTCCGCCTTGCCTTCCGCCCTGGAAACCCTCATGCCATCTTCTAACTTGAACTGCAATTCCAACATATTATACACCTCGGTACCTTTTTCCTGAAGGTAAGGCATCATTATATCATTCGCGATACAATATTCGGTAGCCTGATTAATGGCCTCTGTAAGGGTCAAGCCTTTTTCGCGTCCTTCCTTGACCATAGAGATATAAATTGAATAGTGATCTATCTCAGGAAGCAATTGTTTTAATTTCTGGCTATGGCCTTGAGCGATGTTTGCCCTTAAAAGGCTCAGCTGCACAGGAAAACCTTTAAAATTAAAAAGGCGGCAGTCAAGAGGAGCTTTAGGTGAAAAGCTTT
>JAISRZ010000145.1 GCA_031273455.1 Deltaproteobacteria bacterium | reverse complement strand
AGAGAGAGAGAGAGAGAGAGCAAGAATCATGCCAATCTGGATACGATATGGACCGAACAACTTTTTATTTGAAAAAAAGTCGCGTATCCTCTCCTGAAGCCGGATATTCTGAGCTATATCAGGATTTCGTCTCACTTAAGACTCCAATAAGGCGATACATCACTCTTTTTAAGCGGAAATATAAAAACCAAAACTTCGAAAAAAATTAGTCCTGGGGCAATTTAGCGCCCAAGCCAAAGGTTTGTCAAATTGTTCTTCGCCTATACAGTAATTCCAATTTCCAAAATTTGAGTCGCGGTCGCCTATAGGCCAATCACGGTCAAGAATAGCCAAAAGAGGCTAACCAAAAAGAGCTTAGCCTCCCTAAACCCCGCGGCTAAAAGAGGCTAACCCACAAAAAAAGCTAGGCCAGTCCCATTGGCGCGGACCGGCCTAGCTTTAACTTTTAAGCGCCGGGTCTAACCTTACGCGGTGACCACGTTGATCTTCCGGGGCTGAGCCGGGGCTTGCTTGGGTAAGGACACCGTTAAAACCCCGTCTTTAATGGTCGCGGCTATGGCTTCCTTATCAATGTCCTCGGAGAGCTTAAACTGGCGATAATAATCGCCCACCTCAAACTCTTGGGCCAAAAGCTTCCGGGTGGCCGAGGGGGGTAGCACATGGCCATGGATGGTCAAAACGTTGTCGTTTAAGTCTATGTTAAGCCCGTCAGCGGTCACTCCGGGCATGTCAGCCACCACGGTCAACCCCTGGTCGTTTTCCCAGATGTCCACCTGGGGGCTAAACTGGGGGGTGGTGGAAGTGTGCTCGGCCGAGCCGGGATCCAAGGGCCTTTTCTCATGAACGTTCAGTTCGGGGGTATTAGTCTGGGTCATGTTTTCCTCCTTATCACCCAGACTTACTGGGCTTGGACCTTAACCTGATGGGCCCGGGCCTCGGCGGCTTTGGGCAAGGTTATGGTTAGTATTCCGTTCTTATAGACCGCGCCGACCTCATCGGCTTTGATCTTGACCGGCAGGGTGACCGAGCGGCTAAAGGAGCCAAACTCCCGCTCCCGACGGTGGTAATTGATGTCCCCTTCGGCCTTTTCGGCGGCTTTCTCGCCTTTGACCGTTAGGGTGTCGCCTTTAACGGAGATATCCAGCTGGTCCGCGGCCAAACCCGGCAGCTCAGCCACGATGAAGAGGTTTTCGTCCTCCTCAAGAATATTGACCAGAGGGAAAACTCCTGTATAATTTCTCCGGATCTGATTGATTCCGCCCGTTAAGGCGTTGTAAACGCTTTCCATGTGGCCGCGCATCTTTTCCAGCTCCCAAAAGACCGGTATGGGGAAGGCGCGCCCCAAAAAAGGTAGAAAAGCCATTTGTCGTCCTCCACGAGTTATAAAATGAAGCTCCTTAACTAGAGCCTTTAAATCTTCGGTTGAGCCTAGCGGTTCGTTCCTAGGAAAAATAATAAACACGCTTTCCGGACTGTCAAGACTAGATCGGGCCGTTTTTGGCCCAAAGATTTTCCATGCTCAAATACTCCCTCAAAAGAATCATCTTAATGGTTCCCGCCTTACTAGGCATCACCTTAATCAGCTTTTTGGTCATGCGCCTAGCCCCCGGGGACCCCACGGATCAGATAACCAACCTTAACCCCGAGGCCAGTCAACAGGCCCGGATTCGCTTAAGGGAGATCTATGGCTTGGACAAACCCCTCCATATCCAGTACTGGAACTGGCTTAAGAACCTAGCCCAGTTGGATTTTGGCCGGTCCTTTTCCCCGGACCGGCGGCTAGTTAAGGATAAGATCTTTGAGCGTCTGCCCATCACTTTAGCTTTAAACGTGGCCTCCATGGCCATTATCCTGGCCATTTCCATCCCTTTGGGCCTCTGGGCGGCCACTCGGGCCGGCGGGGTCTTCGATCGGGTCTCCACGGTCTTGGTGTTTATCTGTTTCGCGGCCCCGTCCTTTTGGTTGGCCCTGCTTGGCATGTGGCTCTTTGGGGTTCACTTAGGTTGGCTGCCCACCTCGGGGTTAACCTCTTTGCGTTTTGGGACTTTGGGTTTTTGGGATAAGGCTTTAGACCTTGGCCGCCACTTAATAATGCCCACCATTATCTCGTCTTTGGGGGGGTTGGCTGGGCTTTCCCGCTACTTACGCTCCAATACCATTGACATTATCCGCCAAGACTTTTTAACCACCGCGAGGGCTAAGGGTCTATCCGAGCGGGTCGTCCTCTGGAAACACGCCTTAAGAAACGCTTTAATCCCGGTCGTGACCATCTTAGGGTTATCCGTCCCCGGTTTAATTGGCGGCTCGGTCATTATGGAGTCCATTTACGCTATCCCCGGCTTAGGCCAACTCTTTTACGCCGCCGTCATGAGCCGGGATTACCCGGTGGTCATGGGCGGGTTAGTCATGGGCGCGGTCTTAACCTTACTAGGCAACCTTCTGGCCGACTTAGGCTACGCTTTAGTCGATCCGCGGGTGCGGGACGCGGCCTTTAAGTGAACGGCCACCATTAAGGAAGACCCATGTCGCCGAAAAAAGCTTTTAAACGAATCTTAGCCAACCGCCTCGCCTTCGCTGGCGGGTTAGTGGTTCTGGCCATGTTTATGGTCTCCTGGTTAGCCCCCGTCTTGGCCACCCATGACCCCGAGGCCGTGGCCATTAAAGAGCGCCTAAAACCCCCGGGCTATAACCAGCACCTCCTAGGGACCGACTCTTTGGGCCGGGACGTTTTGTCGCGCTTAATTTGGGGTTCCAGGATTAGCTTAAAGGTCGGCTTTGTGGCCGTGGGCCTAGCCACTTTAATCGGCTTAATCTTAGGGGCCATCGCCGGTTACCGGGGCGGCTTGGTGGATGGCCTAATCATGCGCTTTTGCGATTTAATGCTCTGTTTTCCCAGCATGTTTTTGATCTTAGCCGTCATCGCCATCTTGGACCCTTCCATCTGGAACGTGATGATCGTTATTGGTTTAACCAGTTGGATGGGCGTGGCCCGTTTGGTTAGAGCCGAGTTTTTAAGCTTAATGACCCGGGATTTTGTCTTAGCGGCCCGGGCCCAAGGGGCCTCGGCCGCTCGGATCGTTTGGCGCCACCTCCTGCCCAACGCCATGGGCCCGGTTCTGGTCTCGGCCACCTTGGGGGTGGCCGGGGCCATCTTAACGGAAAGCTCCCTTTCCTTTTTAGGTTTAGGGGTCCAACCGCCCACCCCCACCTGGGGGTCCATGCTCACTGACGGCAAAGACCATCTAACCCGGGCCTGGTGGCTCAGCTTATACCCGGGTCTAGCCATCTTAGCCACGGTCTTAAGCTACAACCTTTTAGGCGAGGGCCTAAGGGAAGCCTTTAACCCCCACAGCTCCAACCGGGACAACTCTTAAAGCCGTTTATTAAAAATATAAGACCAGGAAGGAGGACGGGCGCGATAAACGCGCCCGTCAGACAAAGAGGGAGGGAAAACGGCGGACTTTAAGCGGCGTGATTGTGATGGCCTTTATGGCCGGGGTAGTGGACGTGCAGAAGATCGTGATTGCGCCCCTTCAAAAGGCCATCATAAAGAGTCGCCATTAACGGGTTATCCTCAGAGCGCTTAATGCTAGTCAATAAATCAGCGGAATACAGGCCCTTCCCGCGGGCGGCCCGGTGAGATAAAGGCACCACTGGCTGACCGGCCCCACAGACGCAACCGCCGGGGCAAGCCATAACCTCAACAAAATGGTATTTCCGGACGCCAGACTTTAAATCCTCGATCAAGGCCGAGGCGTTGCCTAGACCGCTGACCACGGCGATGGACAGTTCTTTGCCGCCCACGGTGATCTTGGTCTCCTTAAGGCCATCTTGGCCCCGGACCCCCACGAAAGCCAGCTTCTTTAGAGCGGTCGGCCCATGGTCATCGGCGAGCTCGCGTAAAACGGCCTCGGTCACCCCACCGGTCACCCCAAAGATAACCGCCGCCCCAGTGTAGACGCTAAAGGGGTTGTCCACGCCCTCGGGCTCTAGATCCTCCCAGAGGATGCCGGACTGCCGGATCATTTGGACGAGCTCTTGGGTGGTTAAAACAAAGTCCACGTTGGGTTGGCCATCGGTCACAAACTCGTCTCTGGCGGCCTCAAACTTTTTGGCCGTGCAGGGCATGATGGCCACATGGACATGGCGCTTGCCCGGGACTTTCCGGTATTCGTCGGCCAAGACCGAGGCGAACATCTGCATGGGCGAGCGGCAAGTGGAGACATGGGGCATGATCTCCGGGTAATGCTTTTCCACGTAATTGATCCAAGCTGGGCAGCAGGAGGTGAAAAGCGGCATATCGTGCCAGCTCTGCAGCCTTTGGACAAACTCCCGCGACTCCTCAATGACCGTTAAATCCGCCGAGGTGGAGGTGTCAAAGACCTTGTCAAAACCCAAGCGATGGAGAGCGGCCACGATGTAACCAATGGAGTTTTCCCCATCGCCTAAACCAAACTCTTGGCCTAAAGCCACCCGAACGGCCGGGGCCACCTGGACGGTCACAAAGGTCTCTTGGTTGTCTAAAGCCCGCCAGACCTTATTGATGTCGTTTTTAACGATAATGGCCCCAGTCGGGCAGACCGCCGCGCACTGACCGCAGCCCACGCAGACGGACTCGGCCAAGGGCACCCCAAAGGGGGTGGAAATGTGCATGTCCGAGCCCCGGTGGGCGAAATCAATAGCCCCAACGTTCTGGACCTCGTTACAAATCCGCACGCAGTCACCGCAGAGAATGCAACGGTTGGGATCCTTGGAGATGCACTTGGAGGAGTGGTCCATGTGCGGGCTGTGGGCGGTGTTCATGAACCGGATGGAGGAGATGTTAAAGCTCCGGGCCAGCTCTTGTAAACGGCAGTTGCCGCTATTGAAACAGATGGTGCAGTCCCGGCTGTGGTTGGCCAGTAAAAGCTCCAAGATGTTCCGGCGGTAACGCCGCACCCGACGGGTGTTAGTGTGGATGATCATCCCATTTCTGGGCTCTTCGGAGCAGGAAGGGATCAAACTGCCGCGATCGTCCTCCACGATACACATCCGACAACCGCCGTGGATAGACAGTTCCGAATGGTAGCAGAAGGTTGGCAGGACAATCCCGGCCTTCCGGATGAGCTCCAGGACGTTTCTTTCGTTTTCGATTTCGACGGTCTGACCGTCGATGGTCATGACTCCCTTGGACATAACTCTCACCAACCTTCCTTAATGGCGCTGAATTTACAGGTGTTGATACACGCCCCGCAGCGGGTGCACTTGGAAAGGTCAATGGAGAAAGACTCCTTAACCTTACCGGTGATAGCCGCCGAAGCGCAGGCCTGAGCGCACTTGGAGCAACCCTTGCACAACTCCGGATCCACATAATAGCGCCGCATTTTGGCGCAGACTTTACCGGGGCAACGCTTGTCCACGATGTGGGCTAAGTACTCGTCCCGAAACTTCCGGATGGTGCTCACGACTGGGTTGGGAGCGGTTTTGCCAAGGCCGCATAGAGCGGTGTTGGAGACAGTGTCGGCCAGTTCCAAAAGAAGGTCCAGATCCCCAATGTTCCCCCGACCGGAGACGATCCGCTCGAGGATCATGAGCATCCTTTTGGTGCCTTCCCGGCAAGGGACGCATTTACCGCAGGACTCGTTTTGGATGAAGTTCATGAAAAAGCGCGCCACCTCAACCATGCAGGTGTTGCTGTCCATGACCACCAAGCCGCCCGAGCCGACCATGGCCCCAGCCTTTTTCAAGGAATCGAAATCCAAAGGCAGATCTAAGTCGTCCGTGGTCAAACAGCCGCCTGAGGGGCCGCCGATTTGGACGGCTTTAAACTCGGCCCCGCCGGGGATGCCGCCACCGATGTCATAGATGATGGTCCTTAGGGTAGAGCCCATGGGAACCTCAATGAGACCGGTGTTTCTAATGTTACCGGTTAAAGCGAAGGCCTTAGTGCCCGGGCTCTTGGCCGGGCCGTACTTGTTGTACCAATTGGCCCCCCGATTGAGGATCTCGGGCACGTTGGCGAAGGTCTCCACGTTGTTTAAAACCGTGGGTTGGTTAAATAAGCCGTGCTCCGCCGTGCGGGGCGGTTTAACCCTCGGCATGCCGCGTTTCCCCTCAATGGAGGCGGTTAGGGCGCTGCCTTCCCCGCAGACGAAAGCTCCGGCTCCGCGGTTGATCTTGATCTTAAAGCTAAAGTTGGAGCCTAAGATGTTATCGCCTAACAAACCAATGTCCGTGGCTTGCTCAATGGCCAACTTTAAGCGGTTAACGGCCATGGGGTACTCGGCCCGGACGTAGATGTAAGCTTCCGAGGCGTCGCAAGCGATGCCGGAAATGATCATGCCTTCCAGCATGCGGTGGGGATCCCCCTCCATGATGGAGCGGTCCATGAAAGCCCCGGGGTCGCCTTCGTCACCGTTACAGACCACGTACTTGGGTTTGTTCTTCTGCCTTTGGACTTCAGCCCACTTCCGGCCCACCGGAAAGCCGCCGCCGCCCCGACCGCGGAGGCCCGAGTCGGACATCTCTTTAACGATCTTATCCGGGGTCAGCTCAAACAAAGCCTTTTCCAAAGCCGAATAGCCGCCCACGCCGATGTACTCTTTAACGCTGGTGGCGTCGATGTGGCCGCAGTGCTCCAAAACCACGCGAGTCTGCTGCCGGTAGAACGGGATCTCGTCCTGCTTGGGGTACATCTTGTCCTCAAAGGTGTAGGCCAGACGCGGAATGTGTTTTCCGGCCACGATCGTCTCGTTGACGATCTCCTCGCAGTCCTCCAGCTGGACCCTAATATATAGAAACCCTTGGGGCTCGATCCGCACCAAAGGCCCCATCTCGCAGAAGCCGTGGCAACCGCTGGACTTAATGTTGATTTCCTTATCGTGGGGCTCATCAGCCATTTCCACGGTCACTGGCAAAGACTTGGCCTTCAAAAGCTCATTAATCTTATCCCGAATGATGAGCGAACCGCCGGCGATACAGCCCGTGCCCGCGCAGACCAGGATCTTCGTTTCCTGAAGTTGTAAGGCCCTCGAAAAAATCTGCCGCGCCTCTTTGAGGTCCGCCCGACTAGTGAGTTTCATTTGCCAACTCCTCTTTCAGTTTAGCGACCAAGTCCGAGACCTTATCCGGGGTCATGGCCGGATAGACCTTGTCATTGACTGTGAGGACCGGGGCGAGGCCACAAGCCCCAAGGCAGGACACCGTCTCCACCGAGAAAGACAGATCGTCTTTGGTGACTTTGCCCTCGGGCAGATCCAGCTCCTTACGAAGCCTTTCCAAGTTCGGCATGGACTTCCGGACGTGACAGGCGGTGCCGTCGCAAATCTTGATGACGAAGTGGCCTTTCGGATCCAACGAGAAGTTCTCGTAGAAGGTCACCACGGAATAGATGCGGGCCTCGCTGATACCCATCTTCAGGGAAAGGGGACGGAAGACTTCCCTGGGGATGTAGCGGTACTTCTCCTGAATCGTCTGCAGGACGGAGATCACGGCGCTGGGGTCCGTGGATTGAGATTTGACAATCTCATCCAGTTCAATGGGGTCAAAAATTTGATTCATAATCGACTCTTTCTCCGGATTACACCGGTCAACTAATTACCAGCCCGAAGGCCGGTCAGCCGCGGAAAAACCAAAAATGGACTTAAGGTGGACTCCTTTAATCTTTGGGCTATCGCCTAAACTTCCGCGATCCTGGAAAGCGAAAAGGTTAAAAAGATCCTTAAAGCGATAGTATTTCCATAAATTATTGAAAAACATGATACTTAGAAGCGATATAATTAGAGGCTAATTATTTAAATAGGCTAGCTTATCCAGGAGCGCGACTTTAAATTAGATCCTAATGGGAGTTTTTTGGTCGCCAAATCGCCTCACAATTTTCCGCCCGGCGGAAGGCTGGGGCCGCCGCTGGGGCTAGGTCAATTATAAGGTTTTATAATGGATAAGATTATTAATTACTATTTATAATACCTAATTTTGAATACAATTATAGCTACACAGGGTTTAAAATTTAAAAAAAATAAATGAACCTGCAGAACCTCATATTAAATCACCTATTTTGAGGTGATTTATGTAAAAGCGAGAAAACCTAGACAAATTAAATTATGACTCGTCTGGATTTTCTGAACGCCTATGAAGATTCCTATTTAAATTCTATTTCATTATGTGACGACCGGGCGTTCGACCTGGGTCACCCCATTTTGACCAGCCAATTCTTTGGTCTGGCCACGCCCTAAGCTTATTCGTCAATAAATAAAATAGCGCTCAAATAATTTAAATAAGCGAAATTCTTAGTAAAAGTTTTAAAAAACTTTTAAAACTAAGAGCCACTGGGTTGGGGCGCCAATTTCCCGACCCGAAAATATTATGTCACTTTGAAATCAGAAATAGCAAACCTCCCGCGAAATGTAAAGCCAATTTTATTCGCTGACCAAAAATTTTCCGGTCGGGCCCGATACTGTTTTCGAGCCTAATCGTTATTAATTAGTTGTTAAGCTTGCTCAAAGGCTTGTTAAAAATGCGTTTTCAATATTATTCACTTGTTCAAAACTGTTGTTACTTGTATTTATTCTGTTAAACATATTTTATCAAAATTTATTTGAAGTAAACATAATCTAAAGCAAGCGATTTAGGCGAAATAATATATGGCAAAAAAATTTTTTGACAAGTCAAATTTTTGTCATTTTTTAGCCCAAAAACCGGTCATCCGACCCGTTTGGGCCTTCTTGGTCGCGGACAAGGGGACTTTTATAAAAGTCTATCGCGGTCACTTATCTTTATTAGGCCTTGGACCGGCTATTTAGTTAAGTCACCAAAGCTACTGACGAAACATGGGCTTAAATCATTGACTTTTTATTATTTAATTCAGTTTCATATTTATTCGTCATCTTTAATCCTAGTTTTACCCCTAGCGATTATCTTATTAGTTGACAGCCCTTACTGGAAAACAGCTTTAAATTGAAATATATTTTTGTCGATAAAAGTGAATTTTCGATTTTTTTATATAATGTCAGTCGTATATTATAGGCTTAAAGTAGTAAGTATGGGAAATTACCCGATTAATAGATAGTCAAAGTCGCCTACGATAATGATAGGGCCTTCAGGGACCCTAACCATTTAAAAAAACTATGAAGTTTTGGCCAATAATGGTCTTTTCTTTCAGGGTCAAGGGAAAACCTTTGGGGGCCTTAGCCACCGTAGCCATAATCTAGCGGCTTATCCCAGGATTGGGGCCATAATGTTCCCTAAACGAACAAAAAGCCCAAAGCCTTTGGGGTCTTTTCGTAGCCAGGGTCTGGCCCGTTAAAGACCCTAAGCTATTAGCCCGGTTTATTAACCCCCGCCTCGCCCCCAGTTGAGTTAGACGAGATCGGCTTCTTAAAGGCTGACGCTGGCTTGAGGCCGCTTGGCCGAAAATAATCGCTTATTTTTTTTCGATCTATAAGTGGCTTAAGGCGAGGCGAGGATTTGATTTCTCGCCCAGAGGTTGGGTTAAGGGGGGGGCGAACGGTCCGGGCTTAGGTTAGGGCGCCACGCTAAAAAAAATTGATTATTTTTTTCGATCTATGAAGTGGCTTAAGGGGAAGCTGGGCTTTTTTCTCTCGCTTTTAAAGGGAATTCTGTTCATCGCCAGCCAGCTTTAGCCCTTCCAACTTTAGCCTCTCAAGTCTAGCCTAAGGCGGTATAGACTTAAGGCCAGAACTCCCCTAATAGCGACTTCGCTCGCTAAATAATAAGCTGGTAAACCCTTAAAATCGGTCTTAAGAACGAAGATTAAGCTTTCTTAAGGCCCCACTCGCTTAAGGCTATAGTGGGTGGCACACTCTGGGATATGAGGTTTTAGCCTTTAGGCGGCCAGATATATGGCCTTTTGGGGGCGGTTTCTATAGGTGGATCGGTTGGCTAAAAGTGGGTTAGCCAGTAGGCGCTTTCTGGCCGAGCCTTAAGCGTAAGGCGCTTTAGAGCCGCGGTTTAAACGGAGGCGAGCGACCGTGGATTTACCTTTAGGCGGGATTAACTTTAGGCGGCGAGAATTGGACGTGGGCGGCGGAACGTTAAGATAAGACGCGACCGGGCCAGAAGGTAAGGGGGCGCCTAGTAAACTTAGGGCGATTTCTAGCCGCCGTTAAGAAGACGCGGGCCCATAGTTTGGCGGAGAAGACGGACTAGCTTTGGGGGGCCAGATGGCGAAGCGAAAGCAAGGTAGTTTCTAAATAAGCCGCGTTCAAGCAAGATTAGCCAAGCTCGGCCAACGACTTAAGGGCCAAAACTTAAGTGGCCGAGCTGTGACGGCTGTGACACGCACATAGCCGCACATAGCTGCACATAGCTGTGACGCGAGCTGTGACGCGAAAGGAGCGAGTTTTTGGGCGATAAGCTCAGACTTTATATAAGTGTAATTGACCTATTAAAGCATTAATTTCTTGAACAGAAGACAAGTTATTCACATCATCAACATCAAATGACGATAAATCAGCTAACTGAAGGTTCAATTGTTCCATTTTCAGAATAATATTATCTAAATGACCAACAGGGCTTTTAATACGATTTACAAATGAGTCATAAACTTCTTTATATCCTGAATATGTTTCTTCTTTCTTTTTCTTTTTTAGATTTTGCAAAGATTTCTTTTCATTAAATGTCACTAAAGCAAGTGTAAGACTATGAATAATATTTAAAAAAGTGTCATCTAAGCCGTCTAAAATTCCAACAATTTTGTCGTAAGCTAATTCACCTTCATTAAAATGATTAAGTACAGCTATATTTACAGAACGTCTATCTTCAACATATTTTTTGCAATGTTCTTTAATTGCTATTAATGTTCCTTTAGTTATAACAGCGTTATTTTTCACATAATCATCTATATTAGTGGTATGCGCTATTATACTTTTAAGCCATTCATTGTCATTGGCTTTAGTTTTAATTTTTTTAAGGGACCCGCCCCGCGAAAAAATCTTATTCCAAACCCACAGATACCCGCCGCCAACCGCGGAGCCCGCTGAGTAAAGATATTCCGTGACCGCGTTTTTGGGGATAAAATCCGGGGTAAAGGTTCCGTCCAAGAGGTTTTCGACAAACCAGCTGGCCGAGGGAATAAATTGATAGGCGGCCCAGAGAACTCCAGAGGTTACAACGCCAATCGCCAATAAGCAAGCTATTCTTTTGGTTACTATCGCTATCACTGGTTAGCCCTCAACCAGAAAAGAAGCCATCGGCAACTTTTCCACAATTAGCGAAAAGACCAGATTTCCAGGTAAGAAAATATGTTTACACGCTTATAAAACCAATAACCAAGCATCTTAAGCTAAAAACTTTCTATTCGCAACATCTAATTTTAGGTTTCTAAGGATTCTTCCCTAAAAAAGGCGATCAGGTCTTCCAGCTGGACCGGAAATGCCGAAAATCGATGTTATATTTTTCCATGCGGAGGCTCATCTTCCGCTCGGTTAGCCCTAAGCGGCTAGCGGCCTGGTTGACGTGACCGCCGGTGTCCTCCAAAGCCTCGATCATGAGCCGTCTTTCCAAAGAGGAGACCGCTTCCTCCAAGGTCCTGGGCTCTTTGGTTAAGCTTTGGTTCTGGAGCCAGGCCGGTAGATGGCGGGCCTCAATGACCCCTTCCGGGCCACAGAGGACCACGGCTCTTTCGATGATGTTCTCCAGCTCCCGGATGTTCCCGGGCCACTCGTAGGCCCGAAGTAAACTATAGGCCTCGTTGGAGATATGGATGGGTTTTTCCTGGTCCGCCGAGAACTTGGCCGCGAAATTTTCCGCCAGTTCCATGATATCTTCCACCCGCTTCCGTAAAGGCGGTAAAGACAACGGAAAAACGCTTAAACGATAGTAAAGATCCATCCGAAAACGGCCCTCTTCGGCCATCTTCTCCAGCTCCCGGTTGGTGGCGGCCACTAAGCGGACGTCCACCTTTAAGGTCTGGCCCCCGCCGAGTCGCTCAAACTCTTTTTCCTGGATAACCCTTAATAACTTGGCTTGGGTGGCTAAGGACATGTCGCCGACTTCGTCTAAAAACAAAGTCCCGCCATGGGCCATCTCAAACCGGCCCTTCCGCCCGCTCACCGCCCCGGTGAAGGCCCCGCGCTCATGGCCAAAGAGCTCGCTTTCCACCAAACCCTCGGGTAAGGCCGCGCAATTGACTTTAATAAAAGGCTGGCCCGCCCGTAAGCTATTGGCGTGGATAAGGCCAGCGATCATCTCCTTGCCCGTCCCGCTCTCGCCCCGAATGAGCACCGTGGTGTTGGTGGCGGCCACTTGAGCCACTTCCTCTAAGATGTTTCTTAGAGCTTTGGAATGCCCAACCAACTGGCCAAACTTAAAGTTCTGGTTCAAGATGGCTTGAAGGCGCCTATTTTCCTCAATCATGGCCTCATGACGCGAGGAAAAATCCCGTCTGACCCCCACGGCCCGGGAGATTAAAGTCGCTAGAACCGTAAGTAAGCGCATGTCCTCGTCCATCCGATCGGTGTCGGCGAAGAGGCGGTCCGCCGAGATGGCCCCAATGGTCTGGCCCTCTAAGATGATGGGGACGCAGATAAAGGCCACGTCCTCCTTTTTTAAATCCCGGGCCCGCGTCCGGTTTAAAAAGAGCGGCTCCTGGGAGACGTTGGGCACCACCATGGCCTGGCCCGTGGCCGTGACCCGGCCGATGACCCCCTCCCCTTTTTTGTAGCGGGCCCTCCGCCTTTCCGTGGGGTTAATGCCGTAAGCCGCTTCCATGACCGTTTCCCCATCGGGGTTGATCAAATAGAAGGCCCCGCGCATCATGCCCGTGTACTGGGCCATGAGAGCTAGGGCCTCATCGAGATGGTCGGACAATTCCGTGGTGGCCCCGTTTAAAGCCTGGCTGACCTCAAATAGGAGTCTTAACTCACTGGTTTTGTCTTTTATTTGCGCTTCTTTTATTGTCAACTTCTACAACCGGAACTTACCAAATGGTCTAGTGGAATGACCTCATTCGCCCATTGCTTGGCCGTGATAGGTCTGGAGAGGGGAAAGGCGCCACCTTTGGTCGCGCCCTTCCTTAATTTTCATTTCTCTTAAGCCCTCCACCGCGGCGGTTAAGCTGGCCATGGTGGTGATCATGGAGACGCCCCGGCGGATGGCCGCCCAGCGGATGCGGCTGGCCTCGGTGATGGAAGTGGGGTCGCTCACGGTGTTAACCAAAAGGACCGCTTTGCCGTCTAAAAGAAAATCAATCAGATTGGGCCTGGGGGCGTTAATCTTCTCGATCTTCTGGCACGGCACCCCACTAGCGGCTAAAACGTCGCGAGTCCCGGGGGTGGCGTGGATAGTGAACCCTAAACCAACCAAGTTGCGGGCTAAAGGCACTAAGGCCTCCTTATCCCGATCGCTCACCGTTAAGACAATATCCCCGGAGCGCGGGATGGTCATGCCCGCCGCGGCTTGGGCTTTTAAAAAGGCCAAGCCAAAGTTGTCGTCCAAACCCATGACCTCGCCAGTGGAGCGCATTTCTGGGCCTAGGTCCACCTCGACCCCGCTAAAGCGGTTCCAGGGCAACACGGCCTCTTTGACCGCGTAATACCCTTGACCAAAGGGCTCAGTGAAGCCTAACTCATCTAAAGAGCTCCCGGCCATGATCCGGGCCGCGGTCTGGATCAAGGGTTTACCCGTGGCTTTAGAGACAAAAGGGGCGGTTCTGGAGGCCCTGGGGTTAGCCTCTAAGACGTAGACCACCCCTTTAGCCACCGCGAACTGGATGTTCATCAGGCCCTTAACCCCTAAGGCCAAGCCTAACTTTTCCGTTTCTAAGCGGATCTCCTTTTGGATGGCCTCGCTTAAGGTGAAGGGCGGAATGGAGCAACAAGAGTCGCCCGAGTGAACCCCGGCCCTTTCAATGTGCTCCATAATGGCCGCGATAACCACCTTCTCCCCATCGGCCACCGCGTCCACGTCCACTTCCACCGCGTCATCCAAAAACTTATCCACCAAGATGGGGTTATCCACGCCCAAAGCCATGCCGCTTAAACTTAAGCCGCTTAGGTAGTCTCTTAACTCCGTGGGCCGATGGATGATCTTCATGGCCCGGCCCCCTAAGACAAAGGACGGGCGGACAATGACCGGGTAACCGACCCTTTCGGCGATAACGCAAGCGCTCTCAATGTCCGGGGCCATGCCGCTCGGCGGTTGCTTTAAGCTTAAGCGGCTAACCAGATCGTTCCAGCCTTTGCGGTCCTCAGCCTGAAAAATCGCCTCCGGGGCCGTGCCCCAGATGGGGACCCCCGCGTCTTTCAGCTCCTGGGCTAAGTTTAAAGGCGTCTGCCCCCCTAGTTGGACAATAACCCCATCTGGCTTTTCCTCCTCCACCACGGCTAAAACGTCCTCAAAGGTCACAGGCTCAAAATAAAGCCGCCCCACCGCGTCGTAATCGGTGGAGACCGTCTCCGGGTTGGAGTTAACCATGATGGTGGCGCAACCAATGGCGTCAAAGGCTTGACAGGCTTTAACGCAGCAATAGTCAAACTCAATGCCTTGGCCAATGCGGTTGGGCCCGCCGCCTAAGATCATGACCTTTTTAGGGCCCGTTTCCCCGGGATCCTTTAGCTTCGGCTCGGGAGGGACGCTCGGGGAATCAAAGCTTGAGTAATAGTAAGGGGTCTCGGCCGCGAACTCGCCAGCGCAGGTGTCCACTTGCCGAAAGTGGGGCCTAACCCCAGCGGCTAAACGTAAGGCCTTAATCTTCGCTGGGGTGATCTCGGGGCCCGGCCTCGCGGCCCGGACGATTTTGGCGATCCGAAGGTCGCTAAAGCCTTGGGATTTAACCTTGATCCAGGATTCGGCCAAAGGGGTCTCCCCTTTGGCTAAGGAGTCGGCTAAAGGTCCAGCGATAAACTTTTCCGTCGCCCAGATCTCCATTAACTGGCCAATGAACCAAGGGTCTAACCCGGTTAAGGATTTCGCCTCCTCTAAGGTTAAACCCAGTTTTAAGGCCTCATACAATTGGGCCAAGCGATCCGGCTCTGGGGTGACTAAATGGCGTTTAAGCCACTCGAGCCGCTCTTCCGGTTTAATGGAGGCGATTTCCCGGCACTCTAAACTTAAGCGACCGGTCTCCAAACCCCGTAAAGCTTTTTGCAAAGCCTCCCGAAAGTTCCCGCCCAAAGCCATGGTCTCGCCCACGGCCCGCATCTCCAAACCTAAGGTCTGGGAGGCCCCGGCGAACTTTTCAAAGTTAAAGCGCGGGGCTTTAACCACGCAATAATCCAAAGCTGGCTCAAAACAGGCTGATTTACCGGTAATGCCGTTTTTTAGCTCGCCTAGGGTGTAACCCACGGCCAGCTTAGCCGCGACTCTCGCGATAGGAAACCCGGTGGCCTTGGAGGCTAAGGCCGAGGAGCGGGAGACCCGAGGGTTCATCTCAATGACCACTCGGCGACCGGTGGTTGGGGAAATGGCGAACTGGATGTTGCAGCCCCCGTTTAAACCCACGGCCCGGGCGACCTTTAAGGAGTCGTCCCGCATGGCTTGGTACTCCACGTCAGTTAAAGTCTGGATCGGGGCCACGGTCACCGAGTCGCCGGTGTGGACGCCCATGGGATCAACGTTCTCTATGCCGCAGACAATGATGGCGTTATCGGCCAAATCCCGGATCATCTCCAGCTCTAACTCTTTCCAGCCGATTAAGGATTGCTCCACTAAGATCTGGCCAATGGGGGACACGGTCAGCCCCCGCCAGGCCAATTCCTTTAGCTCCTCGCGGTTAAAGGCCACGCCCCCGCCCGAGCCGCCTAAGGTGAAGCTGGGCCGGACAATGGCCGGAAAACCGCTCCTTTCGGCGGCCTCCAAGGCTTCCTCCACGCTACTGGCGAGTCCGCTAACCGGAATGTCCAAGCCCCACTCGGTCATGGCCGCCCGGAACCGCTCCCGGCTTTCGGCCACCTCAATAACCGTGGGGTTAGAGCCAATCATCTCCACCCGCTCCCGGTCCAAAACCCCGGACTTATGGAGCTCCATGGCCAGGTTTAAAGCCGTTTGCCCGCCTAAGGTGGGCAAAATGGCCTGGGGTTTTTCCAAAGCGATGATGCCTTGGGCCACTTCCAAGGTCATGGGCTCAATGTAGGTCCGATCGGACAACTCGGGATCGGTCATGACGGTGGCCGGATTGGAGTTTAATAAGACGAGCCGATATCCCTCCTCCTTTAAGGCCTTACACCCTTGGGTGGCGGAGTAATCAAATTCACAGGCTTGCCCAATGACAATGGGCCCGGAACCCAGAATCAAGATAGTTTCTAGATCCGATCTTTTAGGCATGGTGGTGGGCCTTTAACATTTGGTGAAAGCGCTCAAAAAGAGCCAGAGAGTCATGGGGCCCAGGCGAGGCCTCGGGATGGAACTGGACAGAGAAAGCGGGCTTATCGGTCCACTCCAAGCCCTCTAAGGTTTGGTCATTGATGTTCCATAAGCTTGGCTTTAACCCACTGGGCAAGGTGGTGGGATCCACCGCGAAACCGTGGTTTTGCGAGGTTATCCAGACCCGGCCGGTCTGGCTGTCGACCACTGGGTGGTTTAAACCATGGTGACCAAAGGGCAGTTTATAGGTTTTCGCCCCAGAGGCTAAGGCCATGACCTGATGGCCTAAGCAGATGCCAAAGACCGGCAACCGGCCCAAAAAAGCCGTGGCCGTTTTAATGGCGTAATCCAAGGGGGCGGGATCGCCCGGGCCATTGGGCAGAAAAAGGCCATGGGGATTTTCGGCCAAGATGCGCTCGGGCGGCGTTTTGGCTGGCCAAACGGTCAGATCGAGGTGGTGGGCCCTTAGCTGATCGAGAATGGACCTTTTAATCCCCAAGTCCAAAACGGCCACTTGAAAGTTGGGTTGACCGTCTTTGGGGGCCGCGCCTTTTAAAGAGTAAACCGTGGGTGAGGAAACCGAGCTGGCTAAATCCAGACCGCTCATGGAAGGGATATTTTGGGCCCGGGTTAAGGCCACTTGGGGATCCGGGTTAAAGGGGCCAATATAGCCGTTCCGCGACCCTTTTTCCCTTAAATGGAGAGTTAAGGCCCGGGTGTCCACGCCCGTTAAGCTGACTAGCCGGTTATTGGCCATGTACTCGGGCAGATCGTTATTAGAGAGCCAGTGATCCACCGACGGTCGCCAGATCTCATGGAAGATGGCCCCAGCCGCCTGGACTTTGGCCGCTTGATCGACCGCTGGGTTAGTCCCGTAGTTGCCAATATGGGCGGTGGTGAAGACCACTATCTGGCCATGGTAAGAGGGGTCAGTCAGAACTTCCTGATACCCGCTCATGGCGGTGATAAAAATTACTTCCCCCTCCGCCTCTATTAATGGCCCAACCGCCAGGCCCGGAAACACTGTCCCATCATCTAAGGTCAGGGCCGCTTTGGTCAGCTTGACCGCCTCGCCTGTCATAAATTCTCCAAAATAATCCCTTTGGCATCTGGCCTTGGCCCGCCCTAACCATTGTCAAGACGAACCCTTGGACCGAAAATCGCCCAAACCAGAGGCCTTAAGACCCTAGCTTTTAAAGCGGGAGTGAAACGCATTATATTGACATTTTTGTGGTAATGTCAAGGGAAATTACTACTTTTTGGGGGTAGCCAGATAAACCACGTTGGCCTAAAACCTAGGGATCTAGAGGCTTAATAAGTAACTATTTAGCCAAGGCTAGAAGACAGGCCGCCAAAAACCAATGGTCCCAGGAAAATAACGCTATGATAAAATCTAAAAGTCAATATTGATATAATTCAAGAGATTTTAGAATGAATTAACAGTCAGAGTTTAAGGTTAATATATTAAAGAAATCCACAGTTTTGTGTTAAAAAAATGGGGATCGTTTGGGAAATTAGTAGTAGGACTTCGCTTAGGGCCAGCGGCTTTTTTGGCCGTTTTGGGGTCATTAATGACTTAGTGGCCGTTAGCCTCAATATCCTTGAGAAAAGGTTCTAATAACTAGGCTCTTAAAGACCAGTCCGTTACTAGCCCCCAAGGCGGGGTTTTATCAATATCCGTTAAAGACTTATTGTGGCGGAAAAAACCTCTATTATATTTCCTCTAAGGCTGTATAATGATGGTCATTAACCAGTAACTAAAGGGCTAGGGATGTTCGGGAATGGGGCCAGGGAGACCTGGGCCCAGTGGACCAAATGGACCTAAGAGCGAAATGAACTAGCGGAGCGGGGTCAGTCCGCCGCTCCCCAGCCCCGTTACCTTAAACGATCCCTTAGGGGGCCAAAGGAGACGCTTTATGAACAAAGTGAGGATCACGGTTTTAGAGACCTCGTTTAACGAAAAGCTGGCGAAAGAATATGGCGTGGAAGGCTTGGGCCGATGCCCTATGTTGAAAGAAGGCCAAGTCTACTACGCTGACTACGCTAAACCAGAAGGGTTCTGTGACGAGGCCTGGAAGGCCATCTATCAGTTCGCTTTCGCCTTAGCCCATGGCGTGGGTCAAGGCGGTCAGTTGTTTTACCATAGCGATTGGATAGCTAAACCAGGCCTAGCGATTGGCGCCTGTAATGACGGAATCCGACCGGTTATCTTTAAGCTGGAAAGGACGGATGAGCCGGTGAAGCTTTAAACCTTGCGGTTGGCTAGAAGAGCCACGTTACCTAAAAACCTAAAGTTCTGGAGCTTATTTTGGGGCGCGGTTCGACCAATTCAAAGTGATACGCCAAAAAAATGAATGAAGTCAAGTAAATAAGATCAAAATAAATCTCAAAATTATTATTAATATCATTTAAAAAAAATTTAGAGATGATTGACCATAGTGTTTACTTAATAACAAAATAATTAAGATTTCAATAAGGTATTAAAAAAAATTTGCCAACCCTCAATTAACCTGCTAATATGGGTGATTATTTGACGACTACTAGCGCGAACCACTTGACCGCAAGATTTACGCGCGTCAGGTTGTTAATTCGGTAAAGCGCCGCCTGGCCTAGCTCGTAACTTGGAAGAAGATGTCGATAGAAAACTCGATCAATCCCGCCAATATCTCTAAGACCGCTATTCTGGCCTTGCACGACCTGCCGCCGGGGGACGCTTATAACGCTTTGCCAAGCTCCTTAGAAACCTTAACTTTCTTCGCCGCCTACCCTACTCTTAAGTCCTGCCTAGGTTGCTTTGGCTGTTGGGTCAAAACCCCAACTAAGTGCGTGATTAAAGACAAGGGAGCGGACTTTGTGGGTCTTCTAGCGAAGCTTAGCCAACTGGTTATTATTAGCCGTTTAGTTTTCGGTGGGTTATCGCCGGACGTTAAAACGGTCATAGACCGGAGCATTGGCTTTGTCATGCCGTTTTTCCGGATTTCTAACGGGGAATCTCGGCACGTTAGACGCATAGGGAATCCTTTCTCGTCTCGGTATATCCTCTACGGCCAAGACATAACGGAAGCGGAAAAAGAGACGGCCAAGAAGATGGCCCAAGCCAACTCGCTTAACTTAGGCTCGGGCCAGTTCACCATCGAGTTTCACGCGACCGCCCTAGAGGCCGTTAGGGCCCTCATATGAAAATAGCCTTCATAAATGGTAGCCCTAAGCCACCGAGCGATAAAAGCGCGAGTGGCCTTATTATTAAGGCTTTAGAGGCTAAGCTAGGGACGGGCGTAGAAAGCCAGTCAACTAAAGTGGTCGGCGGATCCACTGAGGCCATATTAAAGACCATTGAGGGCGCGGACGCTCTAGCGCTGGTCTTCCCCTTGTATGTGGATGGCCTTCCCAGCCATTTCGCCCGTTTTTTAGACGCGAACGTGTCCGCTATAGCCAAGGCCGCCCCCCAGGCTAAGGTCTATACGGTTATCAATAATGGCTACTATGAGGGTTGTCATAACCAAGCCGCTCTGGAGATGGTTCGTCACTTCGCTTTAAGAGCCGAACTTTCTTACGGCCAAGGCTTAGGCGTGGGCGGAGGCGGTATGATCCCCTCTGTCCCTATTGGTTTTGGGCCCCTTAAAAACCTCGGAAAAGCCTTAGACTCCCTGGCCAAGAACATCCTTAACCTCACCGCCCAGGATGATATCACCATTGAGCCTAATATCTCCAGGTGGCTTTACTTTAAAATGGCGCACTTAAGCTTTCGCTTAAAAGCCTTTAAAAACGGCCTTAAGTCCCGGGACCTTTACTTAAAGCCGTAAGCTTTGAGTCTTTAGCGTTAGCTAGCCGAAGAGGTTTGTGTCTTTAACGATTGGGCGATAACACGTTTTTGGATGATACATTAAATTTTAAATACAGAAATATTTAGAGCTTTATCAAATATTAGCAGTTAATTAACAATTATATTTAATGGAGTAATTAAAATTATGGCTCAACACCTTTCAATCCGTATTCCGTGGAAAGACAATGGCTACAACGGACTAGTGTGCGATAAACCTTGCTATAACAATTCTTGCCTTCGCTTAAGAAATATATTCGAAAATCGGGATGATGAGCGGGAAGAAGAGCTTAAAGGCTGTCCGATCGCCGGTCATGAAGATGAGATCCCCTGCCTGACTGAGGGTGGCGCGTTTATGTCAGAGGCCACTTACACCAAAACGCACATCCACCCATACAAACAGTTCTATGAAGAGACTCATGGGCATTTCCAGGAAACGGATTTGGTCTTTCCTCCCTATTCTTTGCCATCCCGTCCTTACGCGTGGTTATTAAAAGGCAAAGATGAGGAGGATATCCTTCGTCTCGCCAAAACGCTTAACGTTGATTATGACTCAGCGAGAGAGCCAGAACTCCAGCAAAAAAAGAAAGTCTGGATCCAGGACGCCGTAAACCAAAGAGCGGTCTTCACGACTTTCTACGAGAATGTGACTCCCAATGAGTCCTTGGTGATCCCTTACGCCAAACAAGCGCCTTTTATTGATGACGCTAAACGGGTCGTTATGGGCCTAGGTTTAGTGAAGTCCGTGACTGAGCCGCCTGAGCACAATCGCTCAGAGGGCGGAACTTTACGCTCCATCCTTTGGGAAACGATGATAGGTCACTCAATTAGGGACGACCGTAAAGAGGGTTTCCTTCTCCCGTACAGAGAAATGATGGAGTACGCCGAGTCGAACCCAGAGTTCGATATAAGATCTGTTACGGTATTAGTTGAGGAGGAATTTTTTAGGGAGTTCTCATACGCCTCCGAGCATTTGTCCTATGACGCTGTTATCAGCGTCTCGCTTCAAACGCTGAAAGCTTTAAAAATTATTAGTGAGCTCATTCCCGGCGACTGGCGAAAGTGCGCTAATTGGACCGCCGCGAGACTCAACGAGGTTTGGCTTGACCGAGGGGCGTTCCCTGGTCTAGGCGCGATGTTGCGCGCCGTTGGGTTTGATTATGGCCTCGTGATGGCGAACGAAATAAAGAAGGCTGACCGCCAGGGAACTAGCTACGAAGACTTTGTGGCAAAAGCTCTAGAAAATCCGACCAGTCACTTCAGCCCGAAGATAGCCGAGTCTGTTAAAGACCCAGAAAGAAAAGCTTTCGCCGCCTTGCCAAAAGAACGCCAAGATCTATTCTGGCTTCTGGCTCGGTTGTCGCTCAGCCTTGATCAAGCTGACGTACTATTTAACAAAGAAAAAAGGGAGTTAAATAGAATCTCCTTAACAGATAGAGAAATCCTAGAAAATCCCTATTTACTTTACGAACGTTCCACAATGTGTTCGGATAATTTAAAAATAGCCGTTCGTAAGGTTGATATGGCGGTGTTTCCACCAAAGATATTACGTAACGACTATCCACTCTCCGCTCCATCGGCCTTGGACTCTGAAAATGACGAGCGCCGTATAAGGGCGATAGCGATCAGCGTTCTGGAACAGCAAGCCCTAATAGGACATACGGTTTACCCCCAAAATAAACTCATTACAGACATCAATGAATTGCCAATAGACCCTGGATGCCGGGTAACTGGAGACATACTCAATAGCGTAGAGGTTTTCCTGGCTCCTGAGTTAGTTCCCATCGAATGCGCTGACGGAACCAAAGCCTATCAGCTAAAGAGACTGAATGAGTTTGACGAAGTTATCAAAAGAGCGGTGGACAGACGCTTAAACGCTAATCGTCATGTTATCGCCGAAGACTGGGGCGCGCTTATCGAAAAAGCTTTTGGCTCGGATAATGATGACGAATGGGAAAAACGCGCCCGGGAGGAAAAGACGGCCACTATTAGAGAACTGGCCGAGGCCCGTATTTCCGTTCTTGTCGGCGGAGCCGGGACTGGCAAGACCACGCTTCTGTCACTCCTTTGCTCATCACCGCGGATTAATGATGGTGGAGTTCTTTTACTGGCCCCGACTGGGAAGGCCAGAGTCAGGATGAGCCAAGCTATGCAGCGGCAAGGCATAAATCTTAACGCTTTGACCGTGGCTCAGTTTTTACTCCAAAACAGGCGATTTGACTACAGAACTATGAGGTATAAACTATCCAACTATGACGCTCAAAATGTCCCATTTACAGCTATCATAGATGAAAGTTCTATGCTAACCGAAGAAATGTTCGGAGCGCTTATCCAAACTTTAAGGACCGCTGGGCGTATCATTTTCGTTGGCGACCCGAACCAGCTTCCGCCAATCGGCGCGGGCCGACCGTTTGTTGACCTCGTTCAGTATCTCAAAAATGATTTACCACCGCTTTTTCCCCGCGTTGGGAAAAGTTATGGTGAACTGACCGTAACCCGCCGCCAAAAGAACGAAGATAACGCAACGCGGGATGACACAGCTCTCGCTGAGTGGTTCACTAACACATCTGATGATCTTGATCTCGACATATTCGCTCGTTTGCAAGGTAATAAATGCGGTAAGAATATCACCTTTAAAACGTGGTCCACGTCTGAGGAACTCCAAGAGCTAATTCTCCAAACTGTGGCCGAAGAAGTGGAAATGGAAAATGTCGATGATATAAACGGCTTTAATGTTAGCCTAGGAGGCGTTATAAATAATTTCACATATTTCAATAAAGGTTGCGCCGTAAATATAGATAATTGGCAGATTCTAGCTCCTGTAAGGAATATGCCACATGGAATATTAAATATTAACCGTATTATCCACACAAAATACCGTAATAATTTTATAGAAATCGCGTTGAATGGATACCATAAATTGATTGGCAAACCGCTCGGAGCGGAAGGTATCATCTATGGCGACAAAGTTATTAACGTCAGAAATAAGGAACGGGACGCTTTTCCCGACAATGATGAAGCTTTACATTATGTCGCGAACGGTGAAATCGGAATAGTGAAAGGATCTTTCGGGAAGAATAAAAAATTCCTCAATGTAGAGTTTTCTTCTCAGCCATCGCATACCTATTCATTCACGGCATCGGATTTTGGCGAAGAAACCGATGCCGTTCTTGAACTCGCTTACGCTCTGACAGTCCATAAGGCCCAGGGCAGCGAATTTGGTAAAGTGTTTCTGGTCATTAGCGAACCGTGCGGTCTCCTTTCAAAAGAGCTGCTTTACACGGCTATAACGCGGCATAAGGATCGACTTGTCATTCTCTATAACGCTAAAGCCTACCAACTGAAAAACTACTCGTCAAAGTCGTTCTCAGATATAGCCAGACGCTTCACCTGTCTGTTCGCGAAACCCCAAATCATCGAGTTCGAAAAACGATATTACGAGGCTTCGTTAATCCACAAAACCTTAAAAGGTGATCTGGTTCGCTCTAAATCAGAAGTTATTGTCGCCAATACGCTTTACAACGAGAAGATTCCCTACGTTTACGAAAAAGAATTGTCACTTGGCGAAGATGGCTCCCGAATCCCCGATTTCACCATAGACGACCCCGAAAGTGGGACGATCTTCTACTGGGAGCATTGTGGCATGATATCTGACGATCTCTACCGTAAGCGGTGGGAGGAGAAGAAGGCCCTATACGCCAAGCACGGTATTGTTGAAGGCGATAACCTTATCGTTTCCTACGATGATCCAAGAGGTGGCATTGACTCGATAGAGATAAAGAATCTAATAGATAAGTATTTTCGGTAACAATCAATACATATCACGTGAAAGAACTATAATGAATGAGCAACAGGAAAAATATTTCTCAGAATTAACTAAAAACGCTGAAGAATCAGCAAATGCTCTTAATTCTTTTCGCCTACAGGGAGTTATAAAATCAGTAATTGATAAATACTCTGATCAAGCCCATTTTATATATGAACTACTTCAAAACGCTGAAGACGCTAAAGCTACTTCAGCTCGTTTTAAGTTGTTTGACGATAAACTTGTGTTTGCCCATAACGGAACACGCCGCTTCTCAGTTTCCAATCCTTTAACTGAATCTGAAGACATTATGCGTGGCGCTCTTGGTGACATTAACGCAATATCAGCTGTCGGCGCGTCAAATAAAAGTGACGCTACCATTGGAAAATTTGGCGTGGGTTTTAAAGCAGTTTTTCAGTATACCTCGACACCTTACATCTATGACCCCGATGTTTTTTTCAAACTCGAGCGGTTCATAGTGCCAATTCGCGTTAATGAAGACTTTCCAGATAGACTGGACGATGAAACCCTGTTTGTCTTTCCGTTCAACCACGATAAACTGAGTCCTGAAGAGTCTTTTGAAGATATCTTGGATAAGTTACACTCTTTGAACTACCCTATTCTATTTCTTACAAACCTAAAAAATATTAAATATGAGATTTCATCGGATAAGCTACGCTCTTCTAACTGCCCTTTTCCATTTTTTTCAAACCTAAAAAATATTAAATATGAGATTTCAGACGTATATTATGGATTTTATCTAAAGGAAATCGTAGAAAGTCGCTATTTTGGTGATACTACTGCAAATTTAATTACACTCTCTAATAACAATATTAAAAACCATGATATAATTGATAATAATAGTCTATGGTTATTTACTCGTAGTGATGATAACCAGAATAAATTCTCGGTTGGATTCTTTTTTAATAATGATGGAAAATTAACGCCAAAAAAAAATTGCGCGTTTAGTTTTTTTCCGACTAAAGAAGTTACTGGCTTAAACTTCATTATTAATGCCCCATTCCTGCTCACAGACAGTCGCGAGAATATTAAAGCCAGAGATCGACATAACCTTCACATGATATCATCGCTCTCTAACTTGACGGCTGACAGTTTTGTTTATCTGCGTGATATTGGATTGTCCCAATCAAAACCCCTTATAGATGATAATATTATTGATATCTTGCCATACGACGATAGTATTTTTGGCGATATCGAAAGTAAAGACGCGATTTCATTTAAACCATTCTTTAAAGCTATAAAGGAATCTTTTGAAAACCATCAAATTATTCCGAGTTTTGATAATAGTTATGTGACATCTTCAGACGCGTATTGGGGCGGATCCGAAAATCTCCTAATTACCAAAATGTTTTCAAACGCCCAATTGGCCTCCTTGACGGGGAACGCTAACGCGAAATGGGGATTTCCATCTCTTAATACTTATAAATCAGGCATTAATAGTAAAATATTTGAATATATTAATTCAATTATCAAAAATTATGTTACTGAAAATACTTTAATTGATTTGATTAATGAATCATTTATTGAAGCTCAGGATTTCTCGTGGCTTCATTCTTTCTACAAGTTCATCTCTGACAACGCCGACCGCACTAAACGCGTTAAGACAAAACCTATTTTTCTTGATTCTGAAGGTAAAGCCGCCAAAGCGTTCGACGCTAAAGGGCAACCCGTGCTGTTTCTTCCATCTGGAGGTGATGGCGGTTTTAGAACCATTCATGATTCTCTTCTGCAGGACTCTTGTACGCTTGACTTTCTCAGACGCTTCGGGCTAAATGAGCCATCTTTACGCGATCAAATATATAATAATATACTTCCTCTTTATGACGGGAACTCCGAATATATTGATATTAAACCGCATTTTAAGAAGTTCTTTAATTATTATTTATCTTGTTCAGATAAAGAAGCTATTTCGTTCATTAATTTATTAAAAGGGTATAAGTTTATTTTATGCCACCGTCAAAATATTGATAAACAATATTTATCTGATCCAATAAACAAATATCTTCCACTTGGTCATTTATTATCATGGTTTTCCGCAAAACCGGATACACAATTTGTTTGCTTTGATGAGTATCTACAATTACTTGGTGATGATAAGCGCGAAGACCTTATCAAATTTTTCATTGACCTTGGAGTTAATGACTCCCCGCAATTTCTATCCAGAGAAATTGACCATGATTTGGCGGCAATAATTACTTTTCAAAAATCTCCATCATCAAAAAAGAAGAATAATACTGAAAAATGGACTGAAAGATATTTAGATGGATGCCACGAAATAATTGAACAGATTATTTCAACTGAAAAAAACCAAAAAGCTCAAAGAACCGAATTATCTTTCATGGTATGGAATCAACTACTCGCAATAATTAAATCAATTGGTTCTTCGTCATCACTTAAATCTGAATTAGTGATGAATAGCACTTATGTAGTTCGTAATAAAAGCAAGGCTGACACATTCGATTCAAGAGACTCTAAGCGCCTTCGCCACCAACCGTGGCTACTTAATATTGATAACATATTTGTTTCGCCACAAAATCTTACAGTTCAAACGCTAAATCCTAAATATGACGCTTCAAGCCCCGAAGCTTTGGCTCTCATTAGTTTCTTAGGTATTCAGATTAATTCAACTGTCAATCAACCCTCAGATATCATTTCTTTAGGCGCACAGTTGGGATTATCTGACGAAGAACAACGGCAAGCTTTATTAGAATTCGCGAATAAGAAAAATCCCAATAAGCTAATACCAACCCCCATCGATGACAATGATAAGACCGATAATACCGATAATACCGATATTACTGATATTACTGATAAGCCCGGTGGTTCCGCGCCTTCCGATAAACCAACGTCTGACTCTCAGACTAAAAACAATAAGTCAATAAAACGCGTCCTTAATGACATCTTGAAACGGACGGCTTCTCCCAGGACAATTGATCCATCCACGCCTGATAGTTTTACTGATGAAGCTCCAACCGATGAGGACTATTATTCTAAGCCACCGGTTGACATCAACAAGATAATCGAAAAGGTCAAAGATCAAGCTGAGCTCGCTATTAATGAAATCGCTCGTCTTGAGGATTTAAAGCAAAAAGCCCTGGACTGTGGAACTTATACTTTTGGGTGGTTTAACGCTCTTTTAGAACTAGAATCACTAAACAGTGGTGAGAAAAACTCTAAAAACCAGGAAATATCTATATCTTTCGCTAAAGTCGAACGAGAAGCCGGTACATTACGAACTCTAGTCCTGAAACATCCAAGCCGCTCGATTCCTCAATCGATGGAAGACCTATCCGACATTCCTCTGGAACTGAGCTTCGCCTCACGAACGCCTATTAAAGTCGCCGTTGAGGTGGTTAACGTCAAATCTTACACCCTCAGAGCTAAACTACGCACCAACGCTGAAATAGAGGGTGTTGATCTTGCGTCTGTCATTGAAGCGAAAATTACATACCGAAACCCTGTGTTCCTAATTGAGGAACTTCGTAATGCTCTTATTAAGCTCGGACAAGACGAAAAATTCAAAGATGATTTTGATATGCGGGCCAACCTGTGCGAGAAAATTGAGTTCGTTTTCGGTCCTCCTGGAACAGGCAAAACAACTTTTGTCGCTAAGCAAATTTTACAGCTAATGATGACAGAGCCTGACTTTAAGGTTCTAGTCTTAACGCCTACGAACAAGTCAGCGGATGTTATCGTTAACCGTTTAATAGAATGCGCAGGCTCAGATAAAAGTTACCTTAATTGGCTGGTCCGCTTTGGTACAACAAACGACAGCGCCATAGAAAAGAGTGGCGTTTTCAGGGATAAGACTTTCGATATTCGCGCATTTCCAAGGAATGTCACTGTCACAACGATAGCTCGCTTCCCCTATGATTATTTCTTACCTGATTATGAAACACGGCTTCATTTGAGCGGTTTAAAATGGGATTATATTTTCATCGATGAGGCATCGATGGTACCTCTAGCTAATATCATTTATCCGCTCTATAAGAAGACTCCTTTTATGTTTATTATATCAGGCGATCCGTTCCAAATCGAGCCGATTACCTCTGTAGACACCTGGAAAGACGAAAATATTTACACAATGGTGGGACTTAATTCATTCACCAATCCAACAACAATTCCTCATAAATATAAAGTCACGTTATTAACCACTCAGTACCGAAGCGTTCCCGTAATAGGCGAGATCTTCAGTAGGTTCGCTTATGGGGGAGTCTTAAAGCACAACCGCTCAAAAGATAGTCATCGACCACTGCCAATTGGTGATTTATTTGACCTTAAACCTCTAAATATTATTAAATTTCCTGTAAGCAAATATGAAAGTATCTACAGACCTAAAAAGCTACTTAGCAAAACTCCTTATCAAATCTACTCAGCTTTGTTTGCCTTTGAGTTTGTGAAGTTTCTCGCCTCACGTCTAGAATCTGTCAATGATGGCGAAGTCTTTCACCTTGGCCTCATCGCCCCTTATCGAGCCCAAGCTGACCTAATTGACAAGCTCATGACTTCAGCGGTTTTTCCTAAAAGCGTGGATGTCCAAGTCGGAACTATCCACGGTTTCCAAGGTGACGAGTGCGATGTCATCATCGCTCTTTTCAACCCACCGCCTAAAATATCTAGGCATAAGGATATGTTCCTTAACAAGCTAAATATTGTCAATGTTTCAATCAGCCGGGCTAGGGATCATCTTATTGTCCTAATGCCGGACGATAACACTGAAAATGTTGAAAACCTTACTCTTATTAAAAAAGTCGAAAAGCTCTGCAAAGAACAGCTTAGTTCTATTGAGCATCTTTCACCGATTATTGAAGAGCTGATTTTTGGTAGTTCTACTTATATTGAAGATAATTCATTTTCCACTAGCCATCAGTTGGTTAATGTATACGGAAAACCTGAAAAACTTTATGAAGTTCGAAGTGAAGATAGCGCAGTGGATGTTCAAATTCATAAATAACCAGTCCAATTATTTTATTTATTATTAATCTAATATGGGTATAGCGTTCACGGGAACTTTTAACGATCGTTATCGTTGACGGGAACTTCTTTATTAGGTTTAACCATCGAAAGTCTAAAAATCGTGGGAAACTATTCTTCCAGCTTGTAGAACAAGCCTTACAAACGTCGCCAATTATTCGCGAATGTCTCATAGAAAACTCTCCTGAACAAACAAATTCAGTTGTTG
Source organism: Deltaproteobacteria bacterium (assembly GCA_031273455.1). Lineage (GTDB taxonomy): Bacteria > Desulfobacterota > Desulfarculia > Adiutricales > Adiutricaceae > JAIROO01. The sequence continues at coordinate 21,844 of JAISRZ010000145.1, read as the reverse complement.
AAGGAGATGAAATAAATCTTGACACTCCACTGTTTTAGTCCTACATTCCAAATAGTGATATCTAGGAAAGGCACAAACAGTATAGAGTTTAGAATGACAGCAATATTCATGCCAATTGTATATTGCGTATTGCATATATCTCAAAGCAATTTTTACGCCAACCATCAAAAATTTAATAGATAATGGCTTTAAGCAAATTCTGTGCCACTATTGGCTTTACAACTCCGTGGTACCATAACCCTTTGCTTGTCATCAGCCAAGTCCAACAAGGAAAAGCTGGTGCTATCCGCTAGACCCCTTGAAAATCAGGCCTTCTAGTGAGAGGGTGATAAAAAGTTCTTATATACTCGTGAGTTCCCGTGATCGAATATTAATGTTAAAAGTTCCCGTGAACGCTATACCCATATAATCTAATATTTATTTATAATTTAATGCAGCATATTATATTATAAGTTGTAACTAAAGTTGTGTTAAGCGAAGGTGTTAAGGTTAGGGTCTTAAAGACCCGCCTTAAAGCGAGGCCAAGGGCGTCAAAAGACTTTTTGAGACTTCGATACCCTCAATTATTTTGCCTATTAGTTCCTAAAGTCTAACTATCTTTACTAAAATGGATAGCGATAACCCCGTCAATCAATTTCGGGGGCTTGGGGAAAACCCCCACGGACTGGACCGCCCGCATAGCCGCTTGGTCCAATTCTTTGTGGCCACTGGATTTATTGACCTTAACCGAATTGGGCTTTAGTCGCCCGCTTTCCAAGATGATAAAGGCGATTTTGGCCTCGCCGGTGTGGCCCTTTAACTTAGACTCGGGCGGGTAAACAATATTCGCCCGGATCTTTCGGGCCATTTCCTGGGTGTATTGCCGCATAATGGTGGCTTCCAACTGCTTTTGGCTAATAGTTTGTTGGACTTGCGGGGTGTCGTTTCTTGGTTTAGGGGCCAGGCGCCGGACCGGTTTAGGTTTCGGCGTGGGCGTGGGCAAGGGCTCTTTTTCGACCACCACCGTTTCCGGGGTCATTGGCGGGGGCTCTTGGGGAATCGGTTCCGGCTCCGGGACGTTTTCCACCATTGGCGGGAGCTCTTCCGGCTCGGGCTGGACCAGGTTCTCTTCCACTTGACGGTCGCTAAGTAAGCCAAAGAGATCGATCTGAAGGCTCTCCACCTCCGTAGGCGGGATGGACGTTAAGACGTGTTGGGTCAAGAGGAAGGCCGCGATTACTAGAGCGTGAGCCAACCCGGAAATGCCGAAGCTTTTCGGGAGATCAATGACGCGTGTTTGGTTTCTAGGGGTAGTTAGCGTAGTCATTTGTCCGACTTTATGGTTTGAGCCGCTACTTTGGTAAAGCTCAACTCTAACTGGTCCATGATTGTCCTTTAAGGTTCGTTAAAACCCAAAAAAACTTCGACCGCGTAAGGTCAGCGTAATTTATTAGTTTTTTTTAGGTTGTTAGCCTTTGGACCTTATACAATTACATCTTTTAACAAACGAATAAATCGCCCTTTACCCGTAAAAGGAGCGACATCATATCTGGGCGATTTTTTTATGATATGGTTAGGCTAGGCGGTCAGAAATGACCGCCTAGCCAAGAAGATAGGGAAGAGCTTATTTATCTAAAATCTAGTGGTAATACCCTTTATAAAGGCCCGGTAAAGACCCTATTTTAGAAAACGGGGAATAATAATTTAATTATTTTAGCGGCCCATCTTTTAGGGCGCAAGACTTTTAGACTTTTTAAACGTTACAAATAAGCGTTCAATTTATGCCAAATTACGCCTATTCCGCGAAAAAAACCCATCGCCACCTTTAAAAGGAGACGACCGCCATAACGGATAGATAAGTTTCCGAGTCTTTCCGGACCTCCTCTGGATAAGGGCCGACCGCGTGAACCAGTTGGGTCTTAAGCGAAAAATGGGGTAAGTTTAGGTAGTAACTTAAACCCACGTCCGCCAAAGAGTCCGAGTTTAAAAGGCCGGAAATCCTCTTTTCCCGGCGCCAGTAACCATAATCCCCGAAAGCCCCGATATAATGGTCCACCACGCCTATACTGGGGAGCCGGTAACGAATTTCCCCGTTAACCACGTACCCATTGTCGCCGCTAATAGATTCTCGATAGGCTTTGACGCCATTGGCTCCCGTGACGCTAAACTGCTCCACCGAATCGAGCGGTCGATCGATGGCCTTCTGCCCGGAGGCCGCTAAGCTTAAGGTCCATTTTTCGGCCAAGGCTAGGCTGGCCATAAACTCCAAGTTGGCGTAAGCGAAAGCCCCATCAGTGTCCTCGTTCTCGTCAGCCGCCCGAAAGTTGCCATAGGTCAGCTTTCCCCCGAACCTTGTGTAGAGGGGTTTACCAAAGAGAGTCGACCAGCGCTCATAAGTTAAGCCGAATTTACCCACCGTCGCGTGATCTTTTTGCTCAAAGTCAAAGACCCCGTATCTTTCCTCCATACTTTTATAAGCCAGGTTAAAAGATAGGTATAAGTTCTGGTTAGCCGCCCGAATGATGGGGTAACTTAAGGTGGCTTCCAGGATCTTGGAGCGACCGGTGAACTCCAGGTCCTCATAATCCTGACCTAAGCGGTAGTAAACCGCGGAATAACCTAGGTTAAGGCGTAAACCGCTGGCGTTTAAAGGTAACTCGTAGTTAAAGGCCAAGCTATTAAGCTCTTGGGTTTCCGTGGTTAGGCCAAAAACGGATAGTTTATCGCCCAAGTTAAAGGGCGATAAAACATCGACCCCGGTCATAAAACGCCAACGACCGGTGTAGTAGGACCCCATATTGTCGCTGGAAAAAAAACCCTTAAACCGCTCGCCTTTCGGGACCTCAACGAAAAAATCAGTGGTCCCCGGAGCCGACCCGGCCCCCATGCTTAATTTAGGTAAAGCCGCCCCTGGCAGATCGCCGATTAATAAGACCATCCTTTCTAGATCTTGACGCTTAACCGGTCGCCCCTTAGGGAAGTTGGCGTCAATGAACCCTTTAACCAGCCAATCGGTCACCAAAGAATTGTTCTGTAAAGAATTAGACCCATAAGAGCCCACCAAAGCCTTTAGAACAATAATCCCATCGGTTCCATCTTGGGGCGGTAAGTAGACTTTAACCGCGGGATAGCCTTTCTCCCGGTACAACTCAGAGACCCTATTAATAGCCTCCTCAATCTTCGCGTAAGTCAGCTCTTTATTGGTGAAGGGTTGTAAAACCTCTTGAACCTCAGCCTCTTTAAGATAAGGAATGTCCTCCAACCTAAATTCCCGGACCAACATGGTGGCCCCGCCGGTGGATTCAGGGATTTTAGTTGGGGTCTCCTCGCCGAGACCTGGATCCTCCCGCCGGGGCGTAGGCGTGGGCCGAGCTTCCAGGGCTTCTCGGGTGGCCGCCCCAATGTCGGGAACCCCTGGCGGTCGAGTTTGGGCCAGAGACTTCGCTGGCCCCACGAAAAAAGACATCAACAATATGATTAGAGTAAGGAGGCCATAAAGACGGCCAGGTGAGTTAAACGGACTATGAGGCATGAGGCGTTCCTTTGGTCAGGTAAGGGGTCAAGGCTTATCGATTAAATGGCCGAGGCCGCCTAAAATATAGTCTTAAAGGCGGTCTCGGCCTAGCTTTAGACCATGAGGGGTTAGGCGAAAAGCTTACTCCTCATCGTCATCATCCTGACCAAGGCCATTATTGTTGGCGGGTAATTGATTGGTGGTCGGTCCTTGGAGAACATAAGTTTGCCCGCCCACGCTCAACTCACTAATACCACTGGAGAAAGCGGAGGTAGGAATTAAATCAGAGACCAAAGTCGAACCTGTTGAGCTGGTCAGATCGCTCAACAAGGCTTCCAAAGTCGCTGGGTTGATCTCAAAATCGGTCAACGAAGCCATGGGGCCGCTGGCCACTAAGGTATTGGAGTTTTTCTGGTTGTCCGCCACCACGGAAACAGTCGCGATGGTACTCTCCTGGAAGGCCACCTGGGCCGCTAGGTTTTCGGCCCTAATTTGGGCCTCAAGCTCGGCTTGGAAGGCGTTCTCCCGCTCCACGCGCTCGTTTTCCAGCCGGATGGCCTCTTGGCGAAGTTCAGTCTGGTGGGTCTCGTAAGCCGAAATTGGGTCACCGCCATTTAAGATGGCTTCACGAGCGTCGCTATCGCCGAAATATTCAGCCGACAACGCTGAGCCGACTTTCTGTGTATTGTCGCCTGAGGAAGATAAGGCCATTCCAATACTTGTCATACCGCCATCACTTAAAAAATAATTACCACTATAAGTAATTTTATTTTCATCAGCGAGAATACCAAATAATCCGCCAATAAAGGCTGTATTTTCCGAAATAATTGTACCTGAAACATAATTATTAGAATAAGTATTATTTGTTGATGCCGTATGTCCTACTAAACCTCCAATAACTCCTAATCCTTGCCATTCCGCTCCTGATACAACATAAGTGCCTCTAAAATATGAATGGATATTTCCATCATAAAATGAATTAGCTATTGTAACATCTTTAACAGCTTCACGTCCTATTAATCCACCAATCACAGCCGCGTAACCATTTATATTCATTTTAGAGTGTGAATTTTCGATAAAATAGCTAGCTGGAACTTTATTACCAGGAATAGAGTCAGTTAATATTCCAATTAAACCACCAATACTACTATATTGTAATTCCATGTCATAAATAGTAGGAGTACCAATATCATTAGAATCAATAATTCCATTAGAATATGAATTATCTATTTTTAATAAAAGAGTTGCTAGTCCACGTTGATTTGTTCGAGCATCAACATTTCCTATTAATCCACCAATAGAATATCCACCTTTTATAGATCCATCAAAAAATGTATCAATAAATTTACCAATGTAAGTCATGTAATAATGTCCAACTAATCCGCCTATATTCTGCGAATTAGTTGCTTTAGCATCTATAGATCCAATTTTATATGATTTACTGATTAAAAATTCACTTGTATAATATTGAGAATCAACTAAATTACCAATTAGACCTCCTATTGAAGTCTTAATTTCCAAACCAGTAGTCAACCAATTTTGGTTTGAAATTAATATACCTTCATGATGTGAGTTAATAAGAATATATTGTTCACTAGATGCATCTAAACTAATGAAAGCTCCTATTAATCCACCTATTGTAGTTAATGCGCCTTCTAAAGTTCCTACCGCGTGAAATACGGTCACGTCAGTTTTGGAAAATGAAGAATTTATTAGGCCATTAAAAACATACCCAAACAATCCTCCCACATGGGCCCATTGATTTTTTCTGACTATTGTTTCCTCTGAAATTTTTCCAGTGGTATAGACGTTTAACGCTTGGCCAGAGTAATACCCCGCGAGTCCCCCCACAATTTCCAAGCCGACATTTTTTATGTCAACATTGGTTACTCCCAAATCCCTAATTAAGTGATTAGAACTCGAGTTAAATGTGCCAGTCCGCCCAATTAACCCAATTCCTTTGTAATATGAACTATTTAAAGCGTCAAGCGTTGAATTGATTGTTAAATTATCAATCTTATGTCCTAAACCAGCTAAAACGGTTGTATCGGCCAGGATATTTATAACTGAGCCCGTGGCGTCAAAAGAACTGTTTCCTTTTAAATCAATATCTACAACCAGCGCGTAGTTTCCCGCATTACCACTGATAGCCTGGAGCTGCGCCAGATCATGCACTAGTTGATAGTTGACTCCATTTATCACGAGAGTCGCCGCGGCCCCTGGCAAATTAACGCTACCATACTTACCGCCGCTGGTGTCTTTTTGCGCGACCGGATAGCCAGTGACTGGATCCAGTATCGCGCCGCTGAAGCTGGCTGGCGTTAAGATATGGTAATCGTTAGCGTATTTCATGGCCAGCCCCGCGCTAGCGCCAGTGGCCGTAATGGGGGCGTTAATGTAGATGTCCCCATAAGTGGCGTCAAGGGTCAAAAGCCCATTGGTCGCCCAAGAGATCGCCTGGTTAACGTAAATGTCCTTGGCTGCCAAGAAGGTCAAGGCGTTGTCGGTCGTCCAGGTAATTACGTCGTTAACGTAAATGTTCCCCTGGCCTTCTTTGGAGCCTTTTGACGATTCGATCTTGAAATTGTTATTTTCCAGGTATTGCCCGACCTGGGCCCCAGTAAGGTCCCCTCTCCTATTAGCTATGGTAAAGTCTTTCGGGTCAATCAACCAAGTCCCGGTCTGACCTTTTTCGGCCTTAGTGGTGATTTTGGCGGTCGTGGCTATATTGACCTTATCCCCACTAGTCTCTATAAACCCGCCATTTCCGCCTTTAGGGGCCGAGGCGTCCAGAGTCCCATCAATGTTAGCGGTCCCGCCGTAAGCGAAGACCAAAATCTTCCCAGTCGCTCCGGTCGAGTCGGTGGTTTGCGCCTCCACTAACCCAGCGGTGTTAACTACGGAACCAGCCAAATCATTAGCCGCCTTGGCCGTTAAGATGACCTGCCCGCCGTCCGCGATGATGGCTTGTTTAGTCGACACCAAAGCGTTCAAGGTCCCTTCGTCTAAACTGACGCTGGCCAAAGAGTCGCCGTTAAAGTTTAAAGTGGCTTTTTTGGCCCCGTTTAAGGTCACGGTCCCTTTTTGAGCCACTATGACGCCCTCGTTAATGACTTGGTCCCCTAACAAAGCCACAAACCCGCCATCAGCGGCTTTGATGGTCCCGAGGTTTAAGACCTGGCCATTACCTAAGCCGTTCCCTTGGAAAACAAATTTATCGTTATTAAAATCCTCGTCTTTAAGATCCAAGGTGGAAGCCACAAACCCCCCAGTCTTGACGCTGGCCCCTTTACCAATAAGCACCCCTTGGGAGTTCAGTAAAAAGACCCGGCCATTGGCGTTTAAAGCCCCATCGATAAGACTTTTCTCATTGCCAACGACCCGATTCAAAGTCATGGCCTTAGTGGAAGGTTGGTTAAAGTTGACCGTTTCTTTAGCCCCGATGGAAAATCCTTGCCAGTTAATAACCGCCTTATGGGTGGCCTGGTCGATATTAGTGGTGGCCCCGCTCTGGCTAATAGAAGCCTTTCCGCTAGTCACCTGACCCCCGGTGGGCGCGGCCATTAAAGGCCAAGGGTTTAACAAGGTCACAATCATGACGATGACCGCCGCCAGCTTGATGGACTGGCTGAGCCTTATAAATGAGAAAATAGACTTTTTCATGATGACTCCATGGATTAATCAACTATAAAAGAAGTAATAGTTCAATCGTTTAAGTTTATTTATATAAATTTAACTAAAGAAAGCTATGGCGAACCATAGGGGACGTTTTTCCAAAAACCAGTGGCCATGAAGGAAGGAGACGATGACTGTCTTCCAGAGCGGAAAACTATCTGGAGCGATAAGATTGCGCGGGGGAATAATTTATTAAATGGCGGGAAGCCCGGACTCCTTATGAGCCAAAGGCGACAACCGCGGTAAAAATTTATATATTTTGATAAAAAGAAGTTATTTAGAGAATAGTAAGAGAGAGAGAGAGAGAGAGAGAGAGAGAGAGAGAGAGCAAGAATCGTGCCAACTTACATTGACTCAAACTCAAATCATCAACAATATGTATATTTGAGTAGCCAAACACGTTCTCACCAAAAATCACAAACTGTCAAAAAAAGATCCGGTCTGGCCTTTAAAATCAGCCAGCCAACCTTGGCCGCTTATACTCAAAACTGGTTAATAATGTCTAACTTCCAGCTTAGAATTCTTATTAAAACTTACCAAACTTCAAATTTACTCTATCTTTGAAACCGTCTAATTCTACGATCGCTAAGTGATAGCTAATTGACGCACCACACAGAAACAATCAACGCGCTGTGTCAATATCAATTAATAGAATTAGTTATGGTCTGTTTAGTTACGTGACACCATTTTAATTCAGGTAAATGACCAAAGTCAAGGTTTATTTTTCCGAAATACTCACTTCACTAACCTTTGGACTCCACGCCTAATGTCAACCCCACTCTTAAACATATGACTAGATCAAAGCGCGCTTTTTTCGTTCCCGCGAAAGTGGTTTAGATATTAGATTTACGTATGATAGGCCCGCGGCTAACGGTGGTTTTTGGCGATTACTTCAGGTAATTTAAACCCTAGGCCCTGAAAAAGACAATCCTGACCGTTTCGGACCGTCTGGGGTCTTTCTTATGCGGTTGATCTATTAACAACAAATTTTTCACTTATACATTAAATATTAAAATACAATTATATACGCTAAAATTCATCAATAAAAAAATAGAAATTTCCTTTATACAGTAGCTTTACACATCATTTAATAATAATATATACATTTTGTATATCGCTATAATTATGAAAAAATTACTCACTTAGCTATATTACTCAATAATTTACCGTTAAACATGATTCGCTAGGGTCCCTGTTAAGCTGGCTTAAATCGAAAGCCTGACGTTAAAGTAGTGACAACCATTCTCCCTGAGCTGGCCTAAAGATCCCGCCTTATCCGCGGAGAACCGCCATCAACCGTTAAGAGCCTTCCAGTCTTGACTGGATAAAGGCGATAAATACAGAAATGGCCCGCCAGGCGGGCCATAACTTATAGGAATGAATCGAACGCGAGCGTCATAATCAGTTCAAAGTGGTCACCAAAAGGAAGGTGACAGACGTTTCCGATTCCTTACGCAGGATCTCCTCGGGATAGGACCCCAGGCCGTGAACCAACTGAGTTCTTAAGGTGAAGTGCGGCAGAGCCAAGGTATAGCTAAGGCCAATATCCGACACCTCATCGGAGTTGTTCAGGCCTTTTATTTTTTCCTCATTGCTCCAATAGCCATAGTCCGCGAAAGCCGCGAGCCAATGATTGGCGACGCCAACGCTGGGCAACCGGAAGCGCAGTTCCCCGTTAAGCAGATAGCCGTTGTCGCCGCTGACGCTTTCCCGGTAAGCCTTAACCCCATTGGACCCGGTGACGTAGAACTGTTCGCTGGTGTCCAGTTTCCGGTCCATACTTTTTTGGCCCGTGGCCACGAGACTGAAATTCCAGTCGGGCGAAAAGGAGATATTGGCCATAAACTCCAAGTTCCAGTAACCAAAGGCCCCATCGGTCCCGTAACTGTCTCTTTGCTCCTCATCGGGGATCGCGAAATCGCCAAAGGTAAATCCGCCCCCAATTCTCGCGTAAAAAGGTTTCCCCAAAAGAGTCGACCAGCGCTCATAGGTCATTTTCATTTTGCCGACATTGGTTTCGCTCGCCTCGACCAACCAGCGGCCAAAATATCGGTCTTCCATTTTCTTATGGGCGAAATTTAAAGAAAAGTTGAGGTTCTGGTTAGAAGCCCGGATGATGGGGTAAGTCAGAGTTCCCTCATAGATTTCCGACTCGCCGGTGATATCCATGTCCTCCATTTCCTTCCCCAGACGGTAGTAAACCCTAGTGAAACCCAAGTTTAAGCGGAGACCGTCGTTGTTTAAGGGAAATTCGTAGTTAAGGGCCAGGCTGTTCAAGTCCCGTTTGCCCGTGGTTAGGGTGAAAACCGAGAGTTTGTCGCCAATGGTGAAAGGAGAGTTCAGGTCAATCCCGGCCATGAACCGCCAACGCCCGGTGTACCTGGAGCCCATGTTGTCGCTGGAAAAGAAGGCGTCAACCCTGGGGCCTTTGGGAACCTGGACATTTAAATCGGTCGCGCCTTGAGTTTGCCCCGCCCCCATTTGTAACCTGGGTAGAGAGGCCCCGGGCAGATCATTCACCAAAAGAGCCAGCCGCTCCAGATCCTTCTTCCTAATCGGTTTCCCTTCCCTAAAGGTGGCCTTGGCCATGGACTTCAAAAATCCACTCCTAACGAGCGAGTCATTGGTCACCTCAACGGATCCGTAAGACCCGACAATCGACCTTAGGATAACGAAACCATCCTGGGCCTTCAGGTCCTGCGGCGGCAGATAAACTACGATGACCGGATAGCCACTAGCCCGATAAAGATTGGAGACCACCTTAACGGCTTCCTCAATCTGGTTATAGGTCAGATTTCGGTTATTAAAAGGCTCTAAAAGCTTCTGGGCCTCGGCCACATTAATAAAGGGAATATGCTCCAGATTGAAGCCCTTAACGAAAATAGTTTCCTCATCCGCGGAGGCTCCCGGGCCAGCCACGGGGTCAGCGTCCACGATTCCAGATTCTTCGCGGCGTGGCTCGGGGGTGGGCCTAGCGGTTTGAGCTTCCCGGGTGACCGCGCCAATGTCCGGGGCCCCGGCTGGCCGCTGCTGCCCAATTGCCCAGGTTGAAAGGCCCCCAAAGAAAATAAACAACGTTAGCGTTAGGCTAAAAAGAGGGCCTCTTAAACGACTAAATGAAAAATAACGTGACAACATGAATAAAACCCTTCAATCAAAATATATGACCAAAACCACTCCGCCATCCCCTTATAGGGGTTATCCCCAGGACCACCAGCCAGAGGCTAGTTTTCGCGACCGCGCGTCGCATCAAAAGCCCAAGTCGCCTAGCCCTTAACGCCCTTTCTAGCCTTAATCTCGCTTAAAAAGAACGACCGGCTAAATCGACCATAGGGGGGCCGTTTTGGGGCCAGCCTTTCCCTGGCCTCCTTTCGTTTAACCAAACTCAAGGCGCGGGACTCTGGAAAACAGTTCGCCTAAGGTTAACCAGAAAGCCCTTAATGACTAAGCTAGGGTGATTTAAGCGGGCGCCGCTTCGCGGATTGCCCTAAATAGTTAAAATCCGCCCGTTTATAAGTCCAACCTCAAGCCTTTAATCCAATAAAATGATTTACGGTTACGTTATAAAAATTAAAAATTTTAATAATTACATTCAAAGTTGTATATCAATTAAGCGCAAAAAAATTAGTCCATTTAGATAATCATAAAGATTGTCAAAGGATATGATTTGCCGTTTTTGTTATGTTCAGGCTGTTTTTGATAAGTTGAGGTACGTTACCATATTAAAATAAGATCTGTCAATGGTTAGATGGTCTGGCTCTCAAGAATAAATTCTGTTAAGGGTGGCGGGAATAAATTATTTTAAGCTTAAAGGCGGGTTTAGGCTCTTGGGGATATCTTTTTAATCATTCTAGCCTTTTTGGTGGGCCGGTTAATCTTAAGGCTAAGCGGAACCTAATAGAGGCCCTTTATGGGCCTCTATTTAAATTTATGGTCTAAACAATCCGTTAATCTTAAGGATTAACGTAACTTGACCGGCTCCAAACTATTGTGGTTGGACCATGCTGAAATCCAGGGAGATAACCGCGTCGATCACGTGGGGCGGTTTAGGGAAGACCCCCACCGACTCCACGGCCCTTAAAGCGGCCCGATCAATGGACGCGAACCCCGATGATTTGGAGATCTTGACCGACTGGGGCTTTAATTGACCGTTTTCCATAATGATAAAAGCCACTTTAGCCTCGCCGCTCTCCCCCTTAAACTTGGCCTCCGTGGGATAAACCATCTTGGACCGCACCAGTCTAGCCAGTTCCCGCATATACTGGCGCATGACCGTGGCGTCGCTATTATCCCGCTTGGTGGTCCGCTGAGCCCGCCGCTCCTCCCCCGTGTTTTTGGGTTTAGGCGGAGGTTTTCTGACTGGGCGGGGTTGCGGTACGGGCTTGGGCTCGGGTTTGGGCTCCTCGGGAACTAGGACCGCCTCCGGGGGAACTGGCGCGGGCTCAATGGGCTCCGGCTCGGGCTCGGGCTCCGGGATAACCGGGAGGGGCTCGGGCGGCGGCTCGGGCTCCTCAATTTCAGGGACGTCCCCCTCGCGCCCCTCAACCTGGAGATCGCCAATAAGACCAAAAAGATCGATTTGGAGGCTCACCACGTTGGCGGGTTGGTAAGACGTTAAGACGTTTTGGTAATAGAAAATCGCCCCCAGCGCTAGCCCGTGGATAACAAAGGATATAAACATCCCCAAAACGAGGCGTTCCTCGTTAATTTTGGGGTAAGAGATAGACTGACTCATTTTTCTGGTTTAGTGGTCTGGACCGCTACTTTAGTGAAGCTCATCTTTTTTAGCTCATCGGCCACATCGACAAAACGCTGGAGCTGGACGGTGCGGTCAGCTCTTAAAAGGATGGGCGTCTTCCGGTCTAAAGGGGCCAACCGGTCTTTCAGCTCTTCTAGCCTCACCACCGAATCCTCATAGAAAATCACGCCTTTGGCGTCAATCTCCAATTTAGTGGTCACGGTGGAGTCGGGCTCCGAGGCTGTGGCCTGGGGCAGTTGAACCGGCAAACGACCGGTGGCTATAAAGCTAGAGGTGGTTAGAACTATGGTTAGGAGCACTAACATGATGTCAATTAAGGGAATCATGTTTAAAGTGTCAATAGGTTTATCATCCATGGAGCGTTTCCCACTTTAGAGAGAGGACTTTGGCTTTCCGCCAGAGAACGTTATAAAGAGTCACCGAGACCAGAGCCACTAATAGGCCCACCGCCGTGGCTTTTAAGGCCAAAGCCAAGCCGACCATGATTTTCCCGGTGTCCAAAGAGGAATCGAGCCCCATGTTGTAAAAAGTCAGCATAATGCCTAAAACTGTCCCTAACAGACCTAAGTAAGGGGCGTTGCCAGCGATGGAAGCCAATACATGCAATCGATCCGTTAGCTTAATTTCCAACTCGTTTTTATCTTGGATGGACTCGTTTTTAAAGCGACGGTAAAAAAACCAACGCTCAATGCCCACGCCCAGGGCGATAACGCTTAACGCCAATAGGAGCCCTATGACCCCGTAATCCACCAAACCCTTTAACCATTCCAAATTGTCCATGTTAGTCCTTCGCTACTCGCCAAAAATTGACTCCGACCACCTTTAGGGTCGAAATCTTTAAAAAAGCCACCAAAGGCGGTTACCCGCGGAGCTTAAATTAAAAATTTTAATCGCTATTATTTAATAAAGATTACTTAAAACTAATAGCGCCTAAATACATATGCAGTTAAACTAAAGGCCTCAATAACCGCGATTTTTAACGGGGCCAAAATAAAACCGCGACCACCAAAAAACCGCCCCCCGCGCCGCCAGCCCCTTAGCCATTAGTCGCCAAAAGGTGAAAAATAAGGCGCCCTAAACCTAGTTATGGCCAACTTTATGACAAAAAAAACTAGCGGTTAGGGTGAAAACCCCTAAGCCTAGTTAATTTACCTAAAAAAAGGCTAATAATTAATCAGAGAAAAAATAGTCCTCATAAATAACATCAATACTTATCAAGGATTTAAACTTTCTTCTTAATCACTTTCAAGCTAGTTAAGGAGCGTTACGTCAAGCTAACACAATAAAATACGTATTGTCAAGTTTCGTCCTGGGCGAAAACATTAAAAAATTAGCCCGCTCCGCGCCGCCCCCCAAGACCTTGAACCCCAGGCCGGGCTTGGTCGATAAACGCGAAAAGCCCCGATCCCAACCTCTGGGCTCAGAGCTTTCTAAGGCGAATACCTTTAAGCGGTCGCTAAATCATAGCCCTAATTACGCGGTGAGAAAAAGTTAGGCTGGTTTAAAAGACCTGTTTTATAACGGGTGGCTTAAAACTGGCGGCTTAAAACGAGAATCTAGCGTTGAGGTATAAACAATCATTTTCCCGGTATTGGCCTAATGAGCCCTCCTTAGATCCGGAGAACCACAAGCCGCCGATAGAAAGCTTCCAACGGTCGTCCAGGCGCCATTCCAAAAAAGCCTCATTTAAAGCCCCTTCCCCGGTGGTGTACACTTGACCCCGCCCCCCGACCTCTAAGGCCTCCCTAGCCCACTTTACGCGAGCCTCATAGGTCAATCCGTAGCGAGTCTCCTTGGTTGAGGACCTAGTTTTTTGGAGCGACTCAATAAACCCTTGGGCATTGACGTAGACCAGACCCGCGAAATCATGGTCAACTCCGACCACGGCCTGAATTAGCCGGGTCTTGGCCCAAGCGACCGGGCCTTGGGCGGGAAAGTCAGGCTTTAAGACCACTTCCCCTCGGAAAGTCCCAGCGCCCATCCCCCTGGCCCAGGCTAAGCCGTAAGCTGTGTAGCGAGCGTATTCCCCTTGGGCTTTAAGCCCGGTCGGCCCCAGCTCCAACCGAAACAAAGGCTCATCCCCAAAGCCCCGGTAAGCCATCAGGGAAATGTCATTACCCCCTAGCGTAGAGCTTAGCCTTAAGCCATACTCCCCATCCCTAAACCAGCGGTTGGGCGGGCCTTGGCGGTCTAAACTAAGGAAACCGGCCTTTCTTAACCTTCGAAGCTCTTGGTAAGCTTTCGGCTCCCAAGGGCTCCCGGGCTCGGGCATGGCCACGACCCCGGCGGTGGGCAGAACTATGGCCTCCAAGCTTATCGCCCCGAAAGACCAGGCGGCCCCGGCCATCCATTGGGGAACCCGGTTGATTAAGCTGGCTTGGGCGATAGGGTTCCGGGAGTCCATGGGGTTAAAGAGATCCAAAGGGTTATAGCCATCAGCCGCGCCCCAGCGGTGAATTTTCCGGCCCAGCCAAAAGTCCACCCGAGGCGAGTCATAGGTCACATATAGCTCATAAATCTCCGCCCAACCGGCTTTATGGTTCCCAGGCCAAGACCGGGCCGCCCCCTCAAAGACGCCTTTGAGACTCCCATAAAAGCTCCAAGACTCTTTTTTAGCCGTTATTTCCCCAAAGGCCGTTAAAGATAAGGACACTGGCTCCCGACCGGTGAGGCTAAAACGGTTCCGGGACTCTAGATAGCCCCCATAAACCAGCTCGCTAAAAAAACTTTCCTTATCGGGCGTAACCGGGCTTAAACCTGGCTGGCCCAAGGGGTCGCCAGGTAAGCTGGGAGTCTTAACCTCTTCCGGTTGGCCGAAGGGGTCGCCGGGTAAGGTTCGTTTATTAACTTCTTCTGGTTGAGCGAAGGGGTCGCCGGGTAAACCTTGGGCCCAGGCGGTCGAAAGCCCCAGCCCGACAGCCAAGTGGCTAACGGCCCAGAGAAAGATGACCGTGGCTAGGCCAAAGGGCCGCATGGTTACCGTTTAAGGTTCTGGGGCTGAAAAAGGTCTTCGGCCAGGGGTTGGTTATAGGTCACCTGAGAAAGCTCCAAAGTGGTGGCCGAATCTTGTCGCGCGGTCCGCGTCTCTTGCTTAAGGGGCGTCCAGATACCTTGGACGCTCTGGAAATCGCCTAAGATTAGGGTCTTAATCAGCTGATCGTTTTTCTCGTAAAACTCCACCTTGGTCGGCAGATAGATGTCCTTTCTAACCCAGATGATCTTTTTGGCGTAAGAGCTATTGCTGGCTTTAGCCGGGGTGGCGGTTAAAACGTAACAAGCGGCCCCGCCCAGGTCCTCCGTTCGGTCTAAGACCCATAGGTCATCGTCCACTTCGCGCTTTAAGATGTCCTCTAAGGAAAAATCGCTCCGCATAAAGGGGCCCTTTCTGGCCCCGCCAGCCACGCGCCGCGTTAAAGACTCGGCTGGCAAAAAGACCCACATGTCGTCTTCCTTTTGCGGATCCTTATAAGCCCAGGTTAAATAGGCGGTTCCCCGAACGTCCGGGGGCTCCAAAAAGGCGATGAGCTGTTTTTCCGCGTTAACCTCTTTTTGTCGGCTAATGTCCATGACCCGAGTTAAAACCGCGGTCCCCCGCCTAATGGTCATGGTGGCCCGAAACTTAGAGGTCTGGCTGTTATCCACCGCGTCCCACTTTAAAGCGATGTCCCGGCCATTTTGGGTCGCCGCCTCTTGGGCCTGGGCCATAGTAACCTCAAAATCCAAAACCCGTCGGTCCGCCCAAGGGTCCTTCTGGCCCCCTTCGGCCCGCTCGGCCCGCTGGGAACGCTCCAAGACCTCGTTGACGTAGGCCACCGCGAAGCTAATAAGAAACAACAATAAAACTCCGCCCACGGATTTTAAGATCTTCTTGGGGTTCATGATCCACCGCCAGTTAAGCCATTAAGGTCGCGTGAGGGGCGTTCCGCCCCTAACGAAGTTAACTCATATTGACCGTTATTTTACCCATAATGACCCGTCTTTTCCAAGATAGGCCCAACCCCGGCCTTTTAGCCCCTAAACCTTACGGCCCTTAATGGCCCTTAGGGCGAGCTTTCCCCCGGTCTTAACTTCCTTAAGGCTCTGGCCCCTCCAAGTCGCCCGGCCCGTCCGGGCCAAAGGGCTTAAAGGTCAGTAAGATGGCCGGCATGAGGAAAAAATCGGCCACAATGGCCAGGATAAAGGCCACGACCCCTAAGCTCCCAAACTTTTTGACCCCCAAAACGTCGGACAAAAAGAGAAAGAAAAAAGCCCCGACCACGGTCATGGTGGTGAAGAGCAAGGGCCGCCCCACCGTTAATAAGGTTCGCTCCAAAGACAAGCGGTACGAGCGGGTGTCCTGAAAGACTTCCCGAAAGCGATGTAAAAAATGGGTGGTGTCGTCAATGACTAAACCAATGATAATCGGGCAAAAGGAGAGTAAGGGGATATCAATGTACACCCCTAATGAGCCAGCTAAACCAATGGTGGCCATGACGGGGATAACGTTGGGGAATAAGCTTAAAAACCCCAACCGAATGGACCGCGTGGCTAAAGCCATGATGATGGTTAAGGTGATAAAGGCGGCGGTGAAGGTCTGCCTTTGGCCCCGAGCCATCTGGTCGTTCATGGAGCGGGTCCAGTCGAGCCCCCCGGTTAAGCTGACCGCCCGCTCGTTACCAAAGATCTCTTTGGATTTCGCCAAGATGGCTTCGGTCAAGGCCCGGACGTCTTGGGTGTCCAGGTTTTTGGTCCGGGCCGCCAACCGGGCTTTACGCCCATCAAAGCTCATGAGCCGGTCCAGCTCCCGGCCATCGGCCAGCTCATAAAGAAGAAGGCTCTGGGCCACGGCCTCCCGGGTTTTCGGAAGAGCGTAAAAAGCCGGGTCCCCAGCGCGCAAAGCTTGGGCGATGTTTTTTAACACGTCAATAAGGCTAATAGTCCGGGAAACCTCGGGCCTAGCCTCTAAAAAAGCTCGTAACTCATCCATCTTGGCTAAAAAGGCTGGCTCTTTAATCCCGTCCGGGGCGAAACTATCCACCACCAGCTCCAAGGACATGGCCCCGCCGATCCGCTCATCGACCAAATCGTAAGCTTGCCTTAAGGGTAAGGACTTGGAAAGCATCCCAATGGTGTTGGACTCGGTCTCCACCTTTTGGTAACCGTAAAAGGCCAAGATAAAAGCCAGAGTGAAAATTACGAGGATCCCTTTCCGGTGGGCTAGATTAACCTGAAACAGCCAGACTAAAAACCGGTCAAAGGCGTCGGGTTTTCGCGGCTTAGTGGCTGGCGCGGCCTTGGGGGCGGAACCCCGGGGGGCGTAAAAGACGGTCACGATAAAGACGCTTAAAACGTAAGCCGTCATGACCCCAATGGAGGCGTAAATCCCCATTTCCCGGCAAGGGGGGATGTCGGAGGTTAAAAAGGACAAAAACCCAGCGGCGGAGGTTAAGGCGGTGATAAAACAAGGAGCCCCGGAGCTACCCACGGCTTTGACGATGGCCTCCTTGGGGGTGAGATCGGCCCGGATATTCTGGCGGTACAGCTCAATAATGTGCATGGAGTCGCCCACTGTGGCGCAGCACAAAAGGACGGGCAAGAGGATGACAAAGACGTTTAAGGTGAACCCCATGATCTCAGTTAAACCAAAAGACCAAAAAAGGCTTAAAATGATGATAAGTAAGGGGACTAAAGCGTCTTTGGCCGTTCGGCCAATGGCGTATAAAACGATGAGCATAATGGTTATCCCAATGATTAAAAACTTTAAGGCCTCGGAATAACTAAGCTCATTGTAATTGGAGTGGAGGATGGGTGGGCCCACGGCCAGGGCCTTTAACTCTTGATAAGCCGGTTGACCTAAGATGGCTTTAGTGGCCTCATAGATCTTAACCTCGGGATCGATAACGTCCGGGTAAGGCTCTAGGTCCACGCTAATGGCCAAAACCTCGCCCGTGGGGTTAAAAAGAAAGTTTTGGTAAAGGGTCTCGGCTAGGACCTTCCGTTTAATCTCCGGCCAGGTGAGCCCACGGTCCACAAAGTCGCTTAAGCGCGACACGGTTAGCTCGCCCTCGCTACCTTCCAAGAACTCGGCCTCGCCGATCCAGCGGACGGTTTTAGCGTAGGGGAGGTTTTCTTTTAAGTCCTCGGCTAAAGTCGTTAAAAGGTCGATCTTAGCCGGGGTGAAAAAGTCTTGGTCCGGCAGAACGATATAAACAAAGTCCTCGTTCCCAAACTCGGCCCGGAAGCCCTTCAGCCTTTCCCAAGCCGGATTGGCCTCGTTCAGCCAGATGTCATTGGAGTTGTCAAAGGTTAGTAAGGTTACGCGATAACCCCAGAAAACCGTTAAGGCCAAAATGACCATTAAAACGGTCCAAGGTCGCTGGATTATCCAGGTGGCCAGCCTCTCAAACGACCTTTTCCCCATAATCGCCCTTCCCCTTAACGGTCTATCCGGCTCAACCTAAAGCCAACCATAAGGCGAATATTCGCGCCAAAACCGGTGGCCTAAAAGCCTCTAACTTTTAAACCGCGCCCGCCCCGGCCTAAAGCCCTATTTAAGCTCTAAATTTCGCTAGTTTACGAACTTAAAAAGTTATATTAAATAAGCTATTTATCGCTCTTAATATTGTTTAACCTAAAATTATTAAAATTCCTTTAAAGACCTCTTCCCACGCCATTCCTAACTTCTGGGGCGAAAAAGATCGCCTTAAGCCCTAGCCTTACGCTTAATCTTTCTAGGCTGAAAGCGGTTAGACTTAACCAATAACCAAGTTTAATGACCTTAAGCCCTCTAAATTCCTCTTAACGACTTTTGGTTGCCTAAGCCCGGATTTTGGCGTATTGTTTAAGTGAATTTTGGGGACGTTTTTTGGAGTTCTGGCCCTAGTTTAAAGGCTTTTAAACGGGGCTGGCCCAGTTTTTCCCTCAAGCCTAGGTTCTCCAACCAGATCTAACAGGCGAGCGCCTTCTTTAAATCACCTTTTTTGGGGGGGACTTTTTTCCCCTAAACGAGTTTTTATGCTAACGACCCCAGCCCAAAAATGGGCCTTATACGACCAACTTATTGACCTGGCCGCCCCTAACCAAACGGTGGTCTCCTTTGAGTCTGGCCGCTTCTGGATTATGGTGGCTTCCTCCGCTGGGGGCGTGGGTTTAGCCCAAAGGCCCGGTAGCGATCAGCCCGCGCCTAGCCCAGTGGGCTTAAGTCTAAAGGAGGCGGCCGCTTGGGTTAAATCCTGGGATTTTGACCAGGCGGCGGTGGGGTTAGCCGTCATTAACGCGGCTATTAACGCTAACCCCCTAACGGGTCCGGATATTGACGCCTTTAACTTCTTCCAAGAAGAGACCATTGGGAAAAAAGTGACGGTTATCGGCCACTTTCCCTACTTGGAGAACACTTTAAAGGACGCCGAGCTAACCATTTTGGAGCGGAACCCACGTCCCGGGGATCTGCCCGATTCCGCGGCCGAGTACGTTTTACCCAGTCAAGACTACGTCTTCGCGACCGGGACGACCCTTATCAATAAAACCTTGCCCCGGCTTTTGGAGTTATCCCCAAAGGCTATCGTGACCATCGTTGGCCCCTCAACGCCCCTTACCCCTAGTCTTTTTGATTACGGGATTAGGGCTTTATCGGGCTTAATCGCCACCAATACGCCCCAATTAGCCGCCGGGATCCGGGGGGACGCCTGTGGCCAGATCTTTAAAAGCGGGACCAGAAAGGTTAACCTTTTAAGGCCCTAACCACCTTTAACTTATAGCTAATTATTTTTAATGGGAGTTTATATGCCGGATTGGCGAGATTATCTGGATAAGGCCCTAAAATACCATGGCCACATTTGCGGCGGGCAAATCCTCGGGGTCAGGATGGCTCTTTTAGGTTTAAAGCTCTTGGGGTTAACCCCGGGCCAAGAGTTAAGGGATCTGGTCATTTACTTAGAATCGGATCGTTGCGTGGCTGACGCGGCTTACGTGGTCACGGGCGTGACCCTTGGCCGCCGCCGGGTCAAACTGGTTAACTACGGGAAAACCGCCATGTCCTTTTTGGACTTAAAGACCCAAAAAGCCTATCGGATTAGCGTGGTGGACCATGACCGCCCGCCCAAAGACGCGGATATCATCGATTTTTGGTCAAAAAAGAAAGACGAGGATATCTTTAAGGTCCAGAAGGTGGCCATCGCCTTAAAACCCGGGGAAGAGCCGGGGCCCCCTTCCCGGGTGGCGGTCTGCCAGAAATGCGGCGATGAGATCTTGGATTATAAGGACGTCGCGGTTAACGGCCAAACCCTCTGCCGGGCTTGCGCGGAAGGCCCTTATTACGAGGACTTGGGGCCGGTCTCCTTCTAGCCTTAACCTTAAAAACTAAGCTCCCCCGCCAAAACCCCGAACTCGTTCGGGGTTTTGGCCATTATAGGGCTATTAAAGCCAGCTTACCGCCCTTAGCTTTCCGTGACGCTAAAGGGGTCATAACCGTAGCTTTTTAGCATGTCCAAAAGTTTTTTATTGGCGGTTAAAAAGGAGTTAACCTTTTCGCTTAGGGACTGGGCGGCCTCGCTGTCCGAGGAGGGCGGGAGGATGGCGGCGGAGGTGTAGGTTAAAAGAGGGTTTTCGGCCAGCGATTGCTCTAACTTGGCTTTTTCCTCCTCGGTTCCCTCAAAGGCGGCCAAAATATCCGCCCGACTGTAAACCCGAGCCTCCCGGGTGGTCCCATCGTCAATGATGGCTAAGACGTAATCGTTTTGGAACTCGGGGTTATCCCCAATAACCTCGGCGGTTAAGGCCGCGACCTCGGTCACCATCTTTCCCGCGACCTTGTCCAAAGCCAGGTTAACCTGATCGGTGATGGCCGTGGCCGCCGAGGAAGTTTCTTCCTCCGAGGCCAGATAATCAGCCAAAGACTGGTAATTCTGGGCGCTCCCCACTTGAAGAAGAGCCGGCTCCCTTAGGTAGGAGTTAAAAAGAACGGAGTTGATTGTCATGGGACCCTTCCTTCGCCTTGACGGATTAGGGCGGAAAAAACTGCCTGTAAAGGAGCCAAACCGTCCATTAACCGAGGGAAATGCAAAAGAAGGGCCAAAGGGAGGGAAAAATAAGGCTAATAGTTTTAGGAAGAGGTTTAATTAAAGGATTTTAGTAACTATTCAGGTAGGTGGAAAGGAGGCTTGGTTAAAAAAAGAGCGTTACCCTAAAAACGCGAAAAAAGCCTTAATTAGTTAGTCGTATCGGACGGCTTTTCAGATCTCATAGACTCTTCTACGTTCCGAAGCCAGGTATCGGATACGCCAAAATATTTCATCACGTCAGAGCGAGACATTCCTCTATTCAAATTATCTATCGCTAATTGAGTTAAAATCTCCCGCTTCGCCTCCAGCTTCGCCGCCGCAACCGCTTGAGAAATATGTTCTTCCAGCCAACTTCCCATATTTGTCTCCTCATTTATACGTTTAATCATCGCTGGCGTCAATTCTTTATAACATAAATGGCCTAATAATAGCCGAAAATCGTCAGCTAATGAGCGATATTATCATACGAAAAATGCTTTAAAAACGCATTAATATCATAATCATCATATTAGGTAATAAGAAGGTTTGTCGCCAGAGGATTAAACCCTTGCGGAGGCTTTTGACCTGGTGGTAATTTAAATTTAATTAAAGAATCCAACCGTACAGTAGAGCTATCCTTTAACAAGCTCAAAATTGGCCATATTTGGCCAAAAAAAGAGCGTTACCTTAAACGCAAAAAAGCCTTAATTAGTTAGTCGTATCGGACGGCTTTTCAGGCCTCATAGACTCTTCCACGATCCGAAGCCAGGTATCGGATACACCAAAATATTTCATCACGTCAGAGCGAGACATGCCTTTATTCAAACTATCTATCGCTAATTGATTTAAAATCTCCAGCTTCCCCTCCAGCTTCCCCTCCAGCTTCCCCTCCAGCTTCCC
>JAISRZ010000074.1 GCA_031273455.1 Deltaproteobacteria bacterium | reverse complement strand
AACTTATCGACAATTCAAGAATATATCCGTCAACAAGGTTAACTCAGACATAAGACGCATTCATCCGCTAGACTAAAGTCTAGCGGTTTTCTGCGAAAGACCTTATAAATTAGATATCTTCTTAAGTTAGCCGGTTACCTGACCTTGTGTTCAGAAATTTACCTGACTAATTTGGGTTTTTTTTGGCCAATTCGTTAAAAATATAGTAACGTTTTTAGCTTATAAGAATATCTTAATAGTTTATTTGATTAGTTTTAGTTAGTTTGTCTTAGTTTTAATGGTTTAGGTTGAGCTAGCCTATTTTGGTCTGGAGGAGCTTTTTTTAGGGGTTATTTTTGGGTAAAATCCCAGAACCTTTCTAGAGCGGTTTAAGGGCCTAAAGCTCTTGGTTCCTTAAAAGCGCCTGGCTTCTTTTAGATTTTTTAGTTCCTCTAGACCAGCTAGCTCCTTGCGTGAGCCAAGGTTCCTTTAGACCAGCGTAGCTCCTTTCGCGAGCCTGGGTTCCTTTAGACCAGCTGGTTCCTTTAGAGAGCCAAGGTTCCTCCAGAACCCCTAGCTCCTCTAGACCGCCATGGCTCCTCTAGACCAGCATGGCTCTTCTAGTTCGCCTAGCTCGTCTAGACGGGTCGATTAAGGCGTCTGACTAGCCCCTTTGGGATTAGCTGGCGATTTCTAGTCTAACGCCTTTAGAGTTAATATTTTTAGGGTTTTTTGAAATTTTAGTTAATGTTTTTAAGTTTAAATTATTTTAAGCTTATATTTTAGCCTATATAACTAAAATTTATAATTTTAAGTTTTAAAAGTTTTTCCTATTTTGGCGGCTTTAGCCCTTTAGAGGGGCCTTAGGCTTTGGACGATTAAGGAGAGTTTATGAGTGGCGAGAATCTTACCGTGGTCTTTACCCGGGTCAGTCCAGATCCTGACTGGCCCTTACCCAACTGGGCCTCAGCCGGGTCGGTGGGTTTAGATCTCGCCGCGGATTTGACCGCGCCTTTAACCTTAAAACCGGGGCAGATCCATTTGGTGCCCACAGGTTGGGCCGTGGCCTTACCCGAGGGCTGTGAGGGCCAAGTGCGCCCCAGAAGCGGTTTGGCCCTTAGGAAAGGTTTAACCTTAATCAACTCCCCGGGGACCATTGATTGGGATTACCGGGGGGAGATCGCTTTACCCATGATTAACCTTGGCCCCGAGCCAGTGGTCTTAAATCGGGGCGATCGGGTGGCTCAGATGGTTATCGCCCGGGTGGAAAGACCGGCTCTAGTTATTAGCGCGACTTTAGACCAGACCTCTCGGGGAGCCGGAGGGTTTGGCTCCACTGGCCTTTAGCCGTGTTTTTTTGCGTCTTAGCTAGCGGGAGCCATGGCAACGCCACTTGGGTCGAGGAAAACGATAAAGCCGTTCTAATTGACAATGGTTTATCCGCCAAAGAGGTGGAGACGAGGGCCAAGGCTCGGGGCCTTAACCTTAATCACTTAAAGGCTCTAGCCATCACCCATGAGCACTCGGATCACATTAAAGGGGTGGGCCCCTTGGCTCGGCGGTATAACCTAACCGTTTTAACCACTAAAAAAACGGCCCAAGCCGCCGCGCCCACCATTGGCCGCGTCCAACTGAAACACTTTGAGCCAGGCGCGGACGTGGATTTGGGTTTTTTAACCTTATCCACGGTCGCGATATCCCATGACGCGGTTGAGCCTTTGGCTTACGTGATTAAAGGCGATTCTAAGGTCTTAGGGTTATTGACCGACATTGGCCGGGTGACCCATTTAGTGCGGGAGAGCTTAAAGAACCTCACCGCCTTGGTTTTGGAGTTTAATCACGATCTAACCATGCTCTTAGAAGGGGAATACCCTTACCATTTAAAGCAAAGGGTCCGGGGGGACGGCGGCCATCTCTCCAACGAGGCCGGGGCGGCGCTACTCGGCGATTTGTACCACCCCGGGTTAAAGCGGGTGGTTTTAGGCCATTTGTCCCAACAGAACAACACCCCGGTTTTGGCCTTACGAGCGGCCCAAGCGGTCTTGGATCGTTTGGGGGTCAAACCCTATTTATCGGCGGCTGAGCAAGACGAGCCCACTCCGGTTTTTGAGTTGTGAGTCTAAGGGTCGGTTTAATTGGGTTGTCCAAGAGGCGGCTGGGGTTGGGCTTAAGGACTGAAGATTATTGATTAAGTCTAGAGCCTAGAGGGCCTGGGACGCATAGCGACTTCTAGGCCCCAAGTTAGGCGCTAAGATAGGCGCTAAGATAGGCGCTAAGTTAGGCGCTAAGATAGGCGCCAAGATAGACGCCAAGATAGACGCCGAACCAAGGCCCCGAACCAGGCCCCAAGTTAAGCGCTAAGATAGGCGCTAATGATAGGCACTAAGATAGGCACTAAGATAGGCACTAAGATAGGCACTAAGATAGACGTCAAGATAGGCGCTAAGATAGACGCCAAGTTAGGCGCTAAGATAGGCACTAAGATAGGCACTAAGATAGACGCCAAGTTAGGCGCTAAGATAGGCGCTAAGATAGGCGCTGAACCCAGACCCCAAGTTAAGCCCTAAGTTAGGCCCCACGCGTTCCTGGCTACCTAGAAAAGGCTGGCCTTACTAAGAACCGCCTTAGGAGTTAAGTTATTGATTTTATTAGTGGTGATGGATGGGAGTAGCGGGAGTGTAGCGAGGATAGAGGAATTACGTTGCGGTATTTAAAGCGTTGTGGAGCGTGGATTTACTTGTATAATGTTGAGTCGGATGGCGGATGGCCGAAGGTCGGAGGCTGAAGGCTGGAAGCTGAAGGCTGGAAGCTGGAGGCCGCTACGGGTATGTTTCAGGTGTCGGGGTGAAGCCTAGCTGGCGTAATAAGGGTTTAGGAATACGAGTTGGCGGTTTTTGGGGTGGTATTTAGAGCGGTACGCGATACCGGTATTAGTGGGGGTATTACCGGAGGGGGCGACTGGGGTGACGGTAGTGAGTTTTTCGAAGAAGTTAATATAGTTATATTCTTTGATTAATTTATTCCTGTTTTTTTTTCGCTTCATTTTCAAAAGTTAATAAACGGCGACTCATTATTGTTCCGCCCACCCCTCTGGAATTTCAAACGATTCAGCCATTTTGGCCGCGTTTTCCATTTCTTCAGGTGTTAGCTCAACAATTTTATTAGGCAAAAAAACCGCTAATGGAATTTCGCGCCCCATCTCCGCCAGCTTCCACGTTTCGTTTGTCTGGGTTAAATCCGAAATAACTTTGGCTGTAAAGTTACTACAAAAAGAATATGTAAGATCCTCCAGAATTTTTAATTGTTCTTTGCTAAATAGAGAAATATCTGGATTTGAATGACTAATATAATTCTTACTTTTACCATTATTGCTAACTATAATCTTATTATTTGAAACTAAGTTTTTTATAGCTTTTTTATGCCCATCAGGTAATGGCCCATAGGTACCTTTAACCATTTTAACGCCAGTAAAAGGAATTCCCAAGATATCCAAGCAATAGACTTCAGCGAAGAAAATAATTTTGAGAAGTAATGTCGCGTTAAGGTTTAATTTTTCTCTTGTGGCGAAATAGATAACGTAATGTATAGCGTTGATTAAAAGCGCTAAAGGTTCAGGCGCGGACATGTGGCTTTTCCTCGCGGTTTGGCTAATGAGTTTTTCCGACATCGGCCACCTCTTAAGATAAAGCTATCAATTTAGAGATATCGCTGTTAAGGGCTTTTGGAAACCCAAGAGCCCGAGCGTCTCATTAGGGAGACACAACTAGGATTGTTTAAAGCCTGGCTGGATATCAGAAAAGTAATAATAATTGATTACATGATTATTTTACTTTTCTGTTGAATTCGTGTCAAGAGTTCCTTAATTTGTTTAAGTAATCCGCCCAGTCTTCCATCATCTTCCGTTGTTCCGGTAGATTTTCCGCGTAATTATAAACCGCTCTAACCCCACCGGGGACGTGTGGCTAGTCGCCGCTATCCAGTCGCGGTTATAACCTGGTTCGTTTAAAATGGCGCTGGCCATTGACCGGAAGCCGTGGGGGACGCGATCTCGCCTCGATTGTAACCTAAATTTACCTGATGGAATACGAGAAGCTCTTGATAGTTATACGTTTGATGGAAAAGATAAACTTATAAATTCCGCTTTAAGAAAAAGTATTGAATCTGAATCCGCGTTAAAGATGGCTAGAATAATAGACACCGCCATTGAAATTGGGACACAATACGCGACTGAACCAGTAACTATTTATAGAGGTATTGGAAATAGTAAAAATATATTTGATAAATTGAATAATATTACACTGAAAAATTTGAAGCCTAGCATGAAATTTAATAATAGATCGTTATTAAGTTGTAGTCAAAGTGAAAAAGTGGCCAGAAAATTTGCGGAGGGGAACTATGGAATTATGTGGGTTTTAAAAACAAACAAAGGGTTGCCGATTACTTCTTTGTCATATTATAAGAAAGAATTAGAATATTTAATGAAAAGTGATTTGAACTTTAAGGTCGTTAACAAATATTAAAAAGGTGGTAAAACCTATTTTGAATTAGAGTTATTAGATAAAAAGGAAAAAGTTGATTATATTTTCGCTATTTAAAGCATACAATCTTTCCATCTGTCGGGGTCAAAATCATCGCCTAATATTTTTTTAATATTTTCAAGGCTTTCCCTTTGGGAGGCTCTAAGTAGTTCCATTTGTCTATTAGCCCGAGCTTTACCTTCCTTATGCCGAGCTATCACTTCAGGTCTGGAGTTATATTCATGCAATTTTTCGCTGAACTTTCTCATTTCTTTTTCCACGTCAGGATGCATTCCTGATGAGCCGAGGGCTTCTAAATACATCCGTTGTCCTAATGGGGACATATTATTGAATTCATCGGAATCGATATAAGGATCATTAAACACATCAGCTAGTTTTGACATTATGGGCCTCTTTAAAAGGTAATAATAGTATAAAGTTAAGGTATTATATTTAAATTTTTTAATTAATTGAGGTTTAACCCCATATAAATTAATAATATCAAAGATAAAAAGGAAAATCAAGAGTTTTTTTGGTTTCGCCGGAATTAAGTTTCGCTCAAGCGGGTAAGGGGCCGGAGCGGGTTAGGACCTTTCAAGGGGTCGCTAAGCGGTTGACCCCCTCAGTTGGTTAGGGATATTAAAGCCCGTAAACCCAAACTCATCGTCGAAAAGCCCTCGTAGCTCAGGTGGATAGAGCGCAGGATTCCTAATCCTGGTGCCGCGTGTTCGAGTCACGCCGAGGGCACCACATTCGGGTGAGGAGATAACGGAAATGGTTTTGGGATTCGATAATTTTTGACACCCAAGGGATCAGGTTTTCGCCTGAGCGAATGCCGGTGTTAAAGAATCTACCGCCTTGAAATTTGCCAAAAGTGAAAAAGGAATAGTTTTTATAACGAAAACCAATAAGGGGTTGCCTATAGTTTCGTTAAGTAGACAAATAGGCGAGGCAGAACGTTTATTGAAATCAGAATCTATTTTTAAGGTTATGGAAAAATATAAAAAGAATGGAAAAATATATATGGAAATAGAATTGTTGAAAGATAATGCTAAAATTGACACAGTTTTTGATATTAAAGCTTGTCAATATAGTCATATATAGATGGGTCGTAATCTTCTTCCATGATTTTTTTGGCGAGTTCGCGGCCATATTGGTGCCAGGCGATAAGGTGGTCGTGGTTTTGTTTAGCGATTTTTTGAATCGCGGCGAAGTTAGCTTTGGATTCGGGGGTGGCCCTAACTTTACGAACATGTTCGTGAAAAGCTTCTTGGCTCGCGATCCAGTCCGGTGTCGCGTGCGGAGAAGAAGTGGTTTCGTAATACCATCTTTTGTGGATGGGAGATAATTTTTTAAATTCCTCGCTGTCTAAGTAAGGGTCACCTACGATTTCACCGATTGTTGGCATAAAGTACCTCTTTAAAGTATGTTTAACGTTAGTTGTGTTTAAAAAGTATAAATATTATTTTGTTATTAATTAATTGAGGTTTTCCCATTGATTTTAACGATGTCAAAAATAAGCCGAAAAATCAAGAGTTTTTTTTGGTTTCGCCGGAATTAAGTTTCGCTCAAGCGGGTAAGGGGCCGGAACGGGTCAGGACCTTTCAGGGGATCGCTTATTCGGGTGAAGAGATCACGGATCAATGGTTTTGGGATTCGATATATTTTGACACCCAGGGGATCAGGTTTTCGCCTGAGCGGATGCCGGTGTTAAAGGATCATGATTCGGGTCAGATTCTGGGGTACACCACGGGGCTTCAGGTTGTCAACAATCGTTTAGAGGTCCAGGGGGTATTTTTAAACAGTAGCGAAAAAGCCCAAGAGGTAATAAAATTAGCTGATGAGGGTTATCCGTGGCAATTGTCGGTTAATATCAAACCAGATGAAGTAAAAAATGTTGACAAACATGAATCAATATTGGTTAATGGTAAGACAGTTAAAGGACCGACTGTCGTGTTGTCACGTTCGACAATTCGGGAAATTAGTTTTTGCGCGGTTGGGGCGGATCGTGGCGCAAACGCGACTATTTTTTCGTTACAACAGGTCGTTTTTTCGTTTGTCTATATTTGTTTTAACGCCCCTGGGCTGAGTCTTGGGCTATTACCTGAGAGCGCTAAAAAATTAGTAAAGTTGATAGATACCGCTATAGATTTAGGAACTAGTAAGGCTATAAATAATAAAAAAAATAACATTGTTTCGAGGGATTGAAAACGCTGATACAATAAAAGACGCGTTAAATGGGGTGAATTTTTCTGATTTAGAGCCAGGTATGACTTTTAAGAACAGGTCTTTAGCGAGTTTTTCGACTAAAGAATCTACCGCCTTGAAATTTGCCAATAGTGAAAAAGGAGTAGTTTTTATAACGAAAACCAATAAGGGGTTGCCTATAGTTTCGTTAAGTAGACAAATAAGCGAGACAGAACGTTTATTGAAGTCAGAATATAGTTTTAAGGTTATAAAAAATATAAAAAGAATGGAAAAATATATATGGAAATAAAACTGTTACAAGATAATACTGAAATTGACACAGTTTTTAATATTAAAACTTGTCAATATAGTCATACACAGATGGGTCGTAGTCTTCTTCCATAATTTTTTTGGCGAGTTCTCGGCCTGATTTATGAAAAGCGATAAGCTCATCGTGCCGTCATTTACCGATTTTTTGACTTATGGCGCGGTTTTTTTTTTGAATTCGAGGGTGGCCTTAACTTTACGCATATGTTCGTTGATAGCTTCTTGGCTCTTTGTCCAGTCCGGTCTCCCGAGCGGATAAGAGGGGAGTTCGTAATACCATCTCTTGTGTATGGGAGGTAATTTTTTAAATTCCTCACTGTCTAAGTAAGGATCACCCACGATTTCGCCGATTGTTAACATAAAACACCTATTTAAAGTATTTTATTAGGTTAAATGCGATAAAAATCACAATTACTAAAGGTTTTGACTTAGATGAGGTTATCCCATGGATTTTATCCCATGGATTTTAACGATGTCAAAAATAAGCCGAAAAATCAAGAGTTTTTTTTAGTTTCGCCGGAATTAAGTTTCGCGCAAGTGGGTAAGGTGCCGGAGCGGACCACCTTTCAAGGGGTCGCTTATTCGGGTGAGGAGATAACGGAAATGGTTTTGGGATTCGATATTTTTTGATACCAAAGGATCCAATCAGGTTTTCGCCTGAGCGGATGCCGGTGTTAAAGGATCATGATCCGGAGCGGATTCTGGGGTACACCACGTGGGGTCAGGTTATCAATAATCGTTTAGAGGTCCAGGGGGTTGTATTAAACGGTAGTGAAAAAGTTTAGAGCCGTTGGGCGAGACTTCAATATAAAGACCCTTCCCCGTCAAAAACTTGGTAAGTTTTTTCTCTAGGCTTTAGTCCGCGTAGTTTAGCGTCAGAAATAGCGCAGATTTTAATTATGAGCTGAATCATGCGCTAATTGGTTTAGGATGCCAAGCGTCAGGAGAAAACTTCTAGGGCTGGTGAAAAGCTAAAACCATTGATTTTTAAGGAGATTTTGGACAGAAGACATCTTTTGGGGCTAGTGAAAAAAGGGGGGGGTGGTGCCCTCGGCGTGACTCGAACACGCGGCACCAGGATTAGGAATCCTGCGCTCTATCCACCTGAGCTACGAGGGCTTTTCGATGATGAGTTTGGGTTTACGGGCTTTTAAATCCCTAACCAACTGAGGGGGTCAACCGCTTTTGGCTCTAGCCAGAACCGGGTTTATTAAGATTTAATAGCCCTTAAAGAAATGGCTAGTTTCAGCGCTGAAAAGGGACTTTAACACCACTTATGGGAATAAGCAAGACCTTAAAACGCTTCGCGGCCTACTCGTAAGCGGCTTGAAGGGCCGTGGAATGGCCATAAGACGACCATAAGACGCCCATTTGAAGACCTATGGACGGCTTTTAGACGATCGAGGCCCCTTAAGGTCTTTAGCCGTTTAAAGGCTTATAGCCCTAGTCGGCGGTTAAGGGGCCTAAGGTTAAGAATGGGTTATTAAAGGCGATATTTTAGGGGTTATGCTTTTAAGCTAAGTTAGGGACCCTTTACTTTCCAGGCGTTAAGGATTAGCCTTTAAGTCGCCGCCTATAGTTAACCTAACTAGGATTTACCTAGCCAGGATTTACCTAGCCAGGCTTACCCTAGCCAGGATAACCTAGCCAGGCTTAACTTAGCCAGGCTTAACTTAGCGGGCTTACCCTGACTACGCCTAACTTAGCCGGGGGGCTTAACCTTACGCTGACCTAAAACGCCTAAAAAACCTTTCGTTTCGCCTAAAAGCTTACCCAATTAGTAAGCTTAAACCCCTAAAAAGGGGGAAAGGTAGGGTCCTTGTGTCCCAGGATCCCTTAACTTTAGCCCAAAGCTTAGAAAGCGAGGCTATTAGCTTTTTAGCGGGCCCAGGCAACTATAACGGTCATCCTAATGGGGTGGACCGAGCTTTTGGCGAGCCCATCTTTGGTTACGCTTGGGCCGCGGACCCTTTGTGGAATAGCCTAAAGGTGGCGGTGGACGCCGAGTGTTTAAGCCCTTTAGCGGCCTTTTTAAGCCTTTATCCCCAGGGGGCTCAAGCCCAAGATCTGTACGTCATGGTTCTGGTCTTACCGCAAACCGTTAAGACCATTAAAGAGCAGAATAAGACCACTTATTGGCCCGGGGAAGGGTGGGCCCGAAGTCGAGCGGCCCATGATAAAGCCGTCCATGGTTTAGCCCGCCATTTACAAAGTTTTTTAGAGGCCAAAGGGATTGAGGCCGTGGTTCCGGATCTCACCCCCACTTGGCGGACTAAACCCAGCTCGGCTTATCAGATAACCTCCCTGTGGTCGCATCGCCACGCCGGTTTTATGGCCGGTTTAGGCACCTTTGGCCTTTGCGATGGGCTCATCACCAAGGTGGGCAAAGCCCACCGGATGACCTCTTTAGTGGTCAGAAACCCTTTGCCCGTCACCCCTAGAAGCTACGCGGACCACGATTTTCGGCGCGATTGCCTTTGGTTTAACTCCGGCTCTTGCGGCCTCTGCGTTAAAAGGTGCCCAGCCGGGGCCATTACGGAGAGCGGCCATGACAAGCTAAAATGCTCGGATTTTTTAAAGGCCTCGACCCCTTATATCGAAACCCACTGGCCCGATCTAAAAGGGGCCTACGCCTGTGGGCTCTGCCAAAGCCACGTGCCCTGCGCCGTTAGAACGCCTAAAGTTTTAGCCAAACCCCAGCCCCAGAGCGTTTAAAAGCCGAGAGATTGAGGTTTTGGCGGTTAAAGGCGATGGGTTTTAGGCTTAGGCTAAAAGACTGGCCCTTTAAGAACTCTAACGACCCATTCTTGGCTTTAAGCTCCAAGCCCTGGCCCTAAAGGGCCTTAATAGCTTAACTAAGCCCCTCAAGGGATCTATAGGCTTTAGCGCTTTTTTAGGTGGAGTTAAAGGTCAGGAGGGATTTCGTTAGTTGTTTTTCGCCTAAGCCAAAGGGAAGGGGAGCTTGACCTAAAACGGTAGGCCTAAAGCGGTCAGCCTTAAACAGTCAGCCTTAAACAGTCAGCCTAGCGCGGTGGGCTTTAAAAAGTAGGGCCAAACGAACCGGGACCGGAGGTTTCGCGGGGCGCCTAGCCTTAGTTAGTCAGCCAGCTAAAAGCTAGTTATACCGTAAGAAATCGCTCTTAATGACCCCAAAGGCCCGGTTTAGGGAAGAATGTTGTCGGGCTTAAGGTTAAAACCCAAAGTCTAAAATCATTCGTTTATAGTTACGGCTTCTAGATAATTGTAGCCAAATAAAACGAAGGCCAGCCGTAAGGCGCCTAAAGCTCGACACTAAAAGTTGCGAATGCCCATAATGACCCGGCCCACTAAGGTCACGTCCTCCACGTAGGCGGCCACGGTCCGGTGCTTCCGGTTTTCGGAGCAAGCCAGGATGAGCTTATCCTTCTCTCCCCAGCTTAAGTACTTTAAAAAGCACTGCCGCGAGTCCCGGTCCAGGCAAACCACGTAGACTTGCCCTTCTTTAATGTGATCCAAGTTGTTAACGGTTAAATCAGCCACAATGAGGCTGTTTTTCGGGATGATAGGCTCCATGCCATCGTCTGGGACCCGAAAGGCCTGAAGGCCAAGGGCCGTGGAGCGCCGTAAGGTCGGGCCGTGGACCACCACGTGGGTGTGGCGGTAGTCCTCAGTGATCTGAATGACGTTATCTGGACCCAAGAGCATCCGCTCGGAGTAGTTAATAGGCAAAAAACCGCGGACCCTTAGAACGTCTTCATTAATCACCGCTTGGCCCTCACTGTCCAAGGAGACATCGCCGTTGACGATTAAACGGCCAATGTCCAGAAAGTCCTCGTATTGACGATCCGGATAACCTAAAGCCGAGGCTATCTTCCGTTTCGTCTGATCTTCCCCGTACCGCCGACCGTTTAAAAGGTCGTTTAAGTAAGGGGCCGAGATTCCGACTTTGGCGGCGAAACTGCGCTGAGAACGCTCCTGTTGAACAAAATATTTCAGAGTCTCTGCAAATATTTTATCAATGCTTTTCATTTTATTCTCCAATTCAGCTACCCACTTATTATATGAATAATAAAAAAAAAAACAATTGTTTTCCTATTGAGCTATTAAAAAAGAAACGGTCTATTCGCTCTGAGAGAATAAAATTCGCGGTTAGCCAACAAAGAAAAGATAGCTAAATATTCCGTTTTTCCAGATAACTAATGGAAACCTAACTTACCTAAAGTGTATTTTTTAATCTCCTTTAACCAGCCAATGGGCTAAAGCGATGAGAGAACCAACTTAACTGGATTTGACCAGTTCGGCCTATCTTGGGTCCCAGAAAACCACCGCTTAAATTATAACTTTAAAACTAGGTATTAGCGTTAAATTACATAATAATAGGATCAAAATTAATAGTCACCAAAGTTCTTGACTCAAAAAAAACATCAAGCGGAGAATTTTAGATTCGTTTTCCAGCTTATCAAGAGATCGACTTAAATACAAGGGACTAATTTTATTCACTTCCCATGGAACTTTTAGGACCTGTAAGCTTAATTTTCCCCGTTTTTGTTAGTTTACCCGCGCTTAGGGCCGCGAACAATTGACCCGTAAGGAACAATTAAAAAAAAGGGGCTTTTAACCCCACTATAAGGTTCCCTAAGAAAGCTCCCGAGGGGGTTCCCCAAGAGGGCTCTTGAGTCTAAAAGAACCGTGGGCGAAAAACTTTCGCCTTATGAGCTAAAAAGCCCTCTAAGGGAATAGGGGTTAGGCTAAATAATATTTTCGGGGCCTAAAGCGGATCTTTTAAGCCATTACCGCTAGACGACTGGTGGAAAGAGGGGGGATTCGAACCCCCGGTGGAGCGTAAGTCCACACCCGATCGCCAATCGCCCTTCCTTAAGCCACTCGGACGCCGCCAAACCGCTGGCCAAAGGGGGCTTCCAGGCTTCTAAGGACAGCCCTAACCGGCTCAAAAGGAGCTTTGGCCGGGTTAAATTTAGGAGCCCTAAGCTTAGGGCTTAGGGCTCCAAGGTAAAGATGAGGGTATGTTAAAAAAATTGTCACTTCATAGAATTATTGTTACATGTAAGGCTAAAACTTATCAATATCGACAATGACGAATTGTTTCCCGTCAAAGCGGAGGTCGAATTTCACCCGGTCGCCTTTTTTGAGGGTCTTAAGAAGCTTAAGGTCCACCACGGAAAACTCCCTAGACTCGACTTTCCAGCCCAAAGCCTTCAAAGGATTGCATTTTAGGACTACGCTGGCGGTGTCCGGGCGAATGGCCAAGACTTGCCCGGAAGTGGATAAAATGGTGGCTTTAACCTGGGGTTGGCTGGGGCCAGGGGCTTGGGGAAAGGGCTGTTCCCGGCGATCGTCAGCCTGGTCAGGCTCTTGGGCTAAGGCCAAGCTGGGCCAAGCGAGGATTAAAAAAAGCAACCAGTTTCTCAGGGAAAACAATGACCAAAAAGATGGGATTTTAAGCGACATTCTAAGACCTTTAAAGATGTAAATCGCTTTAAGTTAATAGTTAATAGCGACTGGAGCTTCAATTTAAAGCGTAATATTTTAAAAACAATAAAACTTGGCTTTTAATTATGGCTAACCCGGGGTTGGGGGACCTTGCGCCAACCTCCTTTAGGCCCGAGGCTTATGGCCCGACCCTTTTTCGTTAAACAACTTCAGCTTAAGTTAGCCCGCCTTAAAATTTAGGTTCCTCCAACGCTTTTGGGTGAGAAGCCCCAAGCCTTAAGGTTTATTCTTTTTATTTTACCATTTTTTTAGCCGGAAAGCCTCAAGTTTTTTGGCTATTTCGCGGTAACTGGTTATTTTTGAGGCTTTTGGTCGGCCCCCCTTAGCCATTTTTGGCCCCCATCTGGCCCTCATCTTGGTTACCTTCTTGGTTACCTTCTGGGGCGCCTTCTGGGGCGCCGTTAGGGGGGGCGGACCCGTTAGAGTAAGCTTTCGGCTGGTTAGGGGGCCTAGCCCCCTAACGGGGGGGTAAGGCCAGGACGATCTAGTTTGACCAAAAGGTTAGGGTTAAGCTTAAGGGTGGCGTCTTATGAGGGGCTAAGACCGGGGTTATAATAGGGCCTATCGGGCCTCCGATAAGACGCTAAGGCCTCTTTGGCTATTAGGGCGGAAACCCTTTGGCGGCTTAAGGGTTAAGGGGCCTAGGGCGGTTAATATAGAAAGGCTTAGGGCTAAGGCTAGGCTAAGGCTAGGGTAAGGCTAGGGCTAAGGTTAGGGCTAAGGCTAGGGCTAAGGCTAGGGCTAAGGCTAGGTCTGGGGTCAGGTTGGGTCCTAGGGCGAGGGCGTAATTTACATTTACTCTTGTTTATCGCCCCATATTCATTTATGATAAATAATTTCTGGCGAAATGGTCGTCCTTTCCTTTTATTTATAAGGATTCTCGAATTAGCTTTTAAATTGTTCAAAGAGCGATGGGGATAGTTTTTATGGCTCGCTTAAGCTTGTTGGATAAACTCTGGGAGTCGCATGTGGTGGATCGGACCCCCGGACGGCCCGACTTACTGTACATAGACCGCCATTTGATCCATGAGGTTACTTCCAATCAGGCCTTTATGGGGTTAAAAGCGGCGGGGCGTAAAGTTAGGCGGCCCGATCTGACCTGTGGGGTCATTGACCATTCCATTCCCACCGATGACCGCGCCCGGCCCTTAAAGGACCAGATCGCCGAGGCCCAGCTAGCGGCCTTGGAAAAGAACCAAAAGGAGTTCGGGATAACCACCTTCTTTGGGGCCACGGATTTAAGGCAAGGGGTTATCCACGTGACCATGCCGGAGCAAGGGTTGATCTTGCCCGGGCATACGGTCGTCTGTGGGGATAGCCATACGGCCACCCACGGGGCCTTAGGGGCCTTGGCCTTCGGCATTGGAACCAGCGAAGTGGAAAGGGTCTTAGCCACCCAGACCTTACTCCAGACTAAACCCAAGAATTTGGCCATTAACGTCAAAGGGAAGCTTAACCCTGGAGTGACGGCCAAAGATCTGATTCTTTTGGTCATTAGCTTATTAGGCGTCTCCGGGGGCACGGGTCACGCTTTGGAGTACCGCGGCGAGGCGGTTTCCGCCTTGTCTTTAGAAGGGCGGTTAACTCTAGCCAACATGGCCATTGAGTGCGGGGCCCGTTACGGGCTCATCGCCCCGGACGAGACCACCTTCGCTTACTTAGAGGGTCGGCCTTACGCCCCCAAAGGGGCGGATTTCGCCGCGGCCAAAGTGGTTTGGCGAGAATTAGTCACGGACGAAGGGTACGAGTTTAACCGCTCTTTAGATCTCGTGGGCCCGGATATCGCCCCGCGGGTCACTTGGGGAACTAACCCGGCCCAGAGCGTCACTTTAGGCTCGGTTATCCCCGAGCCCGAGAGCTTTAAGACCCCCGAGGAGCGCTTGGCCGCCCAAAACGCTTTAGCTTACCAGGGCTTAAAGCCGGGGACCCCTTTAGCCGACATCCCGGTGGATTACGTCTTTATTGGCTCCTGCACCAACGGGCGCTTAGAGGATCTAGTCGAGGCCGCGGCGATTTTAAAGTCCCATAAGGTCAAAAATGGGGTTAAAGCTCTGGTGGTGCCGGGTTCGGGGGTTATTAAAAGACAGGCTGAGGAAATGGGTTTAGCCGAGATCTTTTTGGCCGCCGGTTGCCAGTGGCGGGAGCCGGGTTGCTCCATGTGCTTAGGCATGAACCCGGATCAAGTGCCCATGGGCCTTCGCTGCGTTTCCACCTCCAACCGTAACTTTGAGGGCCGCCAAGGTCGGGGGTCTTTGACTCATTTAGCTAGCCCGGCCACCGCCGCCGCCGCCGCCGTGGCCGGACGGATCGTCGGGCCGGCTTCCATTTAATCCATGTTTAAGCTCTTTAATGGCTTAATTACGCCGGGTTAAAGTTAGATATGGTTCAATAATTGGACAACACTCTGGATCTTAAAGCGGGCCAGCCCACCATCCTTCTAGCGGACAGCGATATTGACCAGTTGGACAAAAACGCTTTAACGCTGCAGGAGATCGGCCTATTTAACCATCTGCACGCGGAGAATGGCTCCGAGGCCATGGCCATGGTCAAGAATTTTAACCCGGAAATCTTGATCCTCTCCCAGGATCTGCCCGATATCCCAGGGTTATCCATTCTGTCCATGATCCGGCAAAAAGAGGAGAGCGCCAAAACCACGGTGGTTTTGTACGCCAATAACGTTAACTCTAAACTGTTAATCCGCGCTGGCCGTTTTGGGGTGGATAATATCCTAAAACACCCCTTTACCAGCGAAGAGTTCCAAAAGAAGGTCATTGAGACGGTCTTAGGGCCTAAAGACCCCCAAGCGCGGCAAGCCGAGCGTTTAATCGGTCGCTGCCAAGAGCAGATGAATAAGGGCCAATACGAGGAAGCCCTCCAGACCTGTAACGAGATCTTGGACATCCACGACAACGCCGAGGTCTTCTACAACTTAGGCTATATCTTAAGCATCCGGGGCAAATTTGAGGAGGCTTTAAGTTACTTTAAAAAAGCCACCCGGATTAATGGGCACCACGCCAAGGCCTTTAAGCAGATGGGGCTCATTTACCAGACCTTAGGCCGGGTCGATGAGGCCCAACGGTGCTTGGAGCGGGCCGCGGACCTCCATTTGACCTTAAGGGAGGAGAACGAGGCCGAGGAAATCCTCAACACGGTTTTAACCTTGCGGCCAGACACCACAAACGTCTATAATAGTCTAGGAATAATCTATCGACGCCAAGGCCGCTTGGATGAGGCTCAGCTGGCTTATGAGAAAGCCTTAAAGGTCCATCCAGAGGACGAGAATATTTATTTTAACCTTTCCCGGGTTTATCTGGATAAAGACGAAAAAGCCAGGGCTCAAGAGTCTCTCAAAAAAGCCCTTCTCCTAAACCCCGGTTTCGTGGCCGCTCAAGATCTTTTAAGGGCCACGGAAATTGGCTTTAAGCTAAAAACCGGAGAACAGTAATTTGGCCGCGACCGAAGATTTCATCGCCAACCTCCCGGACTCTTTGGCCCCTGGTCTAAAAGTGCGCCTTTTGGCTATGGAAACCACCAAGTCCAAGTGGGACACCATTTATATCGGCTCCAAGCCCAAACGGTACTTGATTTTGGAGCAGCCGCGGATTAATGGTTTGCCGATCAAGTTTGACGACAACAGTAAGTGGTCCATTAACTTTATTAATAACGGCCAGATCTTTAACTTTCGCTGTGAGGTCATTGGCACTTGCTCTAGGCCAGTGCCCCTTCTCTTCCTGTCTTACCCGGACAGCGTGGAGACGGCTAACCTTAGAAACAATAAGCGTTACCCGGTGCGTATCCCCATGACCGTGGAGGCGGCGGCTGAGGAGGGGCCAGAGGAGCCTCTAGCCAAGGGCCTTATTTTGGATCTCTCCTTAGGCGGGTGTCTGGCGGCCACCACCGCTGATCTGCCCCCGGAGAGAACTTTGCTGGTCACTTTGTACTTTGACGATAAAAAGATCATTAACGGCGTCAAGATGGAAAAGAAGAGCGGGCGCCGGGTTATGGGCACCTTTTACTCGGGGCTCTCCTTTTTGCCCACCAATAGCCCCGAGGTCAATAACCAAGTGACGGACATCATTAACGACATAGAAAACATCCCCTTAAGGCTGTGATTTTTTTTGGCTGATAGGGAGAAGCCCCCAATAGGATTGGTTTAGGGCCAACTTTTGGGAATCTTGGACGAGGATTGGGACACATGAAGAAAATTAGCTGCCTTGTCGCTCTGGCGCTCATGGTTGTTTTGACTGGCCAAGTAAGCTCTTTTGGGGCTGATCCGCCCGCCAAGCGCCATCCGTCATACACCCTTATGGGACGCGACAAGCCCCCGCCGGACTCGCCTTTGAACCCGAACTTTGTGGTCTCCACCGAGGCTAACATCAAGGAAGAATCCTTGTGGCGCAGCGGTTACATCCCGGAGCGTTTGGTGGGCCTGGATATTGGGGACGTGGATCGGGACGGCTTAAACGAGCTGGTCTACGTCACCCCGCACAATGTTTACTTATCCCGGCGGAGTGGCCCTCTTTTAGAGCAGTTGGCCACCTTTAAGACCGAGGACAACGTTAACATCGTCTCCGTGGATCTCTTTGACGTGGATAACGATGGCCGCAAAGAGATCGTGGTCTCGGCTCAGTATAACGAGCAGACAGCCTCGTCCTTTATCTTAGCCTTTGATGGGACCAAAGCCTTAAAGATCTTGGCTAAAGGAATCACTTGGTACGTCCGGGTCACTGGCTCGGGGGCCGCTAAACGGCTAACCGGCCAAAAACCGGCCACCACCAGCGCCGAGCCCTATAGCGGTAAACCCAACTACTTAGAGTACCGGGACGGGAAGGTTAAATCGGTCGGCGTGGTCCAACTGCCTCGGCACATTAACCTTTACAACTTTAACATCGGGAACCTAGGCGTCCAGAACACCCGTTTAATCGCCGCCGTTAAATCCACGGACGAGCACCTCACCTTGTATGACACCGGGGGGGGCAAGGTCTGGGAGAGCCATGACGACTACGCTGGGACGGCTAACAGCATCATCCTCCCCACCTATCGGGAGCAAGCCATCCAACAAGAGTTCCTCCCGAGCCGGATCATCATTGACGACATTGACAACGATGGGGCCAATGAGGTCATCGTGGCCAAGAACAACCAAGGCGGGGCCCCTTTCATGAAAAACCTCCGCACCTTTAATAGTGGGGTGATTGAGGCCAGAAAGTTCAATAACCTGTCCTTAGTGCCTTTCTTTAACAGCGCCAACCTTTTACCCGGGCCCGCGGTGGATTACGCCCTTATGGACTTTGACAACAACGGCACCAAAGACCTGGTCGTGGGCGTGGTTATTGAGTCGGGTAGCGGTCTAATGCAGGATGGTCGCTCCATTATCGTGGGCTATATCGATCTTTACACCACGAAACCCGAGGTGGAGGAAGTCAAGGCCACCCCGAAAACCCCTAACAAATAAGCCGTGACGACCCCTTAAAAATGGTTTATTTTCTTGACAGTCAGGACCGGGTTATGTTAATACAATTAGTCCCTGTCCGGGAGAGGTGTCCGAGTGGCTTAAGGAGCACGATTGGAAATCGTGTGTGGACTTATACTCCACCGGGGGTTCGAATCCCCCCCTCTCCGCCAGTCGTCTGGCGGTGACGGTGGGTGTAGCTCAGTTTGGTTAGAGCGCCAGGTTGTGGCCCTGGAGGCCGTGGGTTCGAGCCCCATTACCCACCCCAATTAAACCGCTTATATTTGCGGGTCATTAAAACGCTTCACGCCGAAGTGGCGGAATAGGTAGACGCACGGGTCTCAAAAACCCGCGAGCTCGCTCGTGCCGGTTCGATTCCGGCCTTCGGCACCAACAATGTTTTTTGGCCCATGTCCAAGATAGTCCAAAACAGTCCAGAAAACCTTTAAAATCAATGGTTCGCTGGATTTTTCTATTGCCCGAAAATTCCAGAATTGTCCTACCCAGTCCACAAAAATCCCTTGACATCCAGACGAAAAGACG
The DNA here is from genome assembly GCA_031273455.1 of Deltaproteobacteria bacterium. Taxonomy (GTDB): domain Bacteria; phylum Desulfobacterota; class Desulfarculia; order Adiutricales; family Adiutricaceae; genus JAIROO01. The sequence continues at coordinate 9,472 of JAISRZ010000074.1, read as the reverse complement.
AAAAAATGACGAAAAAAGTTTTGTTTTTATTTTTTTCGTCTTTTGCCTTAATTCCATTGATTCTGTTTGACTGCCGATAATTCCCAGAAATTTTGGCCGACTATTGGAAGGGAAAAGGACGATGGAAAACCGACTAGATTGTTCCCAGGATTTTTATGAGGTTACTTCTTTGAAATTTAAAATAAGTTGTTGATAATAGACAGTTTTTTTGACCAGGGCCCGTCTTTCCGGGGCAACGAACGTTGCGGACAATTAAAGTTTCTCACGCGTTAAAGCCGCCGGCCTCCGGCGGGTAGCACCAGCTTTTCCTTGTTGGCTGTCGCTATTGACCTTGGTTGATGATAAACAAAAGGATATGGTACCTCGGAGTTGTTAAGCCAATAGTGGCATAGAATTTGCTTGGAGCCATTATCTATTATATATTTTACGGTTGGCGCAAAAATTGCTAAAAGGTATACGCAATATGCAAATATTTAATTGGCATGAATATTGCTTACGTTCTAAACTCAATACAGTTTGTGCCTTTCCTAGATATCACTATTTGGAATGTAGGACTAAAACAGTGGAGTGTCAAGATTTATTTCATCTCCTTCAACAACTGAATTTGTTTGTTCAGGAGCGTTTTCTATGAGACATTCGCGAATAATTGGCGATGTTTGTAAGGCTTGTTCTACAAGCCGGAAGAGCAGTTTCCCATGATTTTTAGACTTTCGACGGTTAAACCTAATAAAGAAGTTCCCGTCAACGCTATACCAATATAAAATTATATATCCTCACTCTTATTCTTATGGATTTATTATGCCACTTTTTTACATTCAGGGTAATGGTAAAATAGAACGAGTAGTCGCTGTTCCACACCAAGGACACAACCAACCTATTATTAACCGCATTCCCAATAGGGAATTTCTGGCCATTAAGGATGAAATTAATCGTTTGGTTGATTTGGTAGTAGACTCTCCTCATGAGTTGATAACCGCTGGTTGGTTGCCTGGAAACGACTGGACTGGTACTGTTTGGGAACCCATATATATTGCTGCTAACCTAAACTTCGATTTATCTGGAATGATCTTTGGCGCCATAGTTTTTCAGGTCATGATGGAACGGGATGAAGACTGGTCATTGGGAAAGTACCAAATCGATGGTCGAGATATTGGATCAAATACATATTTTAGGATATACCCAAGATAATGCTAATTCACCAAAAGTAACTATAATACAAACTTGTTGTGCTTTACCAGATAATACTTGCTTGTAATTGACAATAAATTGATAAATTTGACTGTCAATAACCTGACCATTACCGTCTTGTCTTAAAATTATAAGAGGCTCATTTTGCTGAGAATTGGCTCTCAAAATGGCTCATTTTTTTTGAGAACCACCATCTCTCAACCAGACTGACTTCAAAGCACTGATTGCCAAGAATTGGACGAAAAAATCGCCTTACTCTTTCTGCTATAGTGAGCAAGACGAACAACGATCATCCTAATGAATAGTTCGATCCTCTCTTAAGCTTAACACCAGCTACTTTAGGGTCTTGTTCAGTTTTCAGCAGTTCACAGAAGTCCTGAAGAAGTACCCAGATGATTTTGATGTCGTGATTTTGATGTCGCTTCATACTCTTCGCCTATCCAAAAAACAGGGCGGCAGAGTAGAATAATAACGTGACATAACTTTGATTAAGCTAAATTCAAAAGACGTTAACGAATGGGCGCCAAAAGCCATAGAATGGACAGGTTTGAAGACTATATTTTGGGAGACTAGATACGTAAATTATATAAATAATAAGCCATCTAGTAGTGAGACTCGATATTTCATATCTAGCTTAGACCTTGATGTCAAAATATGCTTTAAATATCACTTTTACACTTGAAAGTTGAAACAAGGCACAAAATACTTGATGATATAGAGTGTATTGCTGAAGATAAATGTAAGATTTACCGAGGAAACGCACCTGAGATTTTATCTATGATGAGGAAATTAAGCCTAAATGTAGTGGCCACTTTAGACGACTTCATCAAAGAAAGCGCTCGGACAATCATTGATATGTTTAAACTGTGCCTTCCCTATTTGGAGGCGGTACTGACTAAAAAAAACGAAAAAGGTAGGAACCGTTGAGGAATGGCGAAAAAAGATGGGGGAGGAACGTTATGCAAGTAGCGTGCCAAATTAACCCGGTCCAATGTTTTTTTTAAGTTTTTTTTCGCTTTTGTCCTGGGGTACGCGGTTTTTCCATTGCTTTGTACGACTTTATGTGTTATACTCATAACATCATTATCGCAGGAGGCACGATTATGGTTTATAGACAGATTATGAACGCGGACGCGCTGTCGGGTGTGATAGCAATGCCGCAGACATTCAAAAATAAGCGGATCGAAGTCATAATTCGAGAGATACCCGAAGACGCGCCCGCGCCAAAAATTGACATGGCGAACATTGATCAAATGATGGACGGTTCCATTACGCAGTCGCTCATTGGCATTGCGCCAAACAGCGGGAAAACTCTTGACGATTATCGCGCGGAAAGACTTTCTAAGTATGGACGTGTTGATTGATACTAACGTAGTTTTGGATGTTCCGCTCGGACGTGAGCCTTTCCTGACGCAGTCGGCAAGGTTGATATTTCTTTCTGAACAATCCGTGATTAACGGATATGTTTCAGCGACTGCGGCAACCGATATTTTCTACATCATTCGCAAGTAATTTCAAGATAATGATAAGGCGTATGACGCTATTGATAAGCTGTTGAAAGCCATCAAAATCGCCGCCGTTGACGGCGAAGCTATTTATGACGCATTGAGATTGCGGTGGGATGATTTTGAGGATTGCGTACAGTTTCTGGCGGCACGGGAACTTGATTCGGATTATATTATCACCCGCGACATGGACGGCTTCATTAACAGCGAAATTCCGCCCATTACGCCTACTGATTTTCTAAATATGTTGGAGCATTAAGTTGAATAAAAAATCAGTAAAGGAAGTCAACATATGAATAATGCGTTGAAATACCTCGCTACTCTGGAATAGAACATCAACGGTGAATGGTACCACGCCAACAAAAAGCAGTATCAGGAAGCTAACGCTGAATTTGAGTTGCTTATTGAAAAGCTTATTATTTCTATCGTGAAATTCGATAGTAGTATTCTACACAACATCCAGAAAGAATTAACGTTCAAGTTGGTTCGTGATACCCGGTTCAGCAATGATAAATCTCCTTACAATCCCACGTTCAGGGCGTATATTTCTTCTGCGGGCAAACTGCCCGTTCCTGTGGGGTATTTTATCTCAGCAATGATTCGGTATTACATTAACGCGTTGACAAATAACTGGCTTTTGGGTACAACGGCCAAAGTATTTTCAAGGTAGTTAGTGTGCCATAACCCTGTAAATTTTTACAGGTCATAATAAAAATTTGACGATTACTTTCCCTTGACCGCATCCAGGGAAAGAAACCCAAGCGCGCCGGATCAGAGACGCTCGTATTTTTCTGGAAATGATGGGGGTGAAACCATGAAGGCCATGGCTTATAAGGGCTATGCCGCCAGGGTCGAATACAGCGCCGATGACGACTGCCTGGTCGGCCATATTTTGGGCGTCAGGGATATCGTTGGATTTCATGGCGATTCGGTCAGTGAAATGAAAGCGGCCTTCAAGGAAGCGGTTGACGACTATTTGGAAACCTGCGCCAAGATCGGCAAAGAACCCAATAAGCCTTACTCCGGCGCTCTTACTCTCCGTCTTGGCCCGGAACTTCACGGTAAACTGGCCATACAGGCCAAGATCGAAGGTAAGAGCGTCAACGCCCTGGTTACGGAAACTCTAGCTCGTCTCACCAGCTATAACAGTTGACCAAAAGGTTCGTCTCACCGCGTAAATGGAGTTTTCCGTAAAATCATTCCCCTAAACGCTCATGAGGCCCTGGCCCCACCCGTCGACCAATGAAACATATTGTGGGTCTCACGCCAGCGGCTATCGGCCCTGGCCATTCAAGCCCCTGACCAGCGTCTGAGTGTCCAGCCTTGACCTTCCTTTATCCACCGTAACCGTTCACAAGAGCCGGAAAACCCCCAAAATTCGCGGCCAGCGTCATGGTGGCTCTCTAAGCGAGTTCTTTCTTAGGACAGAAATTTTACTGACATCGGCGCGTTTTAACCACAAACGCCTTTCAAATAAACAAGTGATTTTAGGAAGTTACTGGTGTAAACAAAAATAACTTGTAAACTCGGGCTAGCCTTAGGAAATTACTATTTACTGGTTAGCCGTAGGAGAGCTAGCGTTCTCGGTCGCCCGGTCGGCGGTGGGGTTAGCCGCGTTATCTGAGGCCGCTTCTGGTAATTCGTGTTCGATCTGATAGATCCTTAAGCTTTTGGGTTTAAGCTCAACTCCTTCAAAGGTTAACCGGACCCGTTCCGAGGATTTGGGGAGAACCGTCACATCGGACCCTTCAGTGAATTGTTTGGGTAAACGGTAGGAAAAGCCGTCCTCATCAATGAGAACCACATTGGCGTCCACAAAAAGGTTGGTTAGGCGGATGGGTTTATCCTTATCATTGTCAATGGCCAGGGTGATCTGGTATTTTCCTTGACTAAGATCCTCGACCTTTAAGATCCGAGCCTTGGTCATATTAACGAAGTCTTCCTGGGAAACGATGAGGATGGCCCCATCCAAGCTCTGGCCAGATTTGCGGCCCTCGTCAATTCCTTCGGTCACGCCAGCCAAGGTTTCTTTGGCGCCGGAAACCGCCCCGCCGACCACCGCGGCCACGCCACTGCGGACCAGGCTTTGGTCTTTAGCCGCCTCTTCGGACTCTTTTTTATCCCCAGAGCAGGCGGCTAGACTCCAGGCCAAGATCGCTAAAAAGGCCGCTTTAAAAATAAAGGAAGGCTTTTTTTCCATTCAACACCTCTATTGGTATTTGAAAGTTTATGTTGAAATATATTTAATACAATCTTATAATTGATATTAAGTTTTAGTCTTAATTTTATTAATATTATTAAAGATATTCAATACGGCTAATATTTTAAGTTACTCCATTATAGACCCGCGTTGAGAGAATTAACCGCCAATTAATCTAAACTAAGCTTGGCTAAGGGTCAATATAGCCACCAGTAAGAAGGCCAATTGGCGCCTAAGGGGCTATTTTCGCCCTGACCATGGCCCGGCGCGACTTGGGTAAAACCGTCTAGGCGCTCTCATAGCTGACGCCAAGCGTCCGATGGAGGCCTAACGCCTTGGTCCCGAATTTCTGGCCGACCACGAACCACATAGCCCTAAACCAAATCATCAGAGGCTTAAGGCTGTCTTGAAAGATGGTCTCGCCACAGACCTGACTTGGTGGCGGCCCGATGAACCTATCAATCTATGGTTAGCTCGCCACAGTTTTTTACAGCGATGTTTCGGGCGGTGAGGACCATCGGGCCAGCGCAGCCGTATCCAATAGTTAACGCTTAAGCCTCCTTATGAGGGGAAGAGAAGTTCAAACTCTTTCTGAGTGGCTGAAAACTCTCTGGTTTTAGGTCGGGGAGACTGTCTATACCGGGAAATATCGCCAAATCAAGTAGGTGGCGTCAACCCAAAAAGATGTCTGACGAGCCCTCTAGGTGGCCTCAATCCGATATTCTCAAGTTATTTTATAGAGTTATGTAATTGTAGTATTTTTTTTATTAAATAAGCGTAACTTATTAAAATAATATATTAAAAACGACTTAAAAACTTGTGTTTAGACGTAAATCAAATTTCGGCAATCTTACTCTCCGTCTTGGCCCGGAACTTCGCGGCAAACTGGCCATTTAGGCCATGATCGAAGGTAAGAGCGTCACGACCTGGTTACAGAAACTCTAGTTCGTCTCACCAGCTATGACAGTTGGCCAAAAGGTTCGCCTCACCGCGTAAATGGAGTTTTCCGTAAAATCATTCCCCTAAACGCTCATGAGGCCCTGGCCCCACCCGCCGACAAATGACACATATTGTGGGTCTCACGCCAACGGCTTATCCCACGCTGGCGGCCATAGTTTCACGCCAGCGGCTATCATCTCTCGCTACTCAAGTCCCTGGCCAGCGCCAGAGTAGTCCAGCCCTGACCTTCCTTTATCCACCGAATAATAATTTCGCTGTTATTGAGATAAAGTATATTCTAGACGCTGACACTGAGGATATTGAGGGCGATAAAAAAACTAAAAGGACTAAAAAAGCTAAAGAAATCAATTATCAGCGGATCTTATCCAGATTATGGACAAAAAGGTTATAAAAACCCTTAATCAGTTGGCTGACACTCTTTAGGCTGAAAAATACAAAAAAACCGGGTAATATCAGTTGGGTTAGTCGTCTCTGGCCAAAGACCGAGTATAGGCGGCCAGGCCAGCGTAAGTCACCTATGGACTAAAAATCCGTAAGTCGCATCTTTTGTGGATTGACCAGCGCGGGGATTATATTTATCCCGCTTGTTTTTTTATGTATTGGAGCGTTTTTTATAATAAAGAAGCCAACTCATCATAAGACATAACCTTAATTTTTTCGCGGCGATTCTAATTTTGGCATCAGAAAAACCCCAAAAAACTGTCTCACCAATCGCAAGAGAGGCGGCGGAGCTTGGGTCTTTAACTAGTCAACTTAGAGTTGAAATCTTCTTAATGTTTTAGTTTCAAAATGGTCTAAAAAACATAGGAAAACCAGCCAAAATGTCTTTTATGGTAAATTCACTGCTAAAATATGAAAGATTTAAGAGTTTTTTAACGTCCTGGGCCTTAGACGAGACGGATTTTTTAGACAGCCCGTACCAGTTAGCGAATTCATCGCCAGAAAGATAATACGATTTAGATTTGTCGAAGACGAAGTTAATGGAGCCGATGGCGTAGGTGAGCCCGGCGGCCCAAGTGATAGGCTTGCCAGTTAGAAGTGGCGAAGGGCGTTTTCGGGCGAGTTTAGCCAACGCGCGCAGACAAAGCGCCTTAAGATCATCGGTCAGTCTTTCATCGCAGAACCTGGAGATAATTTCGGCGATTGGGTTGTATTTCGCGACCAGGGCTACGGGGACGTTCTCATCGCCAATAATTTTAACCGTTTCAGTAAGACCAGCCAAAGGCTGAGCCTTAGAGCGGGTTTCCTTCTTCAGGATAGGTTCAGGCGTTATCCCCAACTGTTCTATGACGCCAAATTTATTTTTTAACTCTTGATATTTAGATTTGAAAGACGCGCGGAGTCCTGGGCCAAAAGTTATAGTATTGTACACCATAAAAAAACTATCGTAAATAATCTTATTTTTGAAAGGCAGTAATACTGTATTAAGTAATATTGGAGGGGAAATCATTTGGAAATATTCAGATATTGGATCAGAAATTCCTATGACACCGTATACCCGAGCGGGGGAACTATCCTTCAAAAACACGGAATATTTCGCTAGATGTTTGACGATAATAAATTTGTCAAGTATAAAATGGCGCCGCCAGTCGGTAACGATTCCTCGCTCTTCCTCGGTGAGTTCGCTAGCGTGGTCATTTAAATAATCGTCAATCCATTGGGGGTTATCCCACATGTTATCGCGGACTTTAATTAAATTTTCCAAAGGCAAGGGGGGAGGATTACCATAGACAGGTAATGTGAAATGATCAACTACCTGGTGTTTTTCATTAATTGTCCATAATAAATGAAAAAAAATCTTAAAAAATAAACAGATTTCATCAGCATTTAAGTTCATTTTACATCAACCTAAAACGATTAATTAATAATTAATGGTGATATATAATATTAAAAAATAGAAAAATATTGTTAAACAACAAGTAACGCTAGAAATTTATGGACTTAATTATGTGTTTTGTAAGTTTTAATAACAAAATATATATAACAATATGTTATCGTGTTTACTTGTAATTTAGTAAGATAATAAAACAGTGAAAATATGCCATAGATCTAGATTTAGATCAGCGGTCGATCGTCAAGACTCTTCACGATTAATTTCCTGTCAATCATAGCGACACTTGACAGCTAGGTCAAGAACAACCGCCTTTTTTTCGAAGCCTCTCCGCTTATTTCCTTTCCTATCAGGGCCCGGGCGCGTTGATAAAACATTGTCGGTTGGGGTCAGATTGGCCAAAGTGATTTTAATGTGGGGGCGCCCCAACCAGGTGAACTTTTTTAGTCATCAATAAAAAAATACCGCGATTACCGCTAGTTAGATATTTTGGTAAACTTTATCGTATCGGCCCAATTTCCCTTCATTCGTAATCTAAGCCAGCGTTGTCCAAAAGATTTTCAGACCCAAGGACTAGCTAAGATAGCTAGTTTCGGCCCGTTTATGGCTTTCGGAAGCCGACCTAAGCCCCCCGGGGCCTAAGCTAGGGACCAACTTGGGTCATATACACCTTTTTTAAATGGTCGTTGGGGCGAGGTGGATAAGTATCCTTACCTGTTTTCTTGGCCGCCCTGGTCTTTAGGGATTTTCGGCGGCTAAAAGTTAAACCTCGCGCTTAGTGATCAATTGGCGCGGGGTATTTTTTATGGCCTTTTTTATTATCTAAGACGCTGTTTTAAGCCAGTTGGAAAATATGGTCCTCAAATAAATTTCTATAATGACCGCTACAAAGAACCATAATAGAATTAGAATGGTCTTTAGCGAGTGAAGCGGTAATCAAATCTAATTTAAGTTAAATTATGTTTACCTAATCGCCGGGAGGTTCGTTAAGATGGTCTATCCGTCAGATATTGGTGTTCTTTGAGAATGATTTCTCCGTCTACCTAGACCAGCCCAACACAGCGTCGGTCGCTCGCGTTCTCGCCTCTAACCGAGTCAAACCCTGGAGTCCAAGATAGTCACCAAAAACCGCGGCGGCTCCTTGGCTTTTATTATGGTCGAAGGTCAAGACTTTGTCGTTGATGAGGCGTAAACCACGGATAGAAGAGCGGGCGGTCACCCTATATGACGCCCAGGTCTTCGCGGCCATAAAGGGTGGCCAAAACCGTTACGAAACTGGCTCTTGTATGTGGATCTAACGGGGATTAAGGCGGTGATTGGCCGGACCCAATCCAAAGTTAACTTGATTAATCACAACAACTTGACCAGCGGGATTTTTGGAGAGTTTGGCTTAAGCGACTACGATTCTTTCGGGGAGGCTAAGGGCCGAGAATATGAGGCCCGTAGGCGCTGTCTTTGACGTAGGGCGGTGGTTTATTTGGTCGCCTGGACCTTAACTCCAGCGATGGGGCCGCCTATATCAAGGTGTCTGGCCGGATCGGGAACTCCAAAGCCGATTTTAAGTCCAAAAACTTCGCCCTTGACGGAAAAAGAGCCACTTTCGAAACATCTGAAACTTATGTGGGAGCGCGTTTAGGGTTCGGTTATGATTTTTATAAGGTCTTTCGCAGAAAACCGCTAGACTTTAGTCTAGCGGATGAATGCGTCTTATGTCTGAGTTAACCTTGTTGACGGATATATTCTTGAATTGTCGATAAGTTTGCTTGCCCAATTGACGATGCAAAGTAA
>JAISRZ010000026.1 GCA_031273455.1 Deltaproteobacteria bacterium | reverse complement strand
TTGGAAGAACAGTAAAGTGGAAAAAGGGTTATAGACCCGGGTGACCCCGTCAAAACAGAACCCATAGTAAAAGTCTCGCGTTTTTTCCAATAGTTCCGTCTCGGTCATTTTGAGACGCTCGGCGGTCCGCTTTAGATGATGGCCAAAATAGCCCTCCAGTTCTCCTTGGGTAAAACCACATATGGCCCCGTACTCAGGATTTATTGATAGGTCATTATAAGAGTTAAAGGCGGGAATAAGATCTATATGGGCGGCGGCTTTAGTGATACCAGTAACAAAAATAAATGATATATATCTATCAGTTGATTTAAATATAGCGTAATAAGCGCGCATAGCCGCGCGAAATTGTTCCCTTTCCTCGGGAAGGCTATCCATAACGGCGACAAATGGGGCATCGTACTCGTCTATAAGGACAGCCACCGGGCGCCCGGCTTTCTCGGCCGCTTTTTTGATGGTTTTTTTTAAAATCTCCCCAGGCGTGATGGTTGGGTCTACCGTGACGCCAAGTTCTTCAGCGATTTTAACTGTTTTGCGCCCTAAAGCCGCCTCAAACGCTTCCACGCTATCCGCGGGTAGATCGCTCATATCCAGGCGCACGACCGGGCGGGGGGCGAACCTTTCCTCATCCAGTTTACTTTCGATATAAAGCCCCTTAAAAAGCTCCTTCCGCCCCGAAAATAAGTCCTCTAAGGTGGAGACGGTCAGGGATTTCCCGAAACGCCTCGGGCGGGCCAGAAACCAGACTTTATTTTTATCGGAAATCATCCTAGCTAGGAAGGCGGTCTTGTCCACATAACTCGACTCTTCTTGTATTATTTCCGCAAACGTCTGGACGCCTGACGCTAGATCGTTAAACTCATCTTCCATGACCAACCTCCATCGATTTTTTTAATCGTATAGTATTTTTATATTTTGTTCAAACCCTAGTCTAGAGAGTTAGGATTAAACTTTTCATTATTCAGGCGGCGGCCATAAAAAAACATAAAAAGGACGGCCAGTCACAGCGCCGGATGAATTTAGAGACATCCTGATTTCTGGGTGGAAGTGGAAAATCCTTTTGACGCGAATATAGCTGACCATAAAAAATGACTATAGGGGGGCGCAACCCCCCCCCTTACTAGCCAACCTAGCTAAAAAAACCTAGATCCGTTGGGGCCGGTTAAGCCTAATTTTAGGCTAAAGCTAATGGCTTAGAAAGGATTAGATGAGCTTCCGGACGCTATTTTTAAGCTTTTGGCGCCGCCCTTTTTCCAGGCCCTTCTCAAAGACGATGGTGAAGTCCTCTTGGCCTTGCTGGTCAAAGATGGTGAAGGCCCCATTGGGCCGACCGTCGACAAACACCCCTTGGTAACCTTTGCCATTGGGCGTCGTGACCACGCAGAAGCCATCCAGCTGACCGTTTTTAAAGTCCCCGATGATCTTTATCTGGCCGTGCTTTTCCAAGATGCCAAAACCATTGAACAAGCTATCGGAAAACCCGCCGGTGTAAGTGAAGAGGTTCCGCATGGACAAGGTGCCTTGGCCTTGAAAGATGCCGTCCTTATGCTCGCCCTCGTAGATTAAGCCGTTAGGGAAGATGGACACGCCTTGGCCGTTGGCCAGGTCATTGGCGAACTGGCCCTCGTAGCGGATGCCGGTGCGCTCCATATAGACGCCATAGCCGCTTTTCTTGCCGTTTTTAAATTCGCCCACGTACCGATCCCGGCCCTTGGCTTCGCCTTGGCCCTCGGCTTTGCCCAGTCGATTGACCGGGCCCACGTAGGCCCAGTTAATGTCCGCGTCATCCACCGGGTTGATTTGGGCGGTTCGCTCGCCCTGGCTAGGCAGGAGTTTCTGGCCCAGCTGGCCCATAGGCCCTGGCTGGAACGTTTGGCCTGGCGGGGCTATCTGGCCCGGCTGGGGCGGCTGTCGCGGCTGGAGCGACTGGCCTGGCGGGGTCGTTGGGCTGGGCGGGGCCATCTGGCTCGGCGGAGTCGTTGGACTGGGCGGGGCCAACTGGCTTGGTGGGGCCGTCTGACCTGGGGCTAAGGACGGCTGGCCCCAGAAAAAGGCTAAGGCCAGGATAATTAGGCTTGTTTGTATAAAGATCGATCTAGGCATCGATTCCACCTCAAATGTTCCGGGACAATTAGGAGCTTAAACGATGGGCCATCATTTTTGGGCCCAGATTTTAGGGTCAGCTCCAATTTTCACCAGCTCCGCTAAAGGAATGGTCAAGGTTTGGGGCCCATCGGCGTGGGACCAAGCCTCATAGGCCCCCAAGTTAAGGGTGAGCCCTTGGGGGGTTAAGACCGGGTTACCCAAGTCCGGGAGGATCAGGTCATCGCCCTTATAAGCTTCGGGCAGGGTGGGGACCCCATTGGCCGGGCATTCGCCCGAGCCATAGAAACTGGGTACGGTCCCTTTCTTTAGGGCGCACCACTTGGGCCCCAAGTAAGCCCAGAAAAGGGGCGTACTCTTTTTAACGTCTGGGAAGAGGTCCACTAAATCCATGGTCCGCCCCTCGGCGATAATATAAGTGGCCGAGTACAATTCCGTGTTGGGATGGGCCGCCCCAGCGGGAAAGGAGAACTCTTCGTAAAGGACGCTTAAGTAGCCCGGGGACGGGGCGTCGGCTTTAAAAGTCAGTTTAAACTCGGAACGGCCCGGAGCCGCCTCTTTGGGGTCAGCGGGGCACTGGCTGTTCTCAATAGCCACGTCCCTTTCCTCTAAGAAGATCTCCCAAAAGCGATCTCGGTTCATCTCGTCCAAGTCCTCATCGCCGATACCCGTGGGGTAACTTAAGCTAATATCATAGCCTTGGGTCGGGCAACCCACGTTGGTCGCTGACTGGGAGACCGTCTCGGGGCTTAAAAAAGCCGGCCCTTTAGCTGGCCAAAGGTTGCCCAGCTTATCGGCGGTTAGGCCTTCCGCGGGCGTAGCCGCCGGAGCGGTCGCGGGAGCGGTCGCCTTCGGGGCCTCTGGGGCGGCCGGAGTCTGAGCCTTAAGAGAGCCTAAACACCAGGATAAGGAGAAAGCCCAAGCCCCCAGAGCGATGAGGGGTAAGGATCGGATAAGAGATAGCATCTATTGTCTCCAGCCAAAGTTAAGGATTGGCCTTAAGGGCCATTTAGGGCGGCCCTTTAGAGCCTTAGGGTCTAAGGCCATAGAGGCGTAGCGAATGGGCCCTTAAAGGTTAAGAGCTCTAAGGTAAACCTTAGGGCTTTAGGTCTTAAGGTTTACCGGATTGGCGCATCCGGGTGCCGTGCTCCAAGGATAGATGGATTTCCGTGGCCGATAACCCCCGAGGAAAGAAGCAGCCGCTGATTTGGGCGTTTTTGATGCTGGCCCCGTCCAGGTTGGCCTCGGACAGATCCACGCCGCCCAAGTTAGCCCCTCTTAAGTAGCAACCAGTCAGGTTAGCCTTCTTTAAGTGGAACTTGCGTAAATCCAGATCGCTTAAGTTCTGGTTGGATAGATCCGGGATCTGATCCAAGCTGACTAGCTTATTAAACTCATCGGCGTTGTTCTCATCCACTAAAAGCCTGGGCTTGGGGGACCTTTTGATCTCCATCATGTTGGATGTGTCCTTCCCTAAGTTGGGATTGGTTGGCCTTCCTTTGACGAAAGGCCCTTAGCCGCTAAAAAGGCTCTTGACCGTTAAAAGGCCCTAATGTAAGGCGCGAGAAAATAGCTAAAGAAGACAAAAACCGCTGACTAAATTATCCTAGAGCGCGCGGAGTCAAGGGGCGTATTGTTAATATACTCAGAGTCAAAAGGATTTTCCATCGCCACCTAAGAAATCGGCCTGTTCCCTAAAACAATATCTTTTAGCGGAAACCGTTCGCTAGCCGACCCTAGGTGTCCCCTTAAGCGCCTTCATAAGGAATTTAAGTCCTCGGACTGGGGATCCCCAAAAGGCGAGCGGGGTCAACAGATTAGGAAGCGCCTGGCGCGCGGTCGCGCGGTCGCGAATTGGCGAAATTTTTCAAAGGGCAAAATAGCTACGCGCCCAAAGCTTGAAAAGCGCAACTTTAACGTTCTGGCCAGCCCAACTTCTTTAGACCCGCCTGGAACTCTTCTTCAGTCAGCTCAACGGTCTTTAAGACCTCAGAGCGTTCCAGTTGGGTTGTGTTCAGAAATTTTAAGGTCAGGCGAAGTTTCGCCTTGAGCTCCCCCTCTTCATTCGCCTTTTTAAGCATAGCTCACTCCTTAAAAAGGGCCATATCGCGAGCGAATTGGATCTCATAAAATTCCTCAGAAGCCGTTACCGCGTGATACACGTCAATTACCTCCATGATTTCCGGAACGCCGGTCGCTTTAACCTGTTCCAGGTCGGCGCCCGTCTGGGCCTTTAACAGGCGGAACAACAAGCCAAGGCGGTCTTTTTCGGAAATCGCGTCTTTAAACTTAGGTAACTCAAAAAAAGTAAAATGAAGCTTGTCAGTCATAAGTTCATGTCGCTTAGTTTCGAGTAAAGTAAAATTCGACTGAAATTCAGCGCTTTTAAAAATATTAAAATCCACGATACCAATAAAGGCCACTTTAGGAAGCTCAATATATTTTTGGCCAACAACTAGAGAACCGCCAAA
>JAISRZ010000157.1 GCA_031273455.1 Deltaproteobacteria bacterium | reverse complement strand
CTTAACCAATTCACTCACCCCTCTTTTAAAACCAACGAGAGTCAATACCAGATTTTCTTTGAGACGGCCCTATCCCTGGCCAACCAAAAGTTTAACTCCCAAGAGACTACGGCCCATGGCTTTATGGACATCAACTTCGTTAGCCCCAAAGGCCAGCGTTTTATTGTTGAGCTAAAGGTTTATAGAGAGGATGAACCCGAGTCATCCAACGCCCTAAGGACTGCGCCGGACCCCAAGCCCTCCAACGCTAAAAAACCTTCCAAGGCTCAAAAGTCTTCCACCGCTCCCAAGAAAGTCGCTAAACCCAAGCCTCTCCCTCCGCCGATAAACGACGCGGATAAAGCCAAACTAAGGGAGTCAATGACCGATTTAGCCGATAAGGCTTTACGCCAGATCCAAGAGAAATACGCCGATAAGTATAGAGGGGAAGGCCAACCGGTTATCATGGTCGCCCTGGTCATGACCAGAAGGACTTTCGTTTTAGCCAAGTTTGAGACATTGGAGTCATAAAAACAATATTTCCGCTTTAATCTTAGGACTCTAACCTCTGGATGATTGGCTATTTTGGCTTTTGGAGCGCGCTTATGGGGAAATTTTTAGCTAATGGTCCACAGTCATAACTTTAAGGCCTTTTCGTCTGGTTATCTTTTTTGGGAAAATATTTAATTGACCTTGGAGTATAGCTTAGAGGCGGCTTATCTTCCCTTAAGGCTCGTCTTTAGTTAAAACCTTAGGGTTAAAACCTTAGGGCCACGTGGGCTAAACCCGGTTTTATCGGTCGTTAGGGCGCTAGCGCGCGGTTACCAAAAAACTTAATAGGCCGCTAGCTTTTTTAGCGAAAGTATTGACAAAAATATTAATTACAACTAATATTATTTGATAACTGGCTGGAAAGTCGGCTTTTTTCGTTCTTTCCTGTTTTTGGTCAGCTCGGAAGTTTTCCATAAATCTTAGGGCTTTTTTTTTAACCGTCTATGGCCATTCACTTTAGATTTAGTTTAAATATATATTTTTAGGCTAAACTTAAGGGTAAAAATTTAAGGTCGCCTAATTTTTGGCGCCTTAAAGGTCAAGCGGAACCACGCCAAAGGCCAGGCCGTCGCCTAAGGGACCGCGCTCTGGCTTTTACTATGAGGGGCGTTAAATGGTCACCCCTAGGGGTTATTAGGTTACGCCTTAATTTTAGGATCCTTGGCGTCCTTATTTTTGGGGCGTCCTTATTTTTGAGGATTTTTGTTAATGTCCTTAACTTGTCTTATTGTCCTCACCGCTCAAGCGGCCTCGGTCGCGGTTTCGGAAGCCAGCGTCCCTGTTAGCGGGGTGGAGTCAGAAATCCTCGCCATGATCCTGAAAGCCGGGCCCATGGTTAAATCCATCATGGGTATCTTGCTTTTAGCCTCCATTATCTCTTGGGGCATAACTTTACTGAAGTTAGCCCAGCTCTCCCGGGCCAATCGCCAGTCCACCCGCTTTTTAAACAGCTTCTTTAAGAGCCGGTCTTTAGCCAACCTCTTTTCTGAGGCCGGCGACTACGGGGACTCCCCAGTGGCCCATATTTTTCGGGTGGGCTACCAAGAGCTGGGCCGGGCCCATAAAGCCCGTTTAGAGACTAGGGTGGCCATGGAAAACGTCCAAAGGGCCTTAAGACGGGCCGCCAACTCGGAAAGCCTCCGCCTGTATAAGAACCTCCCCTTTTTGGCCAGTTGCGGCAACGCCACCCCCTTTATTGGCCTCTTTGGGACGGTCTGGGGCATTATGGGCTCCTTTCATGAGATCGGCTTAAAGGGCACGGCCAACTTAGCTAACGTGGCCCCGGGCATTTCCGAGGCTTTAGTGGCCACGGCCGCTGGTTTAGCCACGGCCATTCCGGCGGTTATCTTTTTTAACTACTTTAACAGCCGGGTGAGGAGCGTTGAGTCGGAAATGGGTAGCTTTATGGCGGACTTTGTTAATATTTTAGAGCGGGATTTTCTGAAAAGATTAGCCAAAGAGGAGAGCTGACCCATGGCCTTTGGTCCGTCCGATAACGGGGATAACAGTCGCCCAGGTTTATTAAGCGACATTAACGTCACCCCCATGGTGGACGTCATGTTGGTTCTCTTGATAATATTTATGGTGGCCGCCCCCATGATGACCCAAGGGTTGGACGTGGATCTGCCCAAAGTGGACGCCAAAGCCATGCGGACGGACCAGGATCTGGTGGTTCTGACCATTAAAGCCGATGGCCAGATCCTCTTGGACGAAACCCCTTTGGCCTCGGTGGATAACTTAGACGCCCAAGTCAAGGCCGTCTTACGGGCCAAACGGACCGAGAGTTTGTTTTTAAAAGCCGACCGGACCGTGCCCTACGGTCAGGTGGCCGCGGTCATGGGGGCTTTACGGGAGGCCGGGGTGACCAACGTGGGTTTGGTGACCGAGCCGAGCGATCGAAGTCGGTCCCCCCAATAAGGTTGACTTGATTATCCTTTTTACCCCCAAAGGTCGAGGGTGAGCCATGCCCAGTGGCGGGTATTACGATAAATACATTTTAAAGGCTGAAGCCAGCGAGGGCTTGGGTTTAGTCTTTCTCATCTCCTTAGGGCTCCATAGTCTCTTTTTAGGGGGGCTCATCTTTTTACCGGGTTTTTTGGACCTGGGAAAACCTTCGGAGCTTCCCTTTGAGGCCATGACCGTCCAACTGGTCGGGGGCTTAGATCCACCGGCCCCAGCGGCCCCGCCAGCCCCGGTGGACCCGAACCTCAACCTTCCGGACGTGGTGGAACTGCCTAAAGCTGAGCCCATCTTACCCCAACCCACGCCTTTGGAGCGGATGATCACCCCGCCGACCCCCAGTGAGGTGATCCCCATTGGCCAAACGCCGCCGGATATCCCGCCGCCCGTGGTCAAAAGAGAGGAACCCCCGCCCAAAGTCCAGATCCCGGAAAAAACCCCGGACCCCCCGCCGCCCGAGGTCAAGAAAAAGCCGACGCCCGTTAACCCGCCGCGGAAGACCACCAATACGGCCATTGAGGAGTTAAAGCGCAAAAAAGCGGCTGAGGACGCTAACCGAGAAATCGACTCGGTGGTGGCTGATCTGGCTAAAAGTCGCGGTCAAGGGGATGGGACCTCCAGCGCCCCCAACTCGGGTTACAACGAGGGCTCGCGGATCGATCCCATTAAGGCCCAGTATTATAACGAGATTAAAGAGATCGTCCGGTCCAACTGGGTAGCCCCCATTAGCGCCTTTAACTCCAGCTCCAACTTAGGGGCCATTTACGTCATCGTGATCCAACCCAATGGCCGGATCTCCGGGAAAAACTTACGCCGGTCCAGTGGGGACCAGGAGTTTGACAACTCGGTGGAGCAAGCCATTGTCCGCTCGCGCTTCCCCCCTTTGCCCCCGGTTTTTGACGGCCGGGCCGATAACCCGGCTTTGCAGTTTGAGCTGGCCTACCTGAACCGCGGCGGTTGATTCGCCGCTCTTTGGAGCTAATATGTACCTAGGGGTCGATGTGGGCGGAACCCATACGGACGCGGTTTTAGTGGGGCCAGATTATAAGACCATAGCCGCGGCTAAAGCGGTCACCAAACCCCAGGTTTTAGACAGCTTAAACGAGGTTTTAGACCAGCTTTCGCTCGGCCAAAAGGCCAGCGACTTAAAGCGCGTCACCGTCTCCACCACCTTAGGCTTAAACAGCGTCTTAACCGGAGCGGCCCCTAAAGTTGGGATCTTAGCCACCGGCGGCCCGGGCTTGGGCTTAAACCCCCAAGCTTGGGGGCCTTACTTTAAAGAGCTCCCCGGGGCCCAAGACCATCGGGGCCAAGTTATAAGCCCTTTGGATTTTTCGACCGCGGTTGACGCGGCCCAAGAGCTGGCCCCTTTAGTTAAAGCCCTGGTTGTGGCCGCCAAATTTGGGCCCAAGAACCCTATTTTAGAAAAGACCATGCAAGACGCGGCCCGGACGGTCTTTAACGGCTCAGTTACCGCCGCCTCAAGCCTTTTTGGCCGCTTAAACTTTAGTCGGCGGTTAAATGGGGCGGTCTTAAACGCCATGGTCTTAAACCTTTACCAAGAGTTTTTAGGGGCTTTAGAGAAATCTTTCCGCCAAAGGGGCCTTACCGCCGAAGTTTACGCCTTAAAAGCCGATGGCGGGGTCATGAGCTTAACTGAGGCTAAAGAAAAGCCGGTTTTGGCTCTGGCCGCTGGCCCGGCGGCTAGTCTTTTGGGCCTTTGGGCTCTAACGGGCTCTGACCCCGAGGCGGCCAACAAAGATATCCTCATGCTGGATATGGGGGGCACGAGCTCGGACTTGGCCATTTTAAGCCATGGTCAGCCCCTTTTAACCCCGGACGGGTTAACCTTAGCCGCTAAACCGACCTTGGTTAGAGGCCTTCTCACCCACTCTTTGGCCTTAGGCGGGGACACGGATTTGCTTTACGCCAATGGGGCCTTTAACCCCCAAGGGCTTCGCCGGGGCCCGGCTTTAGCCTTAGACCCCGCTAACGCCGCCACGCGGCCGCCGACCTTAACCGACGCCTTTAATGTTTTAGGTTGGACGACCATCGGCGACCCCGAAGTTTCGCGCGCGGCTTTTAAGGCCCTTAACCCGAACGACCCGGCCAAGGCCGCTCAAGAAGCCGTGGACGCGGTCTTAGGTCAGTTAAAAGAGGCTTACTTCGACTTTTTAGCTCAGGTTAATGAAAAACCAGTCTACACTATTAGTGAGTTTTTAGTGGATTGGCGCTTAAACCCCACGGAAGCGGTTATCTTAGGCGGCCCAGCCCCGACCTTGGCCCCTTTAGTGGCTGAGGCTTTAGGTTTAAAGGCCACGGCCCCGGCTAACGCGGCCACGGCTAACGCCTTAGGGGCCGCTTTGGCTCGGCCCACCTTAGAGGCTGAGCTCTACGCCGACACCGCCGCCGGGACCTTAGCCATCCCCACGTTAAACTACCAGCGCTCGATTGGACCCCGCTACACCTTGGAGGACGCCCAAAAGGAGCTCATTAAGGCTTTAGGCGATGATTTAGCCCAAATCACCCAGGCCGAGATCTTTAACCAGGTCAGCGATTACGGCGACTCGGGCCGGGTCATGCGGGTCCGGGCCCAGACGCCCCCTGGCCTTATTAATATGCCTTATTAATATGCCTTATTAACATGTCTTATTAATATGTCTTATTAATATGTCTTATTAACGGGTCTCATTAATGTTCCCGCTTCAAGGGGAGCTTAAATAGGCTCTTTAGCGCCTTAAAACGCGTCCTTTAGCCTAGTTTTATTTTTTAACCTTTAAAAACTCTTAAGTTAAACCGTTTAAGCTAAAAAGACATAAATTTAATCGCTTAACTAACAAAAATAGCCTTAAAACAACAGCTAATGACCATATTTATTAAGACGTTAATTATAAATTAACTGTCGTTTATACTTAAATCACCATAACATTACGCCCAAACAGAGTTTTATTTTTGACCAAATCTTGACCCGCCTCTCTCGCCCTAAAACTTCCCGAAAATCGTCAAAAAAATAGCTTGACTTAACTATTTGATTAGGTTATTATAGTAATTGTCAAATCAAATATTAAATAAATCTAGTCTGGGCCTTAAAAATAGGCCGGATCCGAAATCGCCGGACCAAAGCTTGATAAAACCCCGGAAGACTTTTTCGGGTTAACCCCTAGTCTAAGCCTTAAGGGCCGTCAGCGATCCCCTAACTTTAAAGACCGGGATCTAGATTTTTTTATATATTTAGGTCTTAATTTTATTTAATTAGACGCTAATTACTGGTCTTAGCTAGTCTTACCTAGGTCTTACTTGGGCCTTTAGTTCAGGCTAAGCCTAAGATTTAGGGTTTTTATTGAGCTAATTAGTTTATAATAAATTATTAGACCAATTTTTTTAATTATTGTTATTAATATTTCACTTAAAAACTATTTAATTTAGATAAGTAAGAGAAAATTGTTTAAATTAATCAACCCGAGCCGGGCGTACCTTAGGAGCCTTTTTCTTTATTATTTAAAATACGTCAAAAAATCTTATTGACAAAACAATGGGAATGTCCTAATCTTGTCTTAGTCCGTTAAAGAAAATGGCCTTATATTATTCCTTTTCCAGGTTTGTCAAGGAATATCCCTAGATTTTTGCCTCGGGTATTTTACGCTAAATTTGAGTCAATTTTCTCCATGATTAATTACTAATATATTTAAAGAACGCCTTATATTTTAAACGCGCGATACGTAGAACACAATTTAGTTACGTCCGCGCCCCGTCTTTTTTTACGCCAGACCGCTTCGGCGGTCAGGACACCCTTGGAAACAGGTGATATTACATGGCAAACTCAACCAATAAGTCGGGCGCTGTGATGGTCATCGGCGGAGGTATCGCCGGGATTCAGGCGGCTTTGGACCTGGCGGAAATGGGCTTCTACGTCTATATGGTGGAAAAAGGCCCAGCCATCGGGGGCCGCATGGCCCAGTTGGACAAAACCTTCCCCACCAATGACTGCTCCATTTGCATGATTTCCCCGAAGCTCAACGACGTTGGCGGTCATATCAACATTGAGATTTTGACCTTAACCGACGTTCTTTCCGTCAAAGGCGGCGAGGGTGACTTTTCCGTCACCGTGCGCAAAAACCCCCGCTATATTGACATGAGTAAATGCATCGCCTGCGGCGAGTGCGCGGCCAAATGCCCCAAGAAGGTGTCCAACTACTTTAACGAAGGCGTGGACAACCGCAAAGCCATTTACGTGGAATACGCCCAGGCCGTGCCCTTAAAGTTCAGCATCAACGCCGCGGAGTGTATTTACTTGACCAAGGGCAAATGCGGCAACTGTCAAAAGGTCTGTCCGGCCAAAGCCGTCAACTACGAGGACAAGGCTGAGGAAGTGACCTTAAGGGTGGGCTCAGTGGTCGTGGCCTCCGGTTTTGACGTCTTTGACCCCAGCGTGGCCGAGACTTACCGCTACGGTCAATGGCCCAACATCATCACCTCCATGGAATACGAAAGAATCCTCTCCGCCTCCGGCCCCTTCCAAGGTCACCTCGTCCGCCCCAGCGATCATAAAGAACCGAAAAAAATCGCCTGGCTCCAGTGCGTGGGCTCTAGGGACGTCAACCGGTGCGATAAGCGTTATTGCTCGGCGGTCTGTTGCATGTACGCCATTAAAGAGGCCGTCATCTCCAAAGAGCACTCCCCAAGCCTTGAGGCTTCCATTTTCTACATGGACATCCGGACTTACGGGAAGGACTTTGAAAAGTACTACAACCGGGCCCAAGACGCGGGCGTAAAATTCGTCCGGTCGCGGATCCACACTTTAACCCCGGGCGCGGATGGCAACACGGTTTTAGAGTACATTGACGACGCCGGGGAAAAACAGTCCGAGACCTTTGATCTGGTGGTCTTGTCCGTGGGTCTAACCCCAAGGGTCAACCTACCCAAACTGGCCGAGTCCTTGGAAATCGATCTTAATGAAGACGGTTTCGTCCAAACCCAGCCTTTAACCCCCATCAATAGCACGCGGGCCGGGGTTTTCGCTTGCGGGGCCGTCAACGAGCCTAAAGATATCCCCTTTACCGTCATGGAAGCCTCGGCCGCGGCTGAGGCCGCGGGCCGGGTTATCGCCGAGGCCAAAGGCACCATGACCAAAAGCCGGGTTTATCCGCCGGAGCGCGACGTTAAAAACGAGGTCCCGCGCATTGGGGTTTTCATTTGCCACTGCGGCATTAACATCGCCTCGGTCATTAACATCCAAGAAGTGGTGGATTACTGTCAAGATCTCCCCTTCGTGGAGCTCTGCACCAACACCTTGTTCGCTTGCTCGGCTGACTCCTTAGGGAAGATCAAAGAGGCCATTGACGAGCATAAGCTGAACCGCTTGGTCGTGGCTTCCTGCACCCCCCGGACCCACGAGCCCATGTTTAGGGAGGCTTTAGCCCAGGCGGGCCTTAATAAGTATCTTTTTGAGATGGCTAACATCCGGGATCAAAACTCCTGGGTCCACCAAAAAGAGCCGGCCAAGGCCACCCAAAAGGCCAAGGATCTGGTTCGCGGGGCCGTGGCCAAGGCCGCTTTACTGGAGCAGATGTACCAGACCAAGGTCAGCTTAACCAAAGAGGCCTTAGTCGTGGGCGCCGGGGCCGCTGGCCTTAACTCCGCTTTATCCATCGCCAAACTGGGTTATCCGGTCCACCTAGTGGAAAAGACCGATACCCTAGGCGGAAATGGGCCGAAGATCTTCTCCCGGGAAAAAGACGTCCGGGGGTACATGGTTAAGCTCATTAAGGAAGTGGAAGAGAACCCCAACATTAAGATCTACCGGAACTCTTACCCCACTAGCTCCCACGGCTTTGTGGGCAACTTTGAGACCAAGTTCCAAGGCCCGGACGGCGAGTTTAGCATCGCCCACGGGGTCACGGTCCTTTGCGCCGGCGGTCACGCCCATAAGCCCACCAGCTATTTGTACGGCGAAAATCCCAACGTTCTTTTGTCTTTAGATATGGACGAGCTTTTGGCCACCAATAGCGAGACCATTAAAAAGCCGGGGCAAACCTTCGCTTTTATCCAGTGCGTGGAGTCGCGGGACCCCGACCGGCCCTACTGCTCCAAAATCTGTTGCACCCACTCCATTGAGAGCGCTTTAACCATTTTGGACCGGAACCCGGAAGCCACCATTTACATCTTGTGCCGGGACATCCGGACCTACGGGTTTCGGGAGAAACTGTACCAGGAAGCCCGGAGCCGGGGCGTTCGGTTCATTAAGTATTGCTTAGACTGCGGGAAACCCGAGGTGGTGGCCGGGGCCAATGGCAAACTGAACATCACTATTAAGGACCACGTCTTAAACCGGCCCTTACTCATTGAGGCTGACTACGTCACCTTAGCCACCGGCATTGACCCCACCCCCATGCGGGAAGAGATCGTTGAGGTCTTTAAGGGTCAGTTGTCAGCCGAAGGGTTCCTCTTTGAGGCCCACATGAAGTTACGGCCCGTGGATTTGGCCACGGACGGCCAGTTCTTAGCCGGTCTAGCCCACTACCCCAAACCCTTAGAGGAAACCATTGTCCAGGCCAAGGCCTCGGCGGCTCGGGTGGCCACCATCCTCTCCAAAGACCACATCATGGTCGGCGGGGTCATCGCCGTGGTCGATCCGGACAAATGCGCGGTCTGCTGCACCTGCGTTCGGGCTTGCCCGGTCCAGGTCCCGAAGATCGTCCGGAACGAGACCGATCCGGCCTTAAGGGGCCACGCCTATATGGAGCCAGCCATGTGCCACGGCTGCGGGGTGTGCGTCTCCGAGTGCCCGGGGAAAGCCATTAAGTTCCAGTTCTTCACTGATGAGCAGCTTCTGGCCAAAGTTGAGGCCATGATCGTGGAAAAAAAGGCCAAGCCCGCTTAAGCCAAGCCGCCCCGGGCCGCTGGCGGCCCGGGGCCATTAATAAAACTTCGTTATTTTAAGCGTATAATACCGCTTTTTTGGGAGTTAATATGAGTGAGTTTGAGCCTAAAATAATCGCTTTCTGCTGTCAGTACTGCGCGTATAACGCCGCCGACACGGCGGGGTCCATGCGCCTTCAGTACACGCCCAACGTGGAGATTGTTCTCATACCCTGCTCCGGGCGATTTGACGTCATTCTGGCCCTTAAGGCCTTTCAGAGTGGAGCGGACGGGGTTTACGTGGCCGGTTGTTTGGAAGGCGGCTGCCACTTTTTGGACGGGAACATCCGGGCCAAAAAGCGGGTGGTCTACCTCCAAAACGAGCTAAAAAAGATCGGTCTGGAGCCGGAGCGTCTGGCCATGGTCAATGTGTCAGCCTCCCAAGGGCCCCAGTTCGCCGCCTATGTGGACGAGTTCGCCGGCGTGGTCAAAGGTTTGGGGCCCAGCCCTGTCAAAAAGCAACTGGCGGCCTAAGGGCTCCCAGTCCCGGAGTGGAGAAGACAGATGATCATTTGTGAAAGAAAGCCGATCGATGAGATCAAAGGTTTCATCGCCGGTAAGAAAAAAGTGCTCTTGGTGGGTTGCCGAGGCTGCGTGACCGTTTGTAACGCTGGTGGCACCAAGGAAGTGGAAATCTTGGCCGCCCTTTTGCGGCTGGACGCCCAAAAAGAAGGGGTGGAGCTAACGGTTGACGAGTTCACCTTAGAGCGTCAGTGCGATCCCGAGTACGTGGACGAGTTAGCCGATTTGGTGGCCAAGGGCTACGAGGTGATCTTATCCATGGCTTGCTCGGTCGGTCCCCAATTCCTGTCCCGGAGATACCCCAAAGAAAGGGTTTTCCCGTCCTTAAACACCTGTTTTATTGGCGGGGCCTTGGCTCACGGGGTCTGGGCGGAGCACTGTCAGGCCTGCGGCAACTGTATTATTCATAACTATGGGGGCATGTGTCCGGTCAGCCGTTGCTCGAAGAGCATTATGAACGGCCCCTGCGGCGGTTCTTCCAACGGCGTTTGCGAGATCTCCAAGGAAGTCGAGTGCGTCTGGCACCTCATCGCCTCGAAGTATATGGACGAAGGCCGTTTAGAGGAATTCGCCCCTATCCAACCCATCAAGGATTGGTCCAAGTCCCGTGATGGTGGGCCGAGAAAGATCGTCCGGGAGGAGCTTGTTAAATGACCCGCGAAATCAAAACGAACAGCAATCTGGAGAAAGTCCTCGCCTCGGGCGCCTTCGCCGTGACCGGCGAGCTGGGTCCCCCCCGCAGCGCCGATGGGCATGAAGTCGCGGAAAAAGCCAAGCACCTGGTTGGCAACGTGGACTCGGTCAATATCACCGACAACCAGACCGCCGTGGTCCGGATGTCGTCTCTCGCCGCTGGGTTGCTCGTCCAAAAAGCGGGCATCCAGTGTAATATGCAGATGGTCACCCGGGACCGGAACCGCATCGCCATCCAGTCGGACATCATGGGGGCCTACGCCCTAGGCATTAACAACCTTTTGTGCCTAACCGGCGACCACCAAAAGTTTGGCGATCACCCCCAGTCCAAAAACGTCTTTGACATGGACGCCATTGGCCTTATCCAAACGGTTAAATCCATGCGCGACGATGGAAGGCTCCTTAGCGGTCAAGAGCTCCCCCCGGAAGGTCGGCCGAAGATCTTCATTGGCTCGGCTTACAACCCCTTCGCCGACCCGGAAAAGTACCGCATCATCCGGACCAAGAAAAAGGTCGACGCGGGCGTGGACTTCCTCCAAAGCCAGTGTATTTACGACATGCCAAGGTTTAGGGCCTTTATGAAAGAAGCCGTGGACATGGGGCTGACCGAGAAAGCCTACTTCATGGCGGGCATCACCCCCTTTAAAAACCTCGGTATGGCTCGGTACATGCAGAAGAACGTCCCGGGCATCTTGGTCCCGGAGGAGTTCGTGAAACGCCTTAAGGACGTTCCCAAGGAGAAGCAAGCTGAGGAAGGCATGAAGATCGCTTCCGAGCAGATCGAGGAGTTTAAATCCATGCCCGGCATTAAAGGCGTCCACCTCATGCTCATTGAGTGGGAGCACATGGTCCCCGAGTTCGTGAAGCTCTGTAACCTTTTACCCCGGCCGAAACTGTAGCGTCGGCCACCCCCCGATAAGCCCCGCTTGACGCGGGGCTTTTTTTGCCCCATAGGTCGGTAGGCGGTAAGAGACCGAGGGTTAGGGCCTTACGGCTAACCAACGGTCAACAACTGACTTTAGCGGGTTTAAGATTACATTTAAGGTCCTAAATTTAACAAAACAAAATACATTTTATCAAGTTAATATTTTTACGCTTTCTTACGATCTAATACCTAAAATTAACCTTATATTTTCTGTCAGATATCCGAACGCGACGCGGTTTTTTTTCTAACTCTTCTGGACTTTTGACCCGCGAATAAGGTATATTTTCCTAGCTTGGAGCTAAGGTTCCTATCGTCTTTTTATCCTTCCACTTGCGGAGCGGCCTAATGCCTGATAACAATAACGAGTCCTACGTCATCGAGAAAATCTGCCACGAAAACGACTGCGCGGACAAGATCGCTGACTTAAGCCCTGAGGAGAAGAAATTCTTCATCACCTTCACCTTCTGCCCGTACTGCGCCGAGGAGCTGAGCTTAATCTGCCCAGCCTGCCGGGAGGAGCTGAACAACAACGACTATAAGTACTGCCCCTGGTGCGGGGTTAAGTTCGCCGATAAGGAAATCCCTGAGGAAAAGTAAATATTTACCCCCCCGCCCGTTAATTTTAGCGGGCGGTATCGTCACGCGTAAGGAGGCCTTTTACATGCCCGCTTTGGACGCCCGTCTCCCTTTGGTTCAGGATTTGGATCTTAATGGCCAGGTGGTTTTAGTTAGAGTTGACCACAATGTGGTGGAAAAAGGCGTCATTAAAGACGCTTTTCGGATTGACTCAACCTTTGGTCTCATTCACCACATCGCCGCCAAAGGCGGTTTTCCAATTCTGATGACCCATGTGGGGCGGACCCGGGACAGTAAAACCGGCCACATTAAAACCGGCTCCGCCACCGCCGTTGAGCCAGTGGTGGAGTACTTAAACCGGAAGCTAGCCGCGGAAATGGTCATCCCTAACTTGGAGATCCACCCGGAATTGGGCATCCAAAAGCTGGATAAAGGGGCTTTGACCCCCCTTATTAACCAACTAAAGGCCCGGAAAATCGGCGGCATCTATCTCCCCAACACCCGCTGGTTCGCCGGCGAGGAGTCCAAGGACGAGAAAACTCAAGAGCTGGCCAAAGATCTCGCCAGTTTAGCCGATTTTTACGTCAACGACGCCTTTGGCTCCTGGCAGCCCCACGCCTCCACCTATGACGTGGCCAAAATTATCCCCAGCGCCGCTGGCTTTTTAATGCAAAAAGAGCTGGCCCACTTGGATCTGGTTCTAAACCCCAAACGGCCCTTTGTGGCGGTCATCGCTGGCAGTAAGTACGACACCAAGATTGGCCCCTTAAACCAGATCTACGATAAGGTCGATCACCTGATCTTAGGCGGGGTCATCTATAACGCTTATTTAGCCGCGAAAACCGGGATTAAGGTCGCGGGGGTGGACGAAGCCGACGTAGAGCTGGCTAAAGGGTTAGTGGCTAAGGATAAAGCCTTAGGGAAGATCTTAGAGCCCGAGTTCGTGGTGGAGTCCCCCAGCTTAGACCGTTACGATCCAGCTAAGGTTAAGACCATTAACCTGGCTGACTTTCGGGCTGGGCAAGAGTACCAGTACTTTTTGGACGTAGGCCCGGCTTCCTTTAATAACCCCAAAATCGCCCAAGTTTTTCAAGAGGCTAAGACCATCTTCATTAACGCGGTCATGGGCAAAACCCCGGAGTTTGGGGCGGGCTCGGCCCGGATCTACACCGAGATTGGGCGATCTAAAGGGGCCAAAAAGCTCTTTGGCGGCGGCGACACCTTAACTGAGCTGAAGAACCTAACCCCCGGGGTCTACCTCGAGGCCTTAGACGATCCCAGTTACTACTTCTTCACCGGCGGCGGCGCGGTTTTAACGGCCATTGAAAGCGGGGCTTACGGCTTAAAGCCAGTGGCCGCCCTTTTAAAGTCGTAGCTAAAAAAGAGACCCTTATGGCCGAGACGGACGCCAAAAAATCCTTAACCCACCGGGCCGCCAGTCATATTTACACGGCTGGGGGCCTGGGGCTCATGCCCCGAGCCCCGGGCACTTGGGGAACCCTAATGGGGATCCCCTTTTACTTTTTGTTGAATTTGGGCCACTGGTCCGTTTACTTAGGCGGGGTGGCCATCGTCTTTTTCGTGGGCTGGTGGGCTTCGGCCATCGCCGAGAAAGATTACGGCCAGCATGACGATAAACGGGTGGTGATCGATGAGGTCTTTGGCTACTTAGTGACCATGTTCCCCTCGCCCTTTCCTTTGCCCTGGTGGGGGTTTGTCTGGGGGTTTTTGCTCTTTCGCTTCTTTGACATCTTTAAGTTTGGCCCAGTTAAGTGGATCGACCAAAAGGTCCCCGGCGGTTTAGGGGTCATGCTGGACGATGGCTTGGCCGGGGTCTTCGCTTGGGTCATTATGCTTCTGATCGGCTTAGGCCACCGTTTATTTTTCACCGCTTAAAGTTTTTAAAGATCTATTTATTTATTATAAGTAAATATAAATTATCTAATAATTCTGGCTTAAATTTCGGTTAGAGCTTATTTAGGAAAGATATTTTAAACTGTATGGATAACCTTTTGTCCCCGGATTTAAGTCACAAGGCTAAGGAAATTGGGCCCCAGCTCATTCGCTTGGGGGCGACTATTTCCGTGGCCGAAAGCTTAACCGGGGGGCTGGTTTCCGCGGCCTTAACTTACACCCCGGGGAGCTCGAAGGTCTTTTGGGCTGGGGTCACGGCTTACGCCAATGAGGCCAAAGAAAAGCTTCTTGGCGTCGCCAAAACCATCTTAGACTCCCAAGGGGCGGTCAGCCTGGAGACCGCTTTGGCCATGGCTTATGGGGTTAAAAAGCTAACGGGCTCGGAGATCGCTTTAGCCACCACCGGGATCGCGGGGCCGGACGGCGGGAGCCCAGCTAAACCGGTGGGCTTATGTTTTGTCGCGGCGGTCGGCCTAGGCCACGAGTTTTGGGAGAAAAATATCTTCCCCGGCTCGCGCCAGGCGGTGGTGGAAGCGGCGGCTTTAGCGGCTTTAGGCCTTTTGGAGCGGGTCCTTAACGAGCCTATCTTGGCTTAACCTAAACTTTATGGGCTTAACCTTAGCTTAACCTTAGCTTAACATTAGCTTAACTTAGCCGGGGCTTGGCCTTTCACCCTTAGCTTTAGGGGATTAGGGCCGGAAGCATTGGGCCGAACTAATCGATGGGGGAAAGCGCCTTTAGGGCTAGCCCCCTTTTTTTTAATTCCCTAAAGATATATTTTAATATAAGATTTATTGTATGGTTTCACTTTTCATTCGTTTAATATGGCCCTTAAAAAGCCCTAGACGCGTTGACCTCTTAAGTCTAAAGGCTCTCTCATGAAGGCCGGGCTCATTGGTTTAAACGGCTCGGGCCGGGAGACTATTTTTCAGGCTTTAATCGGCCCAGTCCCTTTAGCCTCGCCGGATTATCGGCTAGGCGAGGCCTTGGTGCCGGATCCGCGCTTAGATTACTTAAGCGATCTTTTTAAGCCCAAAAAGACCACCCCCGCCCGCTTGGAATTGAGCTTACCCAAAGCCACCGCGAAAACGGCCAGCGAGGGTTTGAAGTGGGCTTTGGAAAAGTCCCGGGATCGGGACGTTCTTTTAGCTGTGGTCCGCAACTTTCCGGATCTAACCGGAGCCGCGGCGGAGCCGGCTAAAGAGGCCCAAACGCTGGAGAGCGAGCTTATTCTAGCCGACTACTTAACCGTGGAGAAAAGGCTGGAGCGCTTAAAGGAAGACGGGAAAAAGGGCCGGAAAACCGACCCCGAGGAACTGGCTCTTTTAACGGAAGGCTTAAAGCTCTTAGAGGACAATCAGCCTTTACGAGTCTCCCCGGGGCTGGGAACGAACCCTAAGACCAAAGGGTTTGGCTTTTTATCGGCTAAACCTTTACTCACTTTATACAATAGCCCGGACGATCTAACCGAGCTTATGACCCCTAATGACGGGCCCCTCCTTTTTCGGGGGCGGTTAGAGGCTGAGCTTAATCAGTTGGACCCGGAGGAGGCCAAGGAGTTTATGGGTGATTATGGCTTAACGGAATTGGGCCAAGCTCGGATCATCCGGACCCTTTACGCCATGATGGATCTTATTAGTTTTTTTACCGTGGGCGAGGACGAGTGCCGGGCCTGGACCCTTAAGCGCGGGGATAACGCCTTAGCCGCGGCCGGGGAGATCCACTCGGACATCCAAAAGGGCTTTATCCGGGCCGAGGTGGTGTCCTACGAGGACTTTAAGGCCGCTGGCGGATTTCCCGAGGCCAAAAAACGCGGGGTCTTCCGTCTGGAAGGGAAAACCTATGTCGTTAAGGACGGCGATATCGCCCATTTTCGTTTTAACGTCTAACCACCGTCAGCGCCTAATTTATGGGCCTTAACCTTGGGCCTTAACCGGTTGGCTCTCGCTAGGCTTAACCGCGCCAACCAGTTTTAAGACCTTTAAGCCCGATAGGCCCGATAAGCCCAATAGTTCGCGCCGCTCGGCTAGACAAGCTAGGCCCTAAGACCATTTAGGGCCACTAACCTCAGGAAAAAAGTCGTGGGTTATATCCTGGTCATAGAAGACGATCTAAGCATGCGCGAAATCATGGAGATGCTGATGCGCGCGGAGGGCCATAAGACCGATCTGGCCGATAATGGGCTAACCGGTCTGGAGCTGGCCTTAAAGAACGATTATGACCTTATTATTTCGGATATCCGCATGCCTGGCTTAAGCGGCTTGGAGCTTTTAAAGCGCTTTCGGGAAAATGGCCGTAAAACCACCCTCATCCTCATTTCGGCTTACGCCACCACGGAAACCGCCGTGGAGGCCATGCGCTATGGGGCTTATGACTTTATCCCTAAACCCTTTCGCAACCAAGATCTGCTGGCCGCCGTCAACTCGGCTTTAACCCACCGCGACGTGGACCAAGAGCGGCAAGCCTTGGTGGACAACGTTAAAACCCACCAACGGTTTGGCGGGTTAGTGGGCTCTTCCCCGGCCATGCTCCAGGTCTACGATCTTATCGTTAAAGCCGCCATGACCAACACCTCCATCATTATCACCGGGGAAAGCGGGACCGGTAAAGAGTTGGTGGCTAGAGCGGTCCACGACAACTCCGCTAGGGCCGATAAAAGCTTTGTGGCCATTAACTGCGGGGGCATCCCGGAGCAGTTGGTCGATAGCGAGCTTTTTGGCTATAAAAAAGGCTCCTTCACCGGGGCCATGACCGATAAACAAGGGTTAGTCACCTTAGCCGATGGGGGGACCTTGTTTTTAGACGAGCTGGCCGAGTTGCCCTTACCCATGCAGGTTAAACTTTTGCGCTTAGCCCAAGAGAAAACCTATCGGCCCGTGGGCGGAAACGCCGAATTGACCGCTGACATCCGGTTTATCGCGGCCACTAACAAGAACCTGGAAACCGAGATCATGGCCGGGCGGTTCCGGGAGGATTTGTATTACCGCTTAAACGTCATTAATATCCAACTGCCGCCTTTACGGGAACGGCCCAATGACATTCCCTTATTGGCCCATTACTTTTTGGAGAAATACTCCGGCCAGCAGAATAAAGACGTCCGGAAGCTGTCCACTTACGCCTTGGATATCCTCCAAAGGTACCATTTTCCGGGGAACGTCCGGGAGCTGGAAAACATCATTGAAAGGTCCGTGGCCCTAGAGCAGTCCAATATCATCCTCCCGGAAAGCTTACGGTTAGCCGACTTTAAAAGGGAGTCCTTGGGCCCGAACCCGCCGAGCGACCCTCAAGGCCCTAAATTCACCGAGCCGCTAGCTCCCCCGGTCAAAGCCCCTAGCTTACCCCCGGAGCCCCTCGGGGGGACCATCCCGGTCATTAACCCGCCCGTGGCCCCCACGGCCCCCACGCGCGATCCGGTGGCCCCGCCTTTATCGCGTTTGCCCGCCGGGGATTTGGACGACATCTTAGCCTCTTTAGAGGTTTATTACTTAGTGAGCGCTTTAATCGCCGCCGATGGCCGCCGGGGTCTAGCGGCTAAGCTTTTAGGCATCAGCCCCTGGCGCATTCGGGTCAGGATTACGGCTTTAGGCTTAAGTCACTTAGAATCCCAAGAGATGGCCAATATCGCCCCGGATCTGTACCCTAAACCGCCTCTTCCTTTGGAGCTAGCCCCGGATTGGGCTGGGGAAAGCATTAACTTAGATAAATACCTCCAAAACGTGGAGCTCCGTTACATTTTTCTGGCCATGCGCCAGAGTAACGACAATAAAACTGAGGCGGCCATGCTCTTAGGGCTCACCTTAAGGTCTCTGGCCCACCGGATAGCCCGAACCAATTACGACAAAGAAGCGGCCAAACTGGCGATCTTGGAAGGATACCCACCTAAATGAACGCTTCCAACCATGTTCCCCAACGTCTGGAAATCTGTGAGGCCTTAACCGACGATCCCACCAAAGCCTTGGAATTGACCGGCAAAGGCCAGACAGTGGCTTTAATCTCCAATGGCGGCGATATCCCCTGTCTGGGGGCCGTTGGGCCCCAAGCCTCTTTGGTTTATCTGGAGGAGTCGGCCCGTCTCTTTCGGAAGATGGCCAACCTTTCGGTTTTGCCCTTGGCCATCCAGTCCAACTCGGCCGAGGAGCTGGCTAACTTAACGGCCATGTTGGCCCCTTCAGCTGGGGTCTTATGTTTAGATGGCCTAACCGATGACCTCAGCTTCGCCGTGGAGCGGCTGATGGCCCCCATGGGGTTACCGGTCTTTTTTAACCCCCAAAGCTCGCGGCCCATCTTGATCTTAACCGCCCTTTCGCGAGCTTTGGCCATCACGGGCCGGGAGATCTCCGAGGCTCGGATCGTTTTCGCTGGCTTTGAGGCGGATAGCTTAGGGTTAGTGGAGTTCTTGCAAGCCGCTGGGGCGGTCAACTTGGTTTTCTGCGATCGCTCCGGGGCCATCCACAAAGGTCGGCCAGGGCCCACCTCGTGGCTTAAAGAGCAATTGGGCCAAAGAACCAACCCCCAGTTGATTAAGGGCGGTTTAAACCGCTCCCTAGCCGGGGCGGACGTCTACATCTCCCGGGCCACGCCCATGCATCTAACTAAAGACGTCATTAACATGATGGCCCCTCGGCCCATTATCTTAAACTTCTCCAACTCCTTACAGCCCCACTACCCTTTAGCCGCCGCCAACGAGCCCCTTGGCTTAGGCTTTGGGGTGGGCCCAGAGACCCGTTTGCCGTTAAAGCTTTTAACCCCCTTGGTTTTAACCGGTCTCTTCACCGGGGCCTTACGGGCTAAAGCCACTTCCATCTCGCTAGCCATGCGCTTGGCCGTGTCCAGGGCCTTAGAGGAACAAATCGACCATAACTCCCAACGTCTTCTCCCGCTTTTCTCCAAACCGGATCTAGTGGAAAAAGTGGCCGCCCGGGTCATGGAGGCCGCTAAGAGCTAAGCCCTAGCCTAATTACCCTTTCCTTTAATAACCCGCCCCACGGGCCAATACGCCCCTATTTTGGGCCGACTGTCAGGATTGGTTGGCCCTTAATAATCGGGCTAAGTTTATGGGGCCAAGGCCTTCCTCGCCACCGCTTAAAACAGCCAATTTAAAGTTTCTAAGGAAAGCGGCCAAAAGCGCTCTAAAGTGGTCTAAGGTCGGTCCTAAGACCATTTTCCGGGGATCCCCCCGGGCCAGTTTAAACTAGACAATTTAGGTTACAATTACGTTTTTAGGCCAGTATTTCCGGGAACTAAGAGCCCCCGTTGGCCAAACTACTTTTTATTAAACTTAACTCCCTTCTTTTAGGTCAGCTATGACCTAAAAAACCTTAGCTGGCCCGCTAAAAAAGTCTTCTGTCAAAAAAAAGGGGTTGATTTTCCCCTAAAAAGGCGCTATAAGAAAAGCCATAAAATCTGGCGGTTAGCGAAAAGTAGGCGGCGCCTAACTTATTCCCCCTAAAGGCCCTAAAATCCTTTTAGCGTGAAATCAATAAGATTAGCGGTTGTTTTTCCTTAAAGGTGGTTAAAGAAAACGCTCAAGCGGTTAAACGTTAAATTATTAAGCGAAAAACACTGAATAATTTTCTAATATTTTGATTCAATCACTGTATTAGATCTAATCTTTTGATTGCTTCTAAATACTTCTTTAATATCCAATAATTACAATATTTTTAATTATAATTTTTTAAAAGAATTATAATTTTTCCGTGGTCAAACCACTATTTTCTTGAGGAAAGGACTGAACACTCATGTCTTGCCAATCTTGCGCCATTAGTAGCGCCCGCAACCAACTGGCGGGCAAAATTAGCCAGTTAACCCCTGGGGCCGTCAACACCGAAGTTATTTTGGATCTGGGCGGCGGTTCCTCGGTCGCGGCCATTATCACCAACGAAAGCGCCAAAAGCTTAAACCTGGCCGTGGGCCAAGAGGCTTGCGCCCTGTTTAAAGCTTCCTGGGTCATCGTCACCCTGGACAAAGGCCTTAAGACCAGCGCCCGCAACCAATACGCTGGGAAAGTCAAGGAAGTCAAAACCGGAGCGGTCAATAGCGAAGTTATCCTGGAGCTTCCGGGCGGCCAAACCCTCGTGGCCATTATCACCAACGAAAGCGCGACCCATCTGGGCCTCAAACCTGGGGTTGAGGCCAGCGCTTTAATCAAAGCCTCCCACATCATTATCGGCGTTAAGTAAGCCGGTTTGGGCCTAAAGCCCTAAAAGTCGCTGACAGCCGTTACCACCGGTCCCTTGGTCAAACCTTTAGGGGTTTGATCAAGGTTTTTTCTAGCTCCCCCCTTCTTAACGCTGATGGCCCCGTTGAATTTTGGCCTTTTGATATTTTCTTCCCAACTTCTTAATCTCCAGCTATAATGGCCCCTAAACTCCATTATTGAAACTAGATGAGCCTTTTTGGCTTAAGGCCAGGGCTCAAAAATCTAGGCTTATTAGGGCGGCGCGGCCCTTCGTGGACAGGGGTTATGGGCGTTAATTTGTCTGATTGCCAGGTCGAAAAACCCACTTTTATCTTATCCATTTTAGCTGAGGACTCAGAGCGCGGTCGGTTAGCCTCTTTGGGCGTTTACCCGGGCGCGGAAATTAAGGTGATCGCCAAAAACGCCAGCGGCCTCTTAGTGGCCTTAGGCCAAGGGCGCCTAACTTTGGCCCTCGCCGCCGCCGAGCTGATCCAGGTGGCTTAAGAGCCACCCTAGGGCCTTAAGGAAGAGCGTTTTTTTAGGCCTTAAGTTATTTTTGGTAACCGCCGCTGTTTGACCCACCAGAGGCTAACTATCGCTCCCTTTAACAACTTTTGGGGCGAATAATAACCCTAGACCTTTCCAGAACCCAACCCTAACCTGACCGCCGCTTGGCGGTTGGCCCCAGTCTTCCAGGCTAGCCCCAAAAGACCGCGACTTAACTTGATATAATGGCGCCCAAGGGTTTGACGTTTTCAAGGTTAGTTATGACAATCAAGGCCAAAGTTTGCTATAATGAGCCAGTAATTATTCTTCGACCCTTTTATCGCCCCTTTGGTTAGGCCCTTTAAGCCCCCGAAGAAGCCTGGTGGCCCTAAGGCCAGTCTCTAAGGTTTTTTTTAGCCAACGGCGCCCCCTTGATAGCGCGCAAAGGCCTTAGTCATGAAAAAACAAATATTTACCTTGGTCGTGTCGCTACTCTTCGCCACCTCTGGAACTTTATTAGCGAAAAACGACATGCTTAACGATCTTTATAATTTAGTTGATAAGTACACCACCGCTCGGGATAAGCTACCCAAAGCCAAGGACTCCTTTTGGTCCTTTGTCCCTTTCACCGGGGAAGACAAAAAGGATATCCAGAACGACATCAACTCCTTTTTGGATAAGGCCTTGGCGGAGCTCTTAGATGACTCGGCCATTAAAACCAAAAACGAGATTAATGAGTTGGAGGAAGAGAACAAGTCTTTAACTGAGAAAATCGCTAAATACGAGATGGAAAAAAGCTCGGCCCCGTCCAGTTCCAGCAAGTTAAAATTCTGGGAAAAATCGACCGGCGATTTGGACGATAATATTAGATCCACTCAACGTAAGATAGATGATAACAACGCGAAAATAAGAAGTAAAAGAAGAGATATTAAAGCTGATTTAGCTAGAGCCAAAATAGATTTAACTGACGATCAGATTAAAACCCTTTTAATCACGGTCTCCGGTCAAGATCAACTGGACGCTATAGTGGCCTTAAAAAACCTCTACGCTTTAACCGACGCCTTAAAAAAACTGATGGCCAACTCCAATAACCTGACCATTAACAAAAAGTATTACGGCGTCTTTCTTTTGGCCACTGAAGCCCACCAGCGCCAGTTAGTTCTCTTTATTAGTCGCTTAAACAATCAATATCTACCGAAGCTGAAAGCCTTAAAAGAAGAGAACCAAGCCCTTCTGGCCAAGACCAGGCGGCTGGCCGAGGGAAACCGCATCTACCAAAGCAACGTCGAGGCCCAGGAAATCACTAATATCGTGGCCGACAAATATAGGGATCTTTTGATTAACCAACGCGGGAACCTGGAGAATCGTTTGGAAACCATCACGGAAATCTTAAAATACGTGGAAAACACCTACCGGACCGTAAGTTTAGCCTCTAGTTTAGCCACTTCCATGGAAGATGGCATTAACACTTTGCAAGCTCTTTTGGAAATGCCGATTATCCCGCCGGTGGCCTTTGAGAATAATTTGGAAGCCACCTTTTTGGAGTTATCCGCTAAATTGTCTGAAAAGTGATTTTATCCCTAATTATCATTAAACGCGCTTGTAAATACTATATATATCTTATATTAACAATGTCTATAAATTTTCTTTTTAATCGCGCTTAAATTAACTAACTGGCGCGCATCAGGGGTTTGACGGTCGACTTTCTTCTTTACTCGCTAACAAGGGTTCCTTGGGCCACCCCCCTTCGATCTTCTCCCAAAACGGCCCTGGATTACTTAACGGCGTTAATGACTAGCTTCTGGCCAAAGGGCTGTCTGCGCGGCTAGGAGGGTTAAGCGACCCTCAGGGGCTGACCTTCAATTTTAAGTCGCCAGATCTTTTTGGTAACTTAGGCGGAGCTTTAAGTTTAATAACCCCCCTTAGACGCGCCTCGCCACCATGGCCTTCTGGTCAAAACTTTCCGTAGACCTGTCGGTTAAAACGTCCCCGGGCGGCCTAAATCCAAGTCAATACTAAGGCCCAACAGAACCATTCATTGTCATCTAAACCAAATTAGAAACTTTCCTCGTCATCTAGTTTGGGCGGTCGGATAATCAGCCACTAAAGAGGTTGGCCAGGCGGAGGTTAAATCTATTAATGGCCCATAGGCGCGTCCCCAGAGCGGTGTGGCCTCCCTTAAATCAACCCATAATTTCCTACCCGAAAAGACCGAGTCTATTATTTACCCACAGATCCGACCTGGCCTTAAGGACTTCGCGGTTGGGAAAATCCAGACTGAAGGCGGCCCTAACGCCAGGTCTTAGCCAAGGCGTTAGGGTGGTCCCGGGCCTTAAGCTTAAGTGACCGGCCTTTTAAGATAAACTTAAAAGATTCGTTTCCGTCCATTCGCCGGGCGTCTTAGCGAATCTTTAGGAAACCTAAAAAGACCCTAAAACTCCGCCACCGTTAGTCGCTGGTCTTGCGCCTTTTACGTGGCCACAGCCTACAGCCCTTTTTCGCCCTCTATCTCGCGAAAAGGCGACGCCACCGTAACTGACTGACTTTACGCGGTCAATATCCTTGGGCGGAAAACCCCAACCAGATAGACTGGGTACGGTCATTAGCCTTCCATTGGGGGCTAAGGCTAGAACTTTAGAAATTTTGGTTAAGCCTGATAGCCGTTAGTCCAGGCGATGACTGAATCAACGCGCGCGCCATTTTTGAGAACGCCTAACTAAGGCCCTTACTCGCCGCCCATCTTTAGCCTTGATAGCCATGACGCGAACCGCCAGTTAGCTTTTAAAACATATTAACCGCCACCCTTAGTGGGGAATATTGACGGTTAGGACTGGCCCCTGAGAAGCGAAACAAAGCGTAAGGGGAAGGCCCGCCGCCCATTTACCACCTGGACCTAGCCTCCAAAATATGGTCGAAGGTTCCCTGGCCAGTCACCTAGTATAAAAAAATTATGCAATATATTAACAATATGATAAAATATAAATCGTTATTAATAACAATTTAAATATTTTATTTAAGAAAATTGATAACAGCGGCTTGACCAAGATAGGTTTCTAACGAGGGGAAGTCGAAAATTTTTTGATAATTATGACATTTTCTGGAAAATTTTCCTTGACAACTTTTATGAGTTGGTTTATATTCTTTATAAAACAACCTGGTCCAGTAAATCGCCTCTTTTTTCGGGTTAGAATGGGGCTGGCTATTAATGCGGATAACTGGTCTTTTAGACTTTTTTCCCACGGTCTCGCGCCCTCTTGGCTCTTCTTGACTTTGGTCATGGGCACGGGTAAAAATCTATTTAGGAACGGACTCTTGAAGAGTCTAAATTGACTTCTTTTCTATATGTCAATTTTTCGTATACTTGGATTGAATTTTCAAATTTTATAAATTGTGAACAATAAATTGTGAACTCTGCCAAAAAAATTAGCAAATTTATGGTGGAAAAAAAAATTAAGATTTCAGGTTAAATTAGTGAAAGTTATGCATAAAACCTACGAAAAAATAGGTGAAAATTTTAGGTATTCTGTTTTTGAGATGTTTTTATTACTATATGCTAATATTTTAGATAAAGAGGAGATCGATAAGTTGGGACGACAGTCATTAGGAGAGATTGCCTACAGGAAATATACTGAAATATTTATTCAGGAAGGTTTTCTGAAAGGTAAACTGGAAACAAATCTCAAAATCTTTAGGGCTTTAACGCGTAGGAAAACGCCCCTTGAAGATATACTTGATATTTTGAACATTTCCCTGGAGGAATACGCCGAGCTTGAAAAGCTATCCAAATCAAATCGCAAGATCAAAATTAAAGCGCCGCCAAGTTAGCGTTCCTTCGTAACCGTTCACACCGGGCCAAAGGCTCGCCTTTGGCCCGGTGTTGAGGCGCTCTAGGGCGTCTCCGGGTTACCAGGGTTTGGGCCTGGCTCGCCAGGTCCTCCGTTGAGCGTAGGTTCAAAGACCCACGGCAGGATGCTTCTCCAGTCCTGTCCTCTGGAAGACCGTCCGCAGGGAAGTGAGGAACTAATGGAACGGGA
>JAISRZ010000148.1 GCA_031273455.1 Deltaproteobacteria bacterium | reverse complement strand
ATTATAGATTATATATCTTTATATATAATTATTTATATTTGTTTTTTTTCTTTCTCTCTCTCTCTCTCTCTCTCTCTCTCTCTCTCTCTCTCTCTCTCTCTCTCTCTCTCTCTCTCTCTCTCTCTCTCTCTCTCTCTCTTATTCATTAATAACAAATCTTAATTTTTCTAATTTAACTGCTTATTTATATAAATATAGTTATTTTAAGACGAATTTTCGGCTGGTATTATTTTGGCCTGGGTTCGAATTTTTTAAAGCTATAACACTTCCGGTTCACTCTCTCACCCCGCGTCGCTCCAGTTGGCGAAAATGGCCAGACCGGCCACCAGATCCTTAACTCCTCGCCTTACGCCAATAAGACTCCAGAGCTTTATAAATCCGTGATTTATCAAGGTTTTTTCCTCAGGTTTTTTCCTCAAGGGGCGAGTTGTTGGCTTCCCAAATTAAGAATATGGCGGCCAGTTTAATTTTAATTTCTAAACCACTGGAATTATGAGGCATAAATATAGTTACTAAAATTAGTGACATAACAATATTAAGAAAATTGTGGCTATTAAATTATTAAACATTAAGTTTAATAACACTATACAGTAGGAGAAAACTGATGAAACATGGGCTAATCTCGTTGGCTGTTATCAGCCTTTTGGGTTGTTTCGTGTTGACTCCCAACCTGGTTTATGGGCAAGCCGGGCGGGAATCTCTACCCCAGGTGGAAGTGACCAACACTTTCGCCAACCCGCCTTTGACCTTGGAAGAGAAGGCTGAGCCGACAAGTCGTCAAGTCTTTGACGAGGTTCAACTGCAAAATTCCTCGGCGGAAGTTTTAAGCGATTTTCTAGCGGAAATGGGCATTGGCGTTTATAAAACCCCAACGGATCAAGGTCATACATTATTGACTATGAGAGGTTTTAGGACTGACCATTTAAGTAAAGAGCTAGATGGCCGGATTATGTTTCTGGTCAACGGCCACCGGACTGGGACAGGCAACGCCACCCAAATTCCCCTGGTCAATGTGGAAAGGATTGAAATCTTACGTGGCCCAGAAATGCTGAGGTACACCGCGGCCGCCCCAGGTGGCGTTATTAACGTCATCACTAAAAAAGGTGGCCCAGACAAAATAGCCGGTTCCGTGGAATTTGGCATGGGCAGTTTTGATCTGTATAAAAGTCAAGTTAAGCTTAATGGGGCTGTTAATGGGTTTGATTACTCTGTAGGTTACGCTTATTTGGAAAAAGGTGATTATGAAGACGGCGATGGTTATCAAGTTAAACACACTGGCGTTAAAAGAAATCAATCTTTTATGGGTGAGTTAGGCTACACTTTTAACACTCGTCACCGTATCAGCTGGTCAACGTATTATTACCAGGTCGATGGGGCTGAAAAACCGGCCTATATCGATCCAGAGGATCCTCTTGATTTAACTTACGCCAATGGCTCAGTGGGCGACCGCTACAATTTAAGCAACACCTTGGCTTATAAGGGCGGCACCGAGGACGATCGGTGGGAATGGGAAGTCAGCTATACGTTTGGTAAGACCATCAATGAGATTTGGAGTATTAACAAAGACCTTGGAACGCCAATGGCTTCCTCATTTGATAGGAAGCTTTTGCAAACTAGTTTGACTTATAATGGCGACATGTTCACTTTGACTGGTGGCTTCGATTACCTGGATTACGTTGACGGGGAAGGCACGCCAGGTAGCTATAACGTGGCGACTAACGTCTTCACTCAAGGCAAAAAAAGGATTGAGACTGGCACTTATAAAAATTACGCCGCCTATTTACTCGGCAATGTCAGATTTCTTAATGATAGTCTAATTTTCACTGGCGCTCTTCGCTACGACAAATACGAGGTTGAGGATAAGCGAATAGATCCAGGTGACTATATCCCCCCAGTGAATCCCAATGTCTACGGTCACGCTCGCTGGCCCAAGTCTTTGTCGTACAGCCATTTGTCCCCCGCCTTTGGCGTCAGCTATCTCCCTTTAGATTGGCTGAAGTTACGGGCTAACTGGACTCACAGTTTTCGCCCGCCTTCACCGAGGGAGTCAATATCTGGCTGGTATGAAGCTTACGGTTTTTGGGGCTATCCTTGGAACAAAGCGGAAGAATCAGATATTTATGAATTTGGTTTTGATATAGTTAAAGAACATTATAAATTCGCCGCGACCTATTTTTGGAGTTACACCAAAGACTATATTTACCAGCACCAAGATCCAGTCCAGGATCGCCAAAGAGTCAGGAACGCCGAGCGGCAAAAGCGTAATGGCGTTGAATTGCAAGCGAGCGCTAATGTCGCCGGATTACTTGGTTACGATAGCTTTGAATTACGTCCTTATTTTAACTTTTCACATATATTTAATTCAAAAGAGTTGTATCGCCATGGTATAGCGGGAAATTGGGGTAGGTACACCAATAACTATGGGACCCAGATTCCTAAAACCACCATTGGAGCGGGTATTCGTTTCCGATATCCCAAAGAACAACTATCAGTTAACCTTAACGCCACTTATTGGGGTAAAGTTTACCCAAGCCAATCCATGATGAACCCCGCCGCCTATGATCCCAATTTGCGTTATCCAGGGTTCACGGTAGTGGATCTCGCTATTCGTAAAGTCTTAGTTGATTTCTCTCAATATGGCAATATTGAGGTGAAGCTGGATATCAATAACATTTTTGATCGGTTGTACGCCTTTGGCGATCCTCGGATTAATCGTAACTCCGCCACTAACTTTTACATGCCGGGCCGCTCGTTTTACGCCGCGGTGGCCTACCACTTCTAGCTTCTTCTCGCTCACGGCGGGTTTAAGCGTAGGAACGCCGGACAGACTTCTCTCCTCGTCTGTCCGGCGACTTATCTTTGTTAAGGGATCGCGATGACTAACTACCGAGATTACCTACCGGAGCTAAAAAGCTCCACCTTGTTTCAAGATATCGCTGATGACGATCTTATTGAGCTTTTGGAGACTATAGCGCCACCCATTGTCCATCTTAAAGCTGGCCAGCCTTTAGAAATCCCGGACAAGGGTAACTTTTTGATCGTCTTACGCTCCACTCCGGCGAAAGAGCTTCAACCGCGCCGGTTTAAGTACGATATGCCAAAGTTTGGCGAGCCCGGGATGATGATGGCCGAGATTCCCTCTCTTTCCCGGTTTTTGGAGTTCTTGGGCCAAAAGCCTGAGTTACCCTTTAAGCCCAAACCCTTGGACTTTGACTTAGAGTGCTTAAAGTGCTCCGGGGAGGCGTTAACCCGGTTCTATAACCCCAAAGTCGCCCCGGCCCAGAGCGTCACGCTCCGGAACTTTCTGGGGATCTTGGCCCAAAAGGTCATGGATGTCCGCCGGGAGCTCTTTTTAGTTAAAGAAGGTCGGGATATCTTTAACCCCTAGACTTTAAGCTTATAGCCCTTATCGCTCCATCTTATCCAGGTTAAGAAGGGCTGTGATTTTTTCCGCGCTGGTCAATTAGGGTCTAAAGGCGTTAGTATGTCCTATAATAGGATTTAAACCATTTTTTGTCCGTTTTTAAAGGTTTTGACCGGTCTTGACCCTAACCTTCGGGGCCCTTAATCATCTAAGGTTGGGGCGAATCGGGGTGGCTGGAGTTTAATATGGCGAGTCAACTAAATGTTTTTTCCGCGGGCGTGGCTATGGGCGTGGTTAGCGATCTAGTCCCTAAGTGGAACGAGTCGCGTCCGGATTTTCCCATCAAGGTGACCCCGGGCGGCTCAGTCATTGGGGTGAAACAATACCTAGCTGGAGAGCCTTATGATCTTCTTATCCTGGCCGATGACCACCTGATCGCCCAAGCTTTGGTTCCGAACGAGGCCACGGGTTACGCGGTTTTCGCCGGCAACAAGATGGTTATCGCGGCCAATGAGGGTCGGACCATTGACTCCAGCGACTG
Source organism: Deltaproteobacteria bacterium (assembly GCA_031273455.1). GTDB lineage: Bacteria > Desulfobacterota > Desulfarculia > Adiutricales > Adiutricaceae > JAIROO01. Next base: position 78,202 of record JAISRZ010000148.1, on the reverse strand, counting down.
GGAGGCCAAGCTAACCGCGCCTGGGGCTATTTACGCCCATTTTGACCCCCACGCGGACCCGGGTGGGTATCGGGCCGTTCTGGCCATGACCTTAGCCGATAACCATCGACCGGGTTTATCCGCTAAGCTTTTAGATGGCCCCGGTCGGTTGACCTTAAATAAACCTGGCCCAGGTGAGCCTAAACCTAACTTTGATTACTTTTTCGCCTACTATTCTATGGCTAAAGCTAAAGGGCTAACCTTCGCCGAGTTGCCAGCGGTCATGGATCTTTCTTTAGACTCCTTAGCCGACGCTTACGCTAAAGCCGAGTTTAAGATCGATGAAACCATAACCGTTAAAGGGGCCCCCATCGCCCACGCCTTGGTTATCCCCAAAAAGGCCCCTAACCCTAAAGTCGCCTTGGAGTTCGCCCAGGTTTTTTTAGCCAGCGACTTCGCTTCTTACGGTTTTTTACCCCGGAAAAGCCTTAGCGGATCTTTATTGGGTTCGGAGCTCTAGGCTTTTGGCCATGTCTTTAACCCAATCCCAGCCCCGGCGGATCTCTTTAGTTGGCGGTCGCGTCGATGGTCTAGTCTTGGTGGCCATTGGTCTAGCCTCTTTAGTCGCCATCATCGTTAACTTGGGGCTAGGGGCCAATGACATCCCCATCTCGGAAGTGGCCCATTTGGCCTGGCGAAAGATTTTGGGCCAAGAGGTGGATCCAGCTTATCGGCGCTTTGAGGTGATCTTGTTTGGGGTTAGGCTCCCCAGGGTCTTATTGGCCTTTTTGGCTGGATCGGCTTTGTCTTTAGCCGGGGCCGCTTATCAAGCTCTCTTCCGGAACCCCATGGTGGTCCCAGACATCTTAGGGGTTTCCAGTGGGGCTGGGGTTGGGGCCTCTTTAGCTATTGTTTTAGGGCTACCTACCGTTGGTCTCCACTTAATGGCCTTTACCTTTGGCTTGGGGGCGGTGTTTTTGGTTCTTTTTATCGCCAACGTGGTTGGTCGGGGTCGCTCTTTACTCGTTTTGATCCTCGTGGGCGTGGTGGTCTCGGCTCTTTTTGGGGCGGTGGGCTCCTTTGTTAAATATATAAGCGCCGATGACCAAAGCTTATCCTCCATGGTCTTATGGCTCATGGGCGGCTTTTCTCGCTCCAGCTCCCTAGACAACGTCAAGATAATGGCCCTAGCTTTTTTCATTGGGGCCATTCCTTTGTGGTTAACCCGCTGGCGGATAAACGCTTTGGCTTTTGGCGAGGAGGAAGCCCAGTCCATGGGGGTTAATTACGAGAGCTTACGCCTTATCATCATCGTTTCCTCGACCATCATGACCGCCTCCTCCGTGGCTTTATGCGGGCTGATTGGCTGGGTGGGCCTCATTATCCCCCACTTGGCCCGTTTTTTAGTGGGCCCAAGCTTTAGCCGTTTACTTCCGGCCACGATCTTAGGCGGCGGGCTCTTCATGTTATTGGTGGACACCGTGGTTAGAGTGGTCTTGCCTGGGGAAACGCCCGTGGGGATTATCACCTCCATTTTAGGGGCTCCTTTGTTCATCATTATTTTGTGTTTGGGGCGAAAGACGTGGACCTAAGCCTAGAAAACGTTAGCTGCGGTTACGGCTCCAAGGTTATTTTGTCGGGTTTTTCGGCTTCGATTCCGGCGGGGGAGGTCTTTTGTTTACTTGGCCCTAATGGCATTGGGAAGACCACTCTCTTTAAATCAATTTTAGGCTTTTTACCTATACTTAAAGGCCGAGTGACCATTGAGGGCCAAGATCTAAACTCTTTGGCCCGGGCGGCCCGGGCCAAGCTCATGGGTTACGTGCCCCAGTCCCAGTTCACGCCCTTCGCCTTTAGCGTTATGGACGTGGTCATTATGGGTCGGACGGCCCATATGGGGCTTCTCGGTCGGCCCAGCGCCAGCGACTATCTGGTGGCTAGAAGATCCTTAGCTCGCTTAGGTATAGAGGATCTAAAGGACCGCTTTTTCACCGAGCTATCCGGCGGGGAAAAGCAGATGGTCTTAATCGCTCGGGCTTTAACCCAAGAGCCAACCTTTCTCATGATGGATGAGCCCACCTCCAACTTGGATTTTGGGAACCAAGTTAAGGTCTTAAAAATCATCCGGGATCTGGCGGACCAAGGCTTGGGGGTCATCATGACCACCCACTTTCCCGACCACGTGTTCCAGTGCGGCGATAAGGCGGCCTTACTGACCCCGCTAGGTACGCGGTTGGTGGGGCCATTAAAGACGGTCTTAACCGCGGATAACCTCTCTTTAGCTTATGGGGTTAAGGTCACGGTTTTAAAGTGGCCGGATAGCTCCCTGGATTTAACCGTTTGTCGGCCTTTATACTAAAGACTTTATATTAAAAGACTTTAATTAAAAAATAGATTTATCTGGCGGATAATATGATTACGCGAAAAACTTTTAAAATAGTAAAATCGTTCTGTTTTATGGCTTTTATTGTCGTGGGGTGGACCTTAGCTCTCCAGCTTTCCGCCCTTGCCGCGGACACCCGGATGGTGGTGGATAGTTTGGGCCAGAAGGTGGTTATACCTAAGGAAGTGACGAAGGTCGCGACCTTAATTCCAGCCTTTTGTCAGGTGACGGAGATGCTGACTAGAGGCGGGGGCCGGGTGGTGGCTTACCCCACGGCGGGGATCAGCGACTACTTTAAAAAAGTGTTTCCGGATTTGCTTAAATCCAACCCCAAGTCTTACGACAGCCGCTCCCTGGAGGAGGTTCTGGCCTCCGGGGCCCAGGTCCTTTACGGGCCAACGGCTTTAACCCTAAGCGATCCGGAAAGGGAGCGTTTAACGGCCGCTGGGGTGGCGGTGGTTAACGTGAGCGGTATCGCCTCGGTGGAGGAGCTTAGTCAATCCTTTTTAATCATTGGTGAGATCTTAGGGGAAACCGAGTCCCTAAGGGCCAAGGAGTTTGTGAGGTATTACCAGGGAAACGTGGCCAATGCGGCCCGTTTATCCAGCGCCATTAGCCGTGATAAGCGATTAAGGGTCTTGTTCTTATACGGAACGGGCGGGGCTTATCGGACCATTAACCGCCACGATATTTCCCACCATTATCTGACCGCGGCTGGGGGGATTAACTTAGGCGCGGATTACTCTTTAAACGGCCAAGCCTTGGGGGGAACCATCGATAAAGAGACCATTGTCACTTGGGATCCCGAGGTCATTATTTCCTCGGGGCCAGTCGATCGGGCTGAGATCCTGGCTGATCCGGTCTTGGCCGAAGTGACGGCGGTGAAAAATAAGCGGGTTTACCCTAGCCCCCGGGGGATCTTTGTCTGGTACGCCCGTAGCGCCGAAGGGGCCATGATGCCTTTGTGGTTGGGGACCAAGCTTTACCCGGAGTTGTTTAAGGACGTCCATATGGAAGAGGTGGTTCGGGATTATTTTTTTAATTTTTACAACTACCGGATCCCCAAAGAAGAGCTCGCCACGGTCCTCCAGCTAGAGACCAGCCCAGCGGGAAAGAATCTTAACTAAGCTCTAGCCTCAACTAGCCTTGAGACTAAAGACGGGCCTTAAGCTTAAACTAGTTAATTTAAACGTCAATAACTCTAAACCAACTGGTTAAACAATATATTTTCAGTTAATTAAGGATAAAACGATCAGCGATGAATGGTAATTTCGCCTCCATAGAGAAGATGTTTTTAAACGCCGACCCAGTTGTGCAAGGGGTGATGATCTTACTTTTTATCGCCTCTTTAATCACTTGGGCCATTATCATTGAAAAGGCCATCATCTTAAGCCACTCCGCTAAGGAAGCTCGTTTGTTTCGGGCCGCCGGGGAGGCTCGGGAGCTGGACTCCTTAGATAGCTTACCCAAGTTCGCCCGGCGGATCGTTAATGCCGGTTTAAGGGCCGCTAAGATTAAATCGAGTTTACCGGAGTCAGCGGCGGACTACCGGGCTCGGGTGGAAGGGGCCATGCGTTTAGCCTTAGCCGACAGCGTGGAAAGGCTCAGCCAACGGTCTTTGTTTCTCGCCTCCGTGGGGTCCACTAGCCCCTTTATTGGTCTTTTTGGCACCGTCTGGGGCGTGACCCACAGTTTTGTGGGCATCGCCATCTCCGGGGAAACGACCTTAGCCGTGGTGGCCCCGGGTATCGCCGAGGCCCTCTTCGCCACGGCCATGGGCTTGGTGGCGGCTATCCCAGCGGTTTTAGGCTACAACGTGACCGTGGGGTCCATTAAGAAGTTTCGCTCGAAGACTTTAGGGGCCATTAGCCTTTTTAGCCAGAGGATCGTCTTGGCCAACTTTGAGGAGTTAGCCGCTAGCGATAAGGGGGAGGAATATGGATCCCGATGAAAGGGATGAGTGGGGCGACGAGGAGGCTCTTTCGGAAATCAACGTGACCCCCTTTATCGACATCATGCTGGTTTTGCTCATTGTCTTTATGATCACCGCCCCTTTAATGCTCGGCGGGGTCCATATTAACTTACCGAAAACCGGCGGCGATCCCATGCCCCGACCGAAAACCCCGCTCATTGTGAGCTTAGACGCGGAAAACCGGGTTTTTGTGGATAAAGAGGAAGTGGCCCCAGCTAACCAAACCGCCCGTTTTAAAGAACTGGCCCAGACCTCGGAGAACGGGGAGGTCTTTGTTCGCGGCGATGGCATGGTTAGGTACAAAGAGATGATGACGCTAATGGCCACCTTAGGCCAAGCTGGCTTCGCTCGGGTCACTTTAGTCACTGACATTAGGGCTCCGGCCAATGGGGTAACTGACCCCTCGGCGTCTGGGGCCGCAAGTTCGACTCCCGCGTCCGGGGCCGCGGCAAACCCTACTTCCGCGACAACAGCCGCGCCAAACCCGACTCCCGCGCCCGCTAGCCCGAGCCAATAAGCCGATGTCCTCGCCGCCCGAAAAAGATGTCTTTCTAAGGACCTTATTGGTCTCAGGCCTCATCCACATCTTGGCCTTAATCGGGGTCGTGGCCTTAGGTCAAGAGGTTATAGAGCCCGAATTTGTCCCCTTAGCGGTCATGGATTTTTCCGATTACGATCCCTTAGGCGGTAGCCCAGGCGGTGGGGGAGAAGAGGAAAGCGTTGAGCCCCCCGCCCCAGAGCCCGAGCCGGAGCCCGAGCCCGAAGAGCCTGAGCCCGAGCCCGAGTTAGTGGAAAGCCAAGCTGAGGAAGCCCCGATGATCGCTCCGCCGAAACCCCCGGAGAAAAAGCCGATAATCAAAAAAACGCCCAAAAAACAACCCCAAAGATCGCCAGGGCCACCCATCCCCAACGCTGGAGTGGCTGGCGGAGGTCAAGGCGGCGTGGGCGGCGGGACGGGACGCGGGAATCCCGATCTAATGGCGGCCTACAAAAGCCAGATCAGTCGGAAGCTTAACCAGTTTAAAAAATACCCGACCGCCGCCATGGCCAGAAACTTAAAAGGCGTGGCTAAAGTGAGCTTTAGAGTGACCGCTAGCGGTCGAGTCTTAGGGGCGCGCTTAGTAGCGAGTTCTGGTTACGCGGTCCTAGACGAGGAGGCTATGGCCTTACTTAAACGTTGCTCGCCCTTTCCCGCGATCCCGAAAGATTTGGGCTTAAGCGAACTCGAGCTAAACGTCCCCATTAGCTTTTCCGTTAGAGGGCTATCGTAAACCTTTTAAATCCGCAACTTTAGGAAACCTCGGCCAACCAAGGCTAGTATTTAAGGCGGTTTTAGCCTATTATCCCTTTGGAGCTTAAGTTATAGGGTTAATACGCCTAGTTTAAAGTCCCCGCCATGAAGACGGGCGTAAGGTTCCAACGCGCCCCGACCTAACCTAACCAGAAGCTGACCCCATGAGCCAATCCCTAAAAGCCAATCCCAAGGAGAAAACCTTGTCCAATAATCCGTCTTTACCCACGGTTTGCCGGATTTGCATGATTCAATTAATGCGCCAAACCTACCGGAAGCATTGGTGGTTTCCTATTATCCGAGAACCATTGGTCTGGGGCATGTATTTTCTGGCCTTGGTTAATCACCTTCCCATCAAAACCTACGCCGCGGCCAATCCCGAGTGCCGGGGCTGCTTAAGGTTTATTAAGGCTGAGCTGGAAGTTAAGTCCGGGACCTTTCGTTTATTAAACCGCTTTATAGGGCCGCTCTTTCAAAAGATCCGCGATCCTCGGTTGGACCCAGCGGAAGTGGCCGAAGCTAAGGAAAAGGCCGCCGCCCAAATGAAGAGCTTAACGGAAGAGCCCCCAAAAAAGGACGAATAAGGAACAATTTCTAAAATCACCTTTTTCAATAAACCACCTTTATGGTGGTTTTTTTGTCCCCCCGCCTCTCCGAAATGGCTGATCTTTATAGCTGACGCGAAGATCCGTGATATCCCGCCAAAAGCCTTTGTATATCAATTCTAATTATTATCGCTTATAATTAATAATTAAATACAATAGAAGTATATTATTGTATTTATTAACTTTTACAATAATTATAAAAATATGAATTGTAAATGCTAATTTAAAATTTATGAAAATTAATTTTTAGGCTAGATTAATCTTTAAAATTGTAAGTAAATATAAATAAAATAGCTAAAAAATAGAAAAAATTTTTAAACTAAACGCGCAATAAAGTTATGTCAAAAAAGGAAAAAAATCCTTGACCTAAAAAAATAATAAGGTATACTGAGGATAAAATAACAAAATGACTACTTTTGATACGTTTAAATAACGTTTCGTTTGGAAATATTGGCTGGATGATTTCCTCTCCAAAGATATTATGTGCCAAAAAGTCCTGATAAGTTTGATTAAGAAATCGCGTTTAAGGTAGTAAATTGGCCAGTGGTTTTTTTATCTAACTAAGCGATAAATAACGAAAATGACGATTTTAAACAGGGGACCCAACTATTCTAGGTAGTGGATTCCAAATTAGGCCGTGGTCGCCAAATGACCCGAAGCTATTAAGGAGGTTAAGCTTACGGCTTAAGTCTTAGACAAACTGGCCAGGTCTTTTGACTCACAACGCGATTATTTTCGGAAACTTATTAGTTTTTTTGGCGATTTTCTAGCCAACAAGGCTAGATATTCACTTCAATTTTTTAGTTGTGGCGATACCGTGGACTATAACTTTGGGCGTTCCAGTCTAACGGTTTAGATGATTTTTTTAGTCAGGAGAGGTTTTCAATGAAGCGATTCCTTTTAGGATCGGTTATTTTCGGTCTGGTTTTGGCTGGCGGCCACCAGGCTTGGGCTCAGGAACTAGGCGAGGTCCGTCTAGATCCTATTGAGCTTTCAGTCCCTAAAGATACGGTCTTTAGCGTTACCCAAACTGACATAGAGCGGAAAGACGCGCAGACTATGTGGGAGGCTTTAAGTGGAGTTCCGGGGGTGACCATCGCCGAAACAGGAGGTCGCTCGGAAGGGATTGTCTCTATTCGTGGCTCCAATGAGCGACAGGTAGGCGTATATATCGATGATATCCCAGTGGCCACCACTTACCGCAATCAGTTTGATTTCAATGATGTTTTGATGTTTGACACGGAATCAATTGATGTTTCCAAAGGCTATAGCTCACCTCTTTTAAATGGTGGCTTTGGCAATTATGGCACTTTAAACGTTAAGACTCATAAACCGGTTAGACCATTGGAGTTCAAAGCCCAGTACATGAACTATTTCGATCGGAAAGGCGATGACCAAGGTCGATTTATGGGCGTTAGGATTGGGACAAAGCAAGATCTGTTTTATCTACAGGTTAGCGCCATCCAAGATGAGCAGGATTTTTTCACTCTATCCAATAGCTTCCGTCCAGGTTTCTTCCAAAAAAGCGGTCGCCGAGTAAACTCTGATTTTCGGAACCGCCGTTTAAATGTTATCGCTGGCTTAACCCCGTCAGATAAAGTTGAGATCATGTTTGGCGCTGTATTGCAAGATTATGTAAAAGGGCAGCCAGTGACCGCGGAACCTGATCCGGCTAGTAAACAGTTGGGGATTAGTTTTGGTAAAAACGCCAAGACTCGCCTCTGGCGGTGGCCGGTCTATAAGACCCAAAGGTACTTCGTTAAACTTGACGCTGACGTTGGTGAAAAAACTCATGTCCAGTTATTGGGATATTATGATAAACATGAAGATCTAACTCTTACTTATACAAAAATAGTTGGTTTAGAACCTAAGGACCCTGACACCTCTTCGGACTCTGGTTATCATCAGTATATCGCTGGGATAAGCGGTCGATTCGATCATGAGATTAATAAAAAAAATAAAATTTCTTGGTCCGTAGGTTTCCGCCAATTATCGCATAAATCCAAAGATTATAATTCTGGCGTAATTCTTGAGCATGATCAGGATCACTATTTTGATTTGGGAACAGAATACACTTATAAACCAATCAATAATTTAACCGCTGTTTTAGGTCTTTCCTACAGTCGGAGAATTCCTGACACAGCTGAGGAATTAGAAGGTAATACCATGGTGCCACTTGAGGGAAACGCGATGAATAGCGAAGACCTTTTCAATTGGCAACTTGGCTTGTTTTATGATTTGCCAAACGCGCAACAGATTTATTTAACTTACGCTCGTAAAGGTCGTTTCCCTTCCATGTGGGAAAAATTCACTCGATTCGGTGACGCGGATAATCCTCATGGTTCTTTTAATTTAAAGCCAGAAAAAGTTGATCACTATGAATTAGGCTACCGGGGCACGATGGGTGGTTGGCTAAAATTTTCCACGGCTGTATTTTATTCATCAATTAGTAATAAAATAACACGAGTTAGCATTGATAATAACAATTATTTTCAGAATGCTGATAAAGTTAAAACGTATGGCTTTGAAACGGGCCTGGAGGCCATTGTCAATCAATATTTATCCCTGGGTGGCACTTTCACCTTAATGGATTGGAAGACCGAAGTGACGGACAAAGACGAGGAGTATCTAATGGACACTCCTAAAGTTCAAGGATCTTTGTTCGCGGTTGTCGCTCCTATGGAAAAACTGACTATCACGGCTCAGGCTGTCGCTCGGTCTAATTTTTACCAAAGCTCAAGTTCCTCTGACAAGCATCCAGAAGCGCCTGGATTTCTTACCGCTGATCTGAAAGTCGCTTATGACTTTAACGATCATATAACTGTGGAACTGGGCGCTAAAAACATCTTTGATAAGAATTATTACTATTCTTATGATTTTCCACGACCTGGTCGGACTTTCTTCCTTGGGGTAACAGGAAACTATTAAACATCTCTTATAACAGCTTCTTACTTTTATAAGTTATAAAGTAGCGTAAATAGTGCTTTAAAACTTACGTTTATCGCTTACACGCGCTTTTTATCGCCGCCATAGGGCCAATTTTGGCCTTGTGGCGGCTTTTGAGGATATTGTGAAATATTTTAAGTCGCTTGTTTTAGTCGGTTTATGGCTTTTGACTCTCTCTAGTTTCAGTCAGGCTGATGAGTTCACCCGAGGGGTTTATCCCGCGACCCCACCGTCCGCCTTTACGCTTTACTCCTTTGATCCAGAGCTTATGGGGGCTTGGAATACCCCTCTTTTTGACTATGAAAAGCGATTTATCCCGGAAAAGCACCAAAAACTCCCCATCTTGGGCGGCTGGTATGGGCAAGGCTTTGTGCCCGACCGGGAGATGCTCATGGCCAGTGGTCTAAAAAAGGCTTTTTTGCTGGAGAACAGTTTCTTTAACACCGAGCGGATCCGGGGGACCTTAAAAGACGTTGGTATGGAGCTTTTGACCGCTCCCAGTGCGATTGAGGCGTTACCTTTGTGCTTCCGGACCATGGGCCAGATCTTTAATCGCCAAGAGCGCGGCGAAGAGTTGGGGAGTTTCGCGGAGAAGGTTTTAAATTCCTTAAAGCCGCTCGCGGCCATTCCCGAGGCTCAAAAACCTCGGGTTTATCTCGCCATGGACGCTGATGGCTTGGCCACTTCTTGCTCGGGCGAAAGCCGTTCCACCTTTATTCTCTTAGCTGGCGGTCGGAACGCCATGCTTTGCTCGGACGCCGTTCAAGCCGGTCGGCCCCGGATCTCCTTTGAGGAGATAATGGCCCTGGATCCTGACGTTATCTTGGCGGAAAGTTACCCCTTAAAACAAATCATTGATCAAGAGGAGCGTTGGAAAAAGCTGAGGGCCGCGCGTTTAGGCCGGGTCTATCTAGTCCCTCGCGGCCCCTTTTCTTGGAATGGCCATCCATCCTTAACGTCTTTAATGGGGGCCCGATGGCTAGCCAATCTTTTGTATCCCGATATGTACCCTCTAGACGTCATCGCCGCGACCAAGGAGTTTAACCGCCTGTTTTTCCGTTTGGATTTTTCCGATCAAATGGCCCGCGAGCTTTTGGATCCCTCCTTGGCCACTAAATGAATAAACGCTTCATCTTGATTTTAAGCCTAGTCTTTCTGGCTTCTTTGATCTTAGTCATTCCCGTTGGGCGTTATCCGGTCTCGGCCCTGGAGATTGTAAGCTCCCTTTGGGAGCGGTTTTTTGTCCCTAACCCTTCGCTTAGGGCTGAGGAGGTTAGTTACCTCTTTCTATCAGTTCGGTTGCCGCGGATTCTAGCGGCGATCCTCGTGGGTTCGTCTTTATCTTTGTCGGGGGCGGTTTACCAGAGCATTTTCCGGAACCCTTTGGTCTCCCCAGGCATTTTAGGCGTTTTGGCGGGCGCCTCCACTGGGGCGGCGGTGGGCATCGTGGTCTTTTCCTCCTGGGTTATGACCCAGCTTTTGTCTTTAGTCGGCGGGATCTGCGGGGTGACCTTGTCTTTAACCTTAAGCCGCCTTTACCCGCGTTCGCCGCTTCTAGCTTTGTTAGTCGGGGGGTTGGTCAGCTCTTCTTTTTTCTCCGCGGTCACCTCTTTGTTTAAGTACCTGGCTGACACGGATAACCAACTGCCTGAGCTCGTTTACTGGCTTATGGGAACCTTATCCCGGGCTACGGGGACGCAGCTTTCCTGGGTGGCCCCGTTAATGGTTTTGGGCGTATTGTATTTGACCTTGTGCGGCCGGGTGGTTAACGCCTTAAGCTTGGGGGACGAGGAAGCCATGAGCTTAGGGGTCGATAGTCGCCGGGAGCGGTTAAAGCTAATCGGCCTGGCCACCATGATCTGCTCGCTTTCCGTGGTTATCGCCGGGATCATCAATTGGGTGGGTTTAGTCATTCCCCACGTGGTCCGTTTAATCATTGGCCCTAATAACCTGACTTTACTACCGGCCTCCGCCATTTTAGGGGCCTTATTCGTCCTTTTAACGGACACCTTAACTCGTTCCTTTTGGACGGCTGAGTTTCCCTTAGGCATATTCACCTCATTAATCTGTTTGCCTTTATTCGCCGTTTCCCTCTGGAAAGCTGGACTAGATCATGATTGACGTCAAAGGGTTGTCCTTCGCTTATCGCCGCCATACCCCGACCTTAATGGACGTAAGCTTCCAACTGGGGCCAGGGGATATCCTTTCCATCTTAGGCCCCAATGGTTGCGGCAAGACCACGTTATTAAAGTCTATTTTAGGTTTTCTGCCCATTAACCCAAAGACCGTTTTTATTAATAGCCACCCAGTGGAGTCATACCCCCGGTCGTTTCTGGCCAAGATTTTGGCCTACGTGCCGCAATTCCATGGGGGCGTCTTTCCCTTTAAGGTCTTGGACATGGTCATGATGGGTCGGACGGCTCGGCGCAAATGGGGCGGTTTTGACCGTCAAGATATCCAGAAAGCCCACCAAGCCTTAGAGCGGGTCGGGATCAGCTCTTTAGCCAACCAAACCTTCACGGAGCTTTCCGGGGGCCAAAAGCAACTGGTCATTATCGCCCGGGCTTTGGCCCAGTCCAGTCAGTTCATCTTAATGGACGAGCCCACCTCGGGTCTGGATCTAAGTAACCAGACCATGGTCTTAAGGACTATGAAACGCCTTCATGAGACTGAGGGGTTAACCTTTCTCATGACCACCCATCACCCGGAGCAAGCCCTTTACTTGGGCGGTCAAGTTCTCATGATGCGGGCCGGGCGGGTGGTTAGTTTAGGGGCGGCTCGCCTTTTAACCACCGCCGCGGCGGTGGAGGACCTGTATGGCCTAGAGGCTGGGCTATTAGAAAGCATGGGGTTGGTTCCCGCCTGTTTAGGAAACGCTTAGATGCCGCCTACCTCCATAACTTTCAATCCGTCTTTAAAAGAAGGGGCCACTAAGGCTGGCGGCGCCATTAGCTCCTTTTCCTTAAGGCCTTTTGTCCTCGTCTCGGTTTTAAGTCATCTAATTTTGGCCGCTTTACTTATTAAATTTCCTATCTTTGGTTTAGGAACGCCCCAGTGGGAGGTTTTAGGGGTCTATCAAGTGTACCTGGGCGGCCCGGAAGGGGAATCCGGGGAAGAGGGCTCGGGTAATGAAGCTAGCCCAGCGGAGTCTACCCCCGAACCGGCGGAGACCGAGGCGGCGACCCCGGTGGCGGAAGTGGAAGCCGAGCCCCAGGTTGAACCTATTGTCGAACCTATTGTCGAACCCCCAGTCGAATCCCCAGTCGAGGAAATACCGGCGGACCTGGTCACCTTAACCCCGGAGATTCCCGTGGTGGAGGTTCCGAAAGTCGTTAAACCGAAAGTCACCCCGAAACCTTCGAAACCCAAAGTCGTTAAAGAGCCCAAAGTCGCTAAAGAGCCTAAAGTGGCCGCGAAAAGCTCCAGCGAAGGTCAGGGAAGAGGGACGGGAACCGGAACTGGCCAAGGGACAGGCGAGGGGAGTGGCCAAGGGATCGGCCAAGGGGTTGGCGCGGGGACAGGCTCGGGCGGGGTTAAGGGTTATCAGGACGCCAACTACAATTACATTAAAAATCGGATCCGGCGATATCTAGTTTACAACGCTCAGGCTAAAAAAATGGGCGTCCAAGGGACGACCACTTTAGCCTTCACCATCGCCTCCAGTGGCGAGGCCTTGGATATTAGCGTCAATAAGTCCAGCGGTCATAATGGCCTGGACCAATCCGCTTTAGCCGCGGTTAGAGCGGCCTCGCCTTTTCCCCCACCGCCAGCCCCGGCCCGGGTCATCATTCCGGTGGACTTTCGGTTGTATTAAGCCAAAAAAGGCTTTAACCAAAAGGCTTTCGCCAACCAAGGGCCAGGGCTAGCCAAAACAAGCGGACGATACGCCTGTTGGGGAACCAGTGACCTGGTGGCTAAACTGAATATAAGAATCGGGGCTGGGCGAACTACCGCCATACGGGCGCGGTTTCGAGAATATACAGTACGATAGCCAGATATATATGTGGCCAGTTTCGTTGTTGGTTAAAGATTAAGTTCAGGTGGAACACCTGGCGTTATCAAGAGCTCGATGATGGGCGGACGCGCCAGAAATACAAACTTTTGGACATGGTACCCTGAAGCCAAAGCTGTTCGTGAGCGAAATCACGAAGACCTAGTGGAGAACCTAAGTAGGGCGCGCCCGGTTCGCGGGTGGGTCGGTCGAAAAAGGGGGGTTGTGGAAACATCACCTACCGCGTTGGTCGGCCACCATTATTGGAAGTGTCTTTTGGCTTAATTACGTTTGAAGTTAGATCTTTTGGAGGCTTAGGTGGAGATGTAGGGGTTTTATCAGAATTGCCTGGACTATGCGTTCTAGTTCTATCGGCGGTAGAACCATTGTTTTTAATTACAGTAGACTGATTATTATCATTAGATGATTTAATTGTCATTAGTTTTTACCAGTTGTTTGTTATATGTTAATAAGCAATTAAATTATTAAACAATTATATATGTTTATTAAAAACAAAAGTTAATAGAAAATGTTTAAATAAAATTATTAGTTGTTAAAAAATCTTGTTAAATCATTAATTTTATTTACATATGTTCTGTTAATTAATTCTTCTTTAGTGTAAGAACCAAAATTAACAATGTTAGGTATTTCATGGTAAGGAATATTTTGCACTTTTTCAATTGTAATTCCCTGTAAAGTAATAATATTTTTAAAATAACTATTAAAAATAGTATTACCAGTATTAGGATCTATTTTACCGATAGCCTTACGTATCCTTTGTGGTTTATTATTATTGTCTCTAAATGAAAAAGTACAATAGAGCCTTAAACATCCTTTTTCATTGGCTACGGTAATTCCGGCCACTCCAGCCCTCCTTGTATGGCTGAATTACGCCAAACATTTTGATGAATATCAAGTGTTTAGCCATACATATAGCGAAAAAATTTTTGTATGACAGAAAATCTGGGAATTAAGGTTACATTTAAACTCAGCTGGAGGCTGTTTTCCCTTTTTTGGAGTTTATTTTCCCGGGTTTTCCGCCATCATCTTTATAGGCTGTCTGACATTCGCGGTCTGAACAACCTCAAAAGTTATACCCATCTGGTCCGTCCTTAAATATACGCCGCCAGGGTTTTACGCCAAGGATTCGCGTTTACGCTCAGACTGGGTAGGGGGTGGCTGTTTTTCTCCTGGTCTATCGTCAGCGTCTTTAAACTTGGCCCCCCACAGTTTTCCCGATCGGAGCGAGCCCAATTGTTATAAACCGACTTAATAAGGTTAAAGCGCTAAGCGTTCCCAGCGGCGATCTGATCAAGCTTTTCGTCCAATAATGTTGTGCGCTCATATCCGAGTTAGGGAATTTTTCCCTAAGTTGAAAAACGGCCCTTAAACGGCTCTGGAGCGGTTTTGGGGGCGAAGAGGGGTTGGTGTCCGCTTAACGGGCTTTACCGGCTTAACCCAGGGATTAAAGGCGCGTTCCGGCCCTATCAGGATAAAGCTAGGGCGTAAGAAAGCTAGGTGAGGCTGGAAGGTTGTCAGCGCCTTTCCTGATCCAGCCTCTTTTCCATCTCGGCCCACGATAGGCGCGCGCTTTTGGGATCTTTTTCCCGTTCGGTGATGGAGAGGCGGGCCCCCGGTATCCGGGCTCCAGGTAGAGTGTTTTCGACCTCGGTCCAAATAGGCCGAGAACTGGCTGGATCTTTATAAGGGCGGGAGATTTCCGTGGCCACCCCGGTGTAATGGTCAGACTTGGTTGGTTGGGTTGTTTGGGCGACCGCGAGGGCCGCCGCGGTGGCTCGAAAGGTTAAAAGACGGGTCAGCTCGGCTTCGATCCTGGTTAAGGTTGAGGTGTCCAGGGAAGTCAGGCGGTCAATTAGTTCGCCATATTCATCTTTTTTCATAAATCATCTCAAAATTCGCTAATAGTTTGTTTTCGCGCTGGCGATGTTTCTGGCTAAGCCAAGTTGTTAGCGATATTCGGGATCTAGCGTCAGCCGTAAACCAATTTGAGGCCTCGCTTTTGGTGAATTTATTTTATAACTAAAAAATACAGCGTTGTATTAGGTTTATTTATAATAGAAAAAAGAAAATAAAAAACTAATACGCAAAAATAAGCGCGATAAAAAAAGTTAATTAGGTGGTTAAGTTTAATTAATATGCTGATTTAAAACGTTTTAGCCATGACTAAACGGCTAAAAGGTGGTTTTGAAACAGGCCCTCCGGCCAAATCGCGCCCGAAAAACGCGCCCGACCAAAGTTTCTTGACGAGAACTTGGAGTATCTTAGCATAAAAATCTCTTTCTGAAAGCTTTTTTTCTGGTTGGGGGCGTAATTTTCGTCACCAAGGCGAAAAAATGGTTTAGTTATGAGCTAAGGCCAAGTTTTTTTGGGGGGTGGCCGAGATTATAGGGCCGCGACCTTAGGGGAAATCTTTTCGAGGCGGCTTAATAGACCAGTGTTGTATCTAATTGAATTAAAAAATAACTAATAAATTAAATAAATAGATATAATTTGGCTTTTAATGTATCGTATTTATAGAAGGCCCATCGTTTTTTTGGCCTTTAAAAACTCATTTTTTTTGGTCTAATTTCGCTTAAAAAATCGATATCCATACTCTAAATATTTACGCAATTTGCAAATTTTTTTTATTGCAAAATTACGCAATACGCGAAAAAAAGCATATTGCGTTTTTTAAATTTTCGCAAATAAAAGCAAATTGCGTTTTGTAAAATTTTCGAGAGTTTTAGTTGTGGAAAATCTTGGTTTTTAAAGGGATAAGAAGGGTATGGTATGAGATTTGGCCATAAAAAACGGGCGTCTCGCGTATACGCTGATTTCGCCCGCTTAAATTTACTTTTAAAAGGTTTTATTAAGAGCCAACCGTGATCCGCGGGGGGATTTCCCAGATGATGAGGATGGTTTTCGCCTCGATCTCCTCTAAAACCTCATCGCCTTTAGCCATGGCGGTTAAGGTCTTGGCCACCCGGTCTTTTTCCTCCGGGGATAAAGGTTGAATTATCTCCATAAAGCGGGTTTGCTTGGCTATGGAACCCTTTAGCGAGCGGGGGGCGGCCCATTTCTGGTCAAAATAGGTGACTTCCGGGAAATAGCCATCCAGCCACAGTAAACTCAGCTCTAAAAAGGCGCTTCTAACGGCCCGGGCCTTTTCCGGCTCGTTAAGACCTAGCTCTTTTAAGACCGGGTCTCTTAAGCTATTGGTTAGCTCAATGGAGCTAACTAAAACCCCAAAGCCTTGGCTCACGGTGGCGCACATTTTCCGTAAGGTGGCGAGATCGCTGATGGCCGGGGTGCGGGAGGCGAAGGCCAAGAAAAACTGGCCCTCCCAGCCTTGGGCTTTTAAGTCAACCTCGCTCCAGTCCAAAACCTCGGTCGCGATGGTTAACCCTTGGCGGGTAGCTTCCTCTTGGGCTAGTTTAACCATGGTGGGGGCCAGATCAAAGGCGGTAACCGACCCGGCTATTTTGGCCAGTAACCGACTATGGCGCCCTGGCCCGCAACCTAAGTCCAAGACCCGGTGGCTGGAGTTTAACCCAGTCCTTTGGACGATGGTCTGGATGATCTTTTCGTGAACCGCGTCGTTTACGCCTTCGTCTTGGAGTTTTTTATACCCCAAGGCCGCTTGGTCCCAAAATTCCCGGGCTTCCGCCTGGGTTTCCCGCCGTCCGCGTTTAAACGTTTCGTCAAAAAGAGCTAAATTAGGAAGCATGGTCTAACCTTTAGGCGTAATTTTCTTTTAAAAGGTTAACCATCAAACCGCCATGGGTGAAGATTTCCTCGGATAACCCTTGGGACACCGCCTGGGCCATGGATTCCGGGTTAATGACCATGGTCCCGGACAAAGAGGCGAAGCCAAACTTAAAAAGCTCCGGGAACATGGGGACGCTGGGGCCGACTAAATAGACTTCCCGGCCTTGGGCTAGCTCCATTAAGCGCGGTAAGGTCTTATTGATGATGGTGGTTCCGGTTAAGAAGACCACATCCTGCTCGTCTAGGACGTACTCAGCCGTGGGATCCGGTAAATCCCCGGGCTGCGGGTTCCGCTCTAAGATGGTTAATTTCGCCACGTCGGCGATTTTGTCCAAGTTAGGAAAATGGCCCACCACGGCCACCCGGCGGCCTCTGGTCCGGTCCAGGAAGAAATCGAAAGCGCAGGCTGACTTGGGGGGCGCGGGGTTTTCTTTTAAATCCTGAAGGTTAGCGTTGGCCACCGCGTTAATGGCCGCGAGTCCCATGGCCGCGGTGGAGTTGTCCCAGGATTTAACTAAGCTGGCTAGCTCGCTTAAAGGGCGGTTAAGGAAAGATTTAGGATCCGGGGCGGAGGTTGGGCCAGTCCGCTTTAAAAAGTGGGCTAAACCGCACCCGCCGGAATCCGTTTCCACCATGACCCAATGCTCGCCAGTGACGCAGTTTTTAACCCGGGCCTCACTGGGGACCAAGTCCAAAAGAAAGTCGTAGAAAAGCCATTTTGGCCGCGCCAGCGTTCCCATGATAATTACCCTAACCCTAAAAGTTAAGACCGCCCTTAAACCACCCTTTTAGACGGTCAACGGTCTGTGACTGGTCGAGGTGGCTAGTCATAAGCTTCAACTTCGCTCCTCACCATCAATAAGTTTTAGCCCTTTGTAGCAAAAAATCGCTTAACAATCAAGACATTAATAAACATCAAACCATGGAATCGCTTTAGCCGCTACGTGAGGTTTCGCGAAATTTTTAGGGGCAATGGTTAAGGGTTAAAGGGTCCAGTCGAGCCTCTGGAGCGGCGGTTATCGGGGATATGGCGGTTAGGGGCGGTCACTGTTTTAGGTCGCGAGAAACTTTTGGATTTTAGCGGCCAGATCCGGGTTCCCTAAGGTTACGGCTTTCGCCGCTAAACTTTCTAGCTCTTGGCGGCGTAACGTTCCAAAAAACCCCTGGTTCTCTGGCCTTATAAGGCTAGAAACTAGGTCCAAAGCCGCTTCGGGGTCAAGGTTAATGAGGCCGTTAATAAGGTCAAAGGCCGCGTTTAAGCGGAGGGTCGCGGTTTCGTAAGCCTCATTGGCGCAAGGTTCGGGAAAGGTTTGGTAGATCTTGAAAGCCGCCAGGCTATGGCCTTGGGCCATTAAGATGGCGATAAGCTTTCGAGCGGCTTTATAACGCCAAAGGCTTACCCCGTTATCAAGAGGGAGAGCCAATAACCTCTCAAAAAACCCTTGGCCCGAGCTTTCCTCTAAAGGCTCAATATCTTTAACTTTCTTGACCGCCCGGTCGCGCCGGGCGGGTTTAGCTAACTGGAACTTCGGAAAGTAAAGATCCCCTTGGGCGTAAGCCGTGGCTAAAGTGTATAAGCCTTCCGCGTAGAGGGGGCGACTAACTTTAAGCTCTTGGTCAATGGCCTTTAAGTAAGGGATGGCTTGGGCTAGACGGCCTTTAGCCACTAAGTTTTTTAGAGCCATAAGGTTAATTTGGGCTTGGGCCACTAGACCCGGATCCCCGAGTAAGGCCAGTCTATCGCCCAAAGCCAAAACTTCTTTTAGCTGGTCTTGGCCAGTTAAATCGATATTTAAAGCGCAAGTTACGCTAGTGGGTAAACCAGGGGCTAAGTTTAGCTCGCTCGTTAAGCGCCGGGCCAGGATGAGCCCAGCGGTTAGCGCGTCTTGGGGGTTGGCCCCTAAGTTTAAGTCATGAAAGATCTGGGTCAAAAACTCCCGGGCCAAGTCCAAACGGTTCTGATTAACGGCCACTAAAAAGACCATGAGCCCCACGTTCGCGGTCATCTTTTGGGCTTCCTGACTTTCTAAGTCTAAAGAGGTCTCGGCCAGTTCCGCTAAGTCCCGGCGAAAGGCCAAGGCCCCATTAATATCGCCTAAAATGGCCTCCATGGAGGCTAAGGTGACTAAGGCCGCGGCTTTAAATGGGCTTAAAGCGGGCTCTTGACTTAAGTTTTTTAAGTTTAAAAAGGTCTCCAGGGCTTTACTTTTAAGCCCTTTAGCCCCGTAATAACGAATAAAAACCAGTCTTAACCGACCTTTTTCGGCTAAAAGGCGCGGGGCCGAGCCCAGGGCCTCTATTTTCGCGGCTAAAGCTAAGGCTGAGGTTTCCTCCCCGTTCTCTAACCGACCCGCCACTAACTCCACGTAGCTGGCGGCTCTGACCAAGGCTAAGTAATCATCGGTTTCGGCGTAGGTCTCCAAAGACCGTAAGTAGAGCTCTAACTGATCGTAACGCTTGGCTTGGGCTAAGGAGCGTAACAGGGTGGCCACGGCTTGGGCCAATTGCCCGGCGATAGGCCCAGCGTCCCGGATCTGGCTTAACCTTTGGAAGATCTGGACGGCTAGATCCGCTTGGTCCGTTAAATCCGGTCGAGCTAAGATCAAAAGAGCGGCTTGGGCTTTAATCCGGTTTAAGGGCGGGTTATTAGGGAGGTTAAAAATGTTTTTGAAGGTGGCTAAAGCTTGGCTAGCTTGGCCCATCACCGGGGGGGCGGAGAGCGAGGTTAAAAGGATCCGGGCCATGATTTCCGCGTTATCCTTTTGATTTCGCTCAAAGTCTTGGTCCTTGGGGTCTTCCCTAAGACCCTTAGGGCCATCAATCGGAGCCTCTTTTTGATAAAGCTCATAGGCCTCGTCCCGAAAGGATTGGGCCTTGGTTAAATACCCGTGGGCCTGGCTATAGGCCGCTAAAAGGCCTAAAAGCCGTAAACGGTGGCCGGTGAGATTAGGATCGTAAGGTAGGCCCTCTAAGGACCCTTTTAGCTTTAAGGCTTTCGCCAAACTAGGGTCGTCATGGTAAAGACGGGCTAGAGCCACCAGCCCTTGGGCTTTAATTAAATTGACTTCGGGGCCATTGGGTAAAGCCCAAAGATGGGCCAGAAACTCCTCGGCTATAGACCTTCGGCCTAAGGGATCGAACCGGCTAAGCCCTTCCAGGATCATGGCCGCCTTTAAAGTTGGGTCAGCCTCGCTCAAAGGCGCGGTCTTAAAACTGTCATAGAGCTCTAAAAGACGACCGTATTCCCGGCGCTCGGCGTAATAGAAAACCATTAAAAAGGCCCCTAAATGAGCGAGGTTAGTTAAGTGGAAGCTTTGCTCGTCTAGGGTTAAGGGTCGCGTTTGGTCTAAGTGGCCCACGACTAGCGGGTACAAAAAATCCAGGGTTTTCGCGGCCTTGGTTAGAGGTTGGAAAGCGCGGTCCTCTTTAGTTAGACTCCCTAAGGATCTGGCCGCTTCCTCCCCTGGGGGCGGGTCCTCTATTTTTAGGGCCATCGGCCCTTTTAAGGCCTTGGGGTCTTTGGTTAAGGCGATGAGCTTGGCGTAGACTTGGGGGCCCGGGATCTGGGCGGTAAAGAGGCCAAAGAGGATAAATGAAAAATAGATGAGCCCCACGACCACGGCCAGATCGCTCGGAAAATCCGGGCTAGTCAGTTCCCCCAAAAGCTGGCTGGCCCCTTTAAACTCATCCACGGCCAAAAGGCCGAGGATTAAGTCCAAACGATACGGGTTTAAGCGAAAGGAGTTAGCCTCTGGTTGGTCAAGGGGGGGCTTTAAGTGACGCTCGTAGACCGCTAAAGCCTCGAGCGGCAAAGAGGCCCCTAAGTAAGCTTTTATCAATAAGCTAGCGGCTTTTTGGGTGAGCCTACGGTTAGCCGGGGTCGCGGCCAAAAGCTCCAAACACTCGCGGGCCTTTAAGAGCTTCATGACCGCTTGGGAGCGGTTTTTACTGGTCTCGCGCTGAAAGGTCGGATCGCTCGGGTCCAAGATTAAAGAGGTCACCACGAGGTTACTGACGTCTTGGGTTAAGCGGGTCAACATGGCCAGTAACTGGTCAGGGTTGGAGCCAGGCAATAAGGCCTACCTTACTTAAATAGGCCTAAAAGCTCGCCGAAGGCTAGCTCTTAGGCCTTATCGGTCTATTCGTCTATTCGTCTAGTCTTCGGCCAGCTCGGCCAGAAGATCTTTGGAGGGGACAAAGAAGAGGGTCCCGCTAATGGCCCGGCTGTACTCCAATAGACGGTCGGTATTGCCAATAGGATTGCCCACAAACATGTTCTCCAGCATTCTTTTGGTGGTGGAAAAGGTTCCGGCGTAGCCAATGAAGTAAGTGCCATACTCCCCTTTCGAGGGGTTGGCGAAGGCGATGTTGGCCCGGACGATCTTAAGCTCCTCTCCGTCCTCGCTGGAGATGTTAGTGACCACGTTATGGGCGTTGTCCGGTTTAGCCTCGTCGGTTAGCTCCCGGTCATCGTACTTGCGGCGGCCAATGACTTTTTCTTGCTCCTCCACCGGCAGTTGGTTCCAGGCCGTTAGATCGTGGAGATACTTCTGGGTCATGGCGTAACTGCCGCCTATAAACTCGGGATCCTCCTCCCCAATGGCCGCGGCCTTTAGGGCCGCCTCGGCTTCCGGGTTTTCCGTCCCATCCACAAAGCCAATGATGGCCCGACTGTCCAAGTAGCGAAAGCCGTGGGTCTCGTCGATGGGAACGGAGACTTCGGCTAGATCGGCGCTAATAAACGAGGCCAATTCCACAATGACGTCCAGACGGCTGGCCCGTAAGTGGAAGAAGAGATCCCCGGGGGTGGAGACGGCCACGTGTTTTTGGCCTTTAATCTCCTCAAAAGGTTTTAGCTCTTTCGGTTTCGGCCGATTAGGAAATAACCCAGTCCAAGCCTGGGCCCCAAAGCCAAGGTTAAGGCTAATCCCTAAGTCGGGAAAGCGGTTGGCAAGGCTCCTAACCAGGGCCGGGGCTTTCCCCAGAAAGTCTTTCACTGGCGCTTGGGCTTTAGCGTAATCAGGTAGGCCTAAAATGATAAAGATGGCGCTCTCTCCCGGGCGATGGGCGATGTCCTGCGGGTTCACGAATCAACTCCTTGGTTAGCCCCCGATAAGCTTAAGGTTAGGCTTAAGGGGTTAAGGGCTTAAAAGGCCAATAGGGTTAAGGGGTTAAAAAAAGCTAAGTTTAAAGGCCTGGAAGATTCGGTTCCGCCAACTGGTCACCCCCAAAGACCAGGTGGTGTCCAGTTTTTTCCCGGGCGGAAAGGTCCAGCGGCGATACCCCTTTTCCCCAAAGGCCGGGTCATAGTGGGTTAAGATCGCTTTAGCCAAGTTTTTGGCCTTCATGATGACCAAAGAGTCGGCGGATAAAGGGATGGACTCCAATAGCCGGGCCGCTTCGCTTAAATGACGGCCTCTAGCTAACTCGGCCACTAACAACCCGGTGATCTTGGCCCGGATCTCCCGGGCCGCTAAGGAGGGCCCGAGCGCGCTTAAGGTCGCGTGAAAGGTCAAGGCCTCCTCGATCAACCCTTGGTTTAAGGTTTCCTCTAAACGTAAGGCGGCCAAAGTTCCTAAAGCGATGATAACTGGCTCTTTGGCCTCAGAGTCCTCGGTGGAGTCCTTAAAATCCAAACTAGCGAAGCGCTCGGCCAAATCTTGGTAGAGTTTTTTAACCTCGGCTAAATCCCCTTTATTGATCCAGTCTTTAGCTAAAGCGATGGCCGCGAAAGCTTGCCCAGGCAAGCTATTGATGGGCTCGGCCCATTTAGCCATGTCCTCATAGATCTCTTTAGCCGCGGCGGGCTCTTGGCGCTTAAGGAGGGCCTCCATTAAGGCGATGGCCGCTTTAGAGCGGATCAAAAGGATTAAGGGGCTTTGGCCAAAGGCGGCTAAGCGTTGATACAGCTCCTGACTGGGGGCTATTTGGTCGCGAGCTAAAGAGCGTTTTAACAAGATGGCGATAGCCGCGGCTTTACGGTTGAGGGAAAGCTTATCGTCCGACTTATCGTCCGATTTGCCGTCCGGCTCATCGTTTTTGAGCAGGGCTCGGTAGAGCTCCATTTCCCCTTTGGCTTGGAAGACAATGGGTAAACGCGACCGGATCTGGCGGGTTAACTTTACGATCAACTGGTCTTTAGAGGACTCCGTCTTCTGGGTCCTCGGGGGGGCGGGGCGGACCGCGGGTAAGGCTTTATAAAGGGTAAAGGCCTCTTTTAAGATGTATTTAGGCGCGCGCATGTTTATGGCGTTCACAAAACAGGCCACGTAATAATAACGAAACGCGGTTAAGGCGCTAGGCTCATCGGGCTCAATTGGGGCTAAGCGGTGGGCGCGCCTGGCTAAATCCCATTTCCTGTTTTGGGCCAAGGTGGCCGCGGTGGTCAAATAAGCCCGGGACCTTTCCAGGTTAGCGATGGTTAGCCCCGGGGTGGCCAAGTTGGGAAAAGGGCTTTGGAGGCCCATAAGCCTCTTAATGGGCGTCCAGTCGCTCATCCGCCGATAGACGGAGTAGTAGAGGAACTTTAAGCGCTCTATTAAGCGGTATTTTTCCGCGGTCAAACGAACCGGTCGCGGTTCCACAATAAAAAGAAACTCTAACCGCTCGCGGGCTAAATCTAAAAAATCTAGGGCTTCTCGGGCCATAACCCCGGATATAGAGCTGGGAGCGAGTTTAAGGCTGGCCGCTTCCATATTCAGTTCGCATTCTTGGATGATCTGTTTGGAGTCAGGGATTAAATCGTCGCTCATAGCCTAAGTCATCGCGATCGCCAAAAAGCGGCTTAGCCGCTTTGGAGAATTTAAAGATTAAATATAACTTGTCAGAATAATTTACGTAAAATAGGGGTTTAATAGTTAAGACGTAGCCTCATTATTTTCGCCCTTGGTGACTAAACTAAAATCTTAAGACGCCGGTAAGCGGCTTATAAGGAACTATTAAGTTTAACCACTTAAGCTTAAAATAACGTTAGATTATAGCTTAAAAGGCTGGCCCAAGGCAACCGCTGGCCAAAAGTAACTGACCCGGGGTTCGCTCGAGTCAGGGCGGCTGGGGCGCGGCCACGAAAATTCCTTATTTTTACTTCTTTAAGTCTGTATTCGTCTTTTTTTTAGCTATTACAGACTTTTTTTTAGTTATTGCGTTTTTTTTACCAAAAATGTTTTTCAAATTTTCCAAAAGGGCTTGCTGGTCGAGCGCCTGAAGACGCCTTTGTTGGTCTAATATCAGTTGTTCGATCTGGCCAAAAGTCAGGAAATTGTTAGGGTCTAAGGTTCCGGCCATGAGTCGATCATGTTGAGCCACTAGAGTTTGCGCATGCTCTTTAATCAGCTTAAGAATAGTTAAAGATGAGTCAGAATTGTCCGAGTGACTCTGGAGCGTGGCGACAATTTCATCAATGATTTCGTCCGCGGAACTTAGGTCATCGTTAAATAAATCAGGGCCATCAGGGCCATTAGGGTTATTAGGGTTATTCCGCTTAGCCACGTTGGATCCTCCATTAGTTTTAGAGGTTAGGCGTTTTTAGGTTTTTTGATTTTATGGTAAAGAGTCTCTAAGCCTAATATGATTGGCTGGAGAACTAGCCCGGCCAAGAGACCGAAAATGGCCTGGAGGGCTAGGGGCCATACTGGCCAGGTCTCCAAAAGGTGGGCTAAAGGTTTAATCCCATGGACCAAGATGCCGCCGCCCACCATAAACATGGCCGCCGTGCCAATGACGGTTAAGGCCTTCATTAAGACCGGGGCGGCTAAGATCAAGCCATTGCCAAAAGTCCGGGCCACAGCCACATCCGGGCGTTTTTTCACCAGCCAGTAGCCAATGTCATCCAGTTTAACGATAAAGGCCACCACCCCATACACGCCTCCAGTCATGGCCAGACCCACGAGGACCAGGATAACGGCCCTTAGGGCTAAGGAGATATCCGGTTTCAAAGAACCTAAGGCGATGACGATGATTTCCGTGGACAAAACAAAGTCAGTCTTAATGGCCCCGGAGATCTTTTTTTTCTCCAAGCTTTCCAGCTCGGCTAAGCTAAGGCCGCTTAAAGCCGCTGGGTTAGGGGCGTTGGGGGGAGGGGCGTCTAGGGCAGAGGCTTCGGAGTTTAGGGCTTCTGGGCTAGCGGCGTCTGGGCTAGCGGCCTCCAGGGTCGGGGTTTCGGCGGTCGGGGTCTGGGTGGCGGGGGTTGGGGAAGATAGAGCTTCAGTCTGGCGAACCGACTCCAGCTCAGCTTCCAGCTCCGACTCGGAATGGCCTTTAGACCCGTGAATAAAGTAGTGGATGATCTTCTCGCCGCCCTCAGCGCAGAGGTAAGCCCCGCCAATCATCAGTAAAGGGTTAATCAGCCAGGGGACGAAATAACTTAAAAGGAGAGCCCCGGGGATTAAGATGAGCTTATTAATCAAAGACCCTTTAGCCACGCTCAGGACCACCGGAAGCTCTCGTTTAGCCCGGACCCCAAAGACCTGCTGAGCGGTTAGAGCCAAGTCATCGCCTAAGACCCCGGCGGTTTTGCGGGCCGCGATCTTGGCCATGACCGCCACGTCATCCAAAACCACGCTAATATCATCCAAGAGGGCTAAAAGGGAAAAGGCCATTATTTTCCTGAAAGGGCGTTTTTGTTTTATAGCCCTTATGGGTTAAAAGATTAGTTGGGTTAAAGTGATTTTAGGTTTTTTTAGGCCTTTTTTAAAGTTATTAGGCTAATCTCCGGCCAAGTCACTAAACGGAAGGGCACACCCACCGAGGCTAACCCGGCGCTGACGTTAAGCCAACCTGATTGGAGGGGGTACAAACCGTAGGTGTACTTATAAAAGAACGAGGCCAGGTTGAGCTGATGATCGGTCCCGGGCATGGCGTATTGGCCCCCATGGGTATGACCGGCTAAGTAGAGCTGATAATCCGCTCGGACCGCTTGACCAACGCCCTCGGGGCGGTGGTTTAATAAGATCCGAAAATCGCCTTCCCGCTCACTCGGGCCTTTAACGGGCGAAAAGTCCAAAATATCCGGGTCTTTGTTGGCCTCATGGCGTAAACGCCGCCAACTGCCGCGCCGATCGTCTAGGCCCACTAGGGATAAGGGCAGATCCGGAAAGTTGTGTCGCCGATCGACCAGCATGTTAACGCCGATCTGTCGTAAGATCTGGGTGATGCGGGCGGGGTTAGTGAAGTGGTCGTGGTTACCTAGGATGCCCCAAACGCCTAAAGGGATGGCGGTTAAATGGCGCTTAAAGGGGAGTTCATAAAGGCCCGCTAGGTTGGCGTCTCGGTCCACTAAGTCCCCGGTTAAGACCACTAGATCTGGTTTCTCCAGCTTGGCCGTGAACAGAGCCGCGTCCAACTCCCGCTCGGTGGCCCAAAGACCCATATGGATATCCGTTAGATGGGCGATGGCTAGACCGTCTAAAGAGCTGGGAAGATTTGGGACGTTTAAGGTCACCCGGCGGACCGCCGGGTACCGGTATTGCCGGTAAACCGCGTAGGCGGAAAAACCCACTAAGCTAAAAAAACCTAAGTTGGCCGCGGTCTTTAGAAAGAGCCGGCGACTGGTAAGCTTGGGATCGGGCTCGAGGCTTAGATCCGTAGAAGTGGGCTTAAGTTTAGAAACTTGACGCTTCCGCGAGATTAAAAGGCCCAGTTTAGTTAAAAAGCCAAAGACCGCCGAGACCGGCAGGATCAAAAAAGCGTGCAAAACTTGCCAAGCGATGGCCGGTCTAGCCACTAAGGCGATAAAAAGGTCGTTATAGCTGTGGCTAAAGCGCCACTGCCAAATGGTTATCGCCCAGACTAAGTTAAAGGCGATAAACAAGCCCCAGATTATTATTCTAGCCTTAGGGCTCGGTAGCCGACGGCGCCATAAACGGAAGGAGAGGATCTGAGCCAGAAACAAAAGGGTCAGAAAAAGTATTATTCTAATTGGGCTAAACATGCCTATCACTCATTAAAGTTTTGTGTCTTTTATTTTAATCGAAGGGTTGCGTTGGTGGGATTGACTCTGTTTAAAAGAGCCTGGCTTTTTAGAGCGAAAAACCAACGGGTCAAACCGGATAGTTTATGGCGCTTTTAGTCCTTTAACTTCTAATTTTTTAACTAAATTATAACTTTGCGCCTAATTGTTTTTGATATTATAAATTATTAAATATTTTTATAAATTAGTCTAAATTTTTTCCTTAAAGAATCTTACTTAAAAGTAAGAAAATATTCCGCGAGCGACTATTAACTTTAACCCCTAATTTTAGAAAAATCAAGAAAAGTTAGAGGGACGCCAAGGACTTTGACCCCTTGTTTTTTATAGTCTAAATTGCTTAAACTAGTGCGGTGAGCCATGTCGCGGTGGACCAGCCGCCTAAAAGACGAGTCGCGTCTGACAAAAGATGGGCTGTAAAACTCATGCCAATTTATAACGATTCAAGACTGTTAATATATGTACTATATTAAGTATAGGAGAGTAAATTGATATTATTCTGGGGTATAGTTGGAATTTTAAATGGTATTTTTCTGCCAGGGGCGATGGTCACTGTTTTAGCTTCACCCAGACTAAACGTTTCGCGGTTTTTATCAATTTCTCTTGTTTTAAGCTTAATTATTAATTATATCATTTGTTTGACTTTAATAATTCCTGGATTTTATACTAAACATGTAATGATTTCGCTTTTTATATTTTATTTATTTATAATTATTTCTAGTTATTTTATAAAATCTGCAAATATTTCTGCTAAAACAAGTATTTCAAAAAACTATAACATAGATAATTCTATATCTTTATCTGTTTGTATAGAAGAAAAAAATCTTAAAATAATTTATTATATTTGTTTTTTTATAGCATTTATATTTATTTTTCTGTTTTATCATAAAATTCTTTTTAAAGGTGTTGATCCAATCGTAAATTGGAACGCTTGGGCCGTATCATGGGC
Source organism: Deltaproteobacteria bacterium (assembly GCA_031273455.1). GTDB lineage: Bacteria > Desulfobacterota > Desulfarculia > Adiutricales > Adiutricaceae > JAIROO01. The sequence continues at coordinate 50,354 of JAISRZ010000148.1, read as the reverse complement.
CAACAACACTTACCCTAAGACTATGGGTGATTATCCTCAGCTGATGCCCATTATTATGGGAATACCTTATCTTTTTATGGGCCAGGAAATTCCTCAAGTTTTTTCTATCCTGAGTCTGGAGTTAATCACTTTAATAAGTATTTTATGTTTTTATACTCTTAAAAGTTCCAACTATAGCTATGGAAGTGCCGTGGCTGCGTTAGGGACAGTGTGGCTTTTTATTGTCACTGGCGTAGGTTACGCTGATGTTATAGTCGGTATCCTGGCCTTGATGGCTTTTTCCATTTTTCAGTGGCATTTGGCTGAGTTAAAAGAACAAAGACATGATTCTTTTTTTCTTTACGCGGCCTTCAGCGCGGCCGCCGCTTCAGCGACCATTAAACAATCTGGTTTGTTTTGGTGGCCTTTTTTTATTCTTATTGTTATAGAAGGATATAAGCTAAATAATTATAAATATTTAGAAATTATTGAAAAAATTATTATTCCTGTTATTCTTTCTTTATTAATTATTTTTCCATGGTATATATATAATCGTTATCTAATATATTTAGGTAAAAATAATTCTATGACTAATTATTTCTTAAACGCGACAGGCTTGTTCCATGGACATTCATTTTTTAGTCGATCTATTTATTCTATATTCAAATATTTTTATTATACAATTTTTGCTCTTCCTGCTATTTGGGGACTAAAAAGACCAGGTTATAGGGCTTTAAGTCTTTCTTGCTTATTTATTATGTTCAGCTGGGCTCTTTTTTTCTCCTATGGTCCTGGTAACGTTAAATTCCCGGTCATGCTGGCTTTTTTTCCGCTGGGACTTTTTATGAAGTCAGCTATTACTCAAAAGTCACATATTTTCTTATGGACATGTTTAAGTCGCCGGATATCTATAATTAAAACAAGTATTCTAACCTGGCCACGACTCTATTTGGTCAGTTTTTTGGTTTGTTTACTGGCTATATGTTTCTTTTTTTCCTCTAAGATAGACTCAAATCTGATTAATTTTCACAAAAATGAAGCCTTAAAACTTGGTAAAGTGGGGTTGACACGTCGTGTTGACTATCTTGAAAAGCTAAATCCCCAAAAAATAGTTTCTTTTCAAGCTCAACTTAAACAGGTAATGAGCATTCCTAAAGGATATTATACTTATAGTGTTCCACCAAAAAATTTTCTTGATTATGGTTATTTAGTCATTAATGACAATATTTTACAGATAATAGACACTGAACTTCTTTATGATAATTATTATGAAGATTATAAAGAAGATGAATTTCATCTTTATGTTAGAAAAAATTTAAATATTTTTAATTTACCATGTTTAAATAATCCGTAATTCACATTATTTTTCTGGCTATAAATTTAATGGTTATTTTTCTCAGGAGTCATCTTTTGCAATCACCGTCAGCTACCAGATTGATAGACTCACCACTCTACTGGATAGTTAAGTAATAGCACGATTAGATTACATTTTGGCTCCCTCAATTTTGATACCTTTTGGGCGGCCACGCTGACACCTTTTCACCGGCCTCTGATTAACTTTTTTTAGCTGTGGTTTCTAAGAATTATCCACCGAGGAAATATATGCTAAGGACTAGAATTCTGTCAAGTGACGGTTCTATATTCTATATTTTTATATTTCTATATTTCTATATTGGATATAACAAAAAGGAATGTCAACCAGGCCGGTCGAAATTTGACGCTTTTGTCTTGGGGGTCTCTTCGGGGGAATAATGATGGTCCTTTTTTTAAACCTTTTCCCTAAGCCCCGGTTGTGGGATAATGACCGTTAGCCTTAGTTTTTAAAAGAAGTTATGACGTTAAGGATTAACCATGGGACCTCTGAGCCGCCAGACGCCACTTACGCCGACACTATGGGCCTTAGTGGACTGCGAGAGCTTTTACTGCTCTTGCGAGCGGATCTTTCGCCCGGATCTCAAGGGTAAACCCATCGCGGTCCTTTCCAATAACGATGGTTGCTTGGTGGCCATGAGCCCGGAGACCAAGGCCTTAGGCTTCCAGATGGGGGAACCCTTTTTTAAAGAGTCTAAGCGCTTAGAAAAAGCTGGGGTCACGGTCTTTTCCTCTAACTACGCCCTTTACGGGGACATCTCCCGCCGGGTTATGAGCTCTTTGGAGTCCGTGGTCCCGGATATCCGCCCTTACTCCATTGACGAGGCCTTTATCCCTTTAAGCCCCGCCTTGGCCCTTAAAGCCGAAGAGTTAGGCTGGGAGTTTTTGCGGAAAGCTTTAACCTGGGTTGGGGTGCCCACCCGGGTGGGTTTAGGCCCCACGCGGACCATGGCCAAGCTAGCCAATCATTGGGCCAAGAAAAAAGGCCGGGTTTTCCAACTTCGGGTGGGGGATCCCGAGTACTTAGCCATTTTAGCCGAGACCCCGGCGGTTAACGTCTGGGGCGTAGGCCGACGCCTCAGTCAGAAGCTAAAAAACCAGGGCGTGGACACGGCTTTAGAGCTAAGCCGCTTAAGCCAGGCCACGGCTAAAAGGCTTTTAACGGTCAAAGGCCTTAAAACCGTTTTGGAGCTGAATGGGATCCAGGCCATTGACGATGACTTGGAGCCAGCCCCGTTTAAATCTTTGGTCTCTAGCCGGAGTTTTGGGTCCAAGGTTAAAGATATCGGGTCCTTAATGGAGTCTTTGGCTGGACACGCCGCGACCTTAGGGGCCCGGTTACGGGCGGAAGGGTTAGTGACCCCGGCGCTCTCCGTTTTTATTGGGACGGCCCACTATATTGACGAGCCTTTTCACACTGGGGCCACGGTGGAGCTCCCTAGCTTAACAAACTACACCCCCACTTTAATTAAGGCCGTTCGCGGGGCTTTGGAAAGATGCTTTCGGTCTGGGTTCGCTTACGCTCGAGCTGGGGTCATGGTCTATGACCTTAAACCCGACTCTTGTTTAACCGAGCGCGACCTTTGGGCCCCCTCAACCGTTTCCCCGGAAAAACCCGGGCTCATGGCGGCTTTGGATCGGATTAACCGCCAATATGGCCGGGGGACCATTAAGTTTTCTAGTCAAGGGGCCAAAAACGCCCCTTGGCGGACGCGTTTTGACCGTTTGTCCAAAGCCTCCACCACCGCTTGGGAGGCTCTGCCAGTGGTCCGGGCTTAAAGGCGTTTTTTCGTCTTTAGACCTTATGGACCACGTAGGTCACGACCCCCCAGACCATGGCGTCCTCGCGGTTAGTTATGTCCACGGGCTGAAACTTATCGTTCTCAGGGACTAAAAAGACCTTTTTGTCTTTAACCTTTAGTCTTTTAACGGTTAATTCCCCATCCAAGGCGACCACCACGATTTTGCCGTTAACCGCCTCTAAAGATCGGTCCACCACTAAAAGATCGCCATCCCCAATCCCGGCCCCGACCATGGAGGAGCCTTTAACCTTTAAAAAAAAGGTGGCCGGCGGGTTGTGGACCATGAGCTTATGGAGATCCAGGTAGTCCTCAATATAATCCTCCGCTGGCGAGGGAAAGCCCGCGTTAACGGCTTCCCCAAAGAGGGGGGCCCCGGGGGTTCGGTCGCCCTCCAAGGCTACGGGCAGACTAAAATCCTCTAAGGCGACGTTTTTAGGGATTAAGCTTTTACTCATAACTTTCACTCATAGCTTTGTAAGCGTTCACACAGGGGCCATTTTAGCCACGGACCAGCTTCGAGACAAGCTGGAGTCTGTGTGAAATTGTGTTGAAGCCATGGTAAGCGTTCACCCACATAATATGGGCGGACATCTCTAGATCTCAAGGCTTGAGGCCAGATGGCCTTCCTTCTTTGGCCCCGATGGCTTAGTCGGGGTCTTTAAAAGTCCTTTTTAGCCACTATCTCAGAGGGGACGCTTAAGGAATAAGCGTAGCCATCCCCTCTTTGGAGGAGTTTAGCGTTTATGGCCGAAAAATAGATTATTTTCCCACCCGGCCTTTTAATGATTAAACTGTACCCTTTTGAAAAAAGGGGTAGATAGGGCCTCAGACCGCCGCCCGGAGGCCAACCGATGGCTCGGAGCCCGATTTTTGAAATTTATTGATAATAATTCTCAATAAGCAACGGCGAATTCTTAAATTCGCCTTAAAACCACGAAATTTTTAGCATATACACCAATATACTTGGTATTTCTACTCAATTTTATGCGCTTTTTGTCCCTTTTGGGCATAAGAAGGCCGCGACCCTCTTTATGTTGAGGGCCAAAGCCTTTATCATCACTTTTGCGTTTACGGCCTTTAGGCCTCTGATTCTCAATCGTTTCAGCCCAAGCTGTCGTCCAAGCCAGCTGTTGAGAGCTTCTATACCGCTTCGGTTTCGGTATTGTTTTTTAAACGCGTCAGTTTGTTCGAAAGCCCGGCGACTGTCGAGCTTTACTTCCGATCGGTGTAATTAAGGTTGGCCCCAGCGGTGGTTACCTTAACGGGGCAATTGAGCCCCTTTGAACAATTCTTGCATTTATCAGAATCAAAGCAAAAGTCGAAGCCATTATTCCTATTATTTCTCATGGTCATCGCGATCTGACCTTCAGGACAGCTGACAGTGGCTCTGGAGGCGTTAGTCACGAAATCAGCACGAAATCAGCGAGAGTAAGTTTTTGGTCATGTAAGTTTTTGGTCAACCACTTCCGCTTCAGTCAAATTGGCGCCGGACTTTTTTTATACTTATCATCTAATAATGTTTTCAATATTCATTGTTAATGTAATTAAAATAAATTATTATTGTTGTTATTAATTATACATAAAATTCCTTTTGACATATATAATGGAGTTAAATTTTTTGGAATATTAGAAATAAATTGATTAAATTCTTTAGAAGGATATTGCCTATATTCTCGTAAATATATATAAAATGTTTTAGTTTTATCATTTATATTTATATAATTAATGTATTCATTATTAATAATACTTTTTATATTTGTTATTATTATTCTATTTTTATAATCTTTAATTAAAAATTTTAAAAAATTATCATTAGTTATTATTATTGAATTTATATTTTTATTTAAGATATTGATAATAAATGAGTTGTCTGATTCTTTTCTATCTATAGTTAAAACCTTTCTGTTTTGTCGTTTATATAAATAGTTATTTATTTTATCTGATTTTAAAATAGAAAATAAAAATATACTTATAGTAATTAATGTTAATATTAAAGCTATTTTAAATTTATTGGTATTATAAACCGATATTATTTTAAATATTAGAGATTGAATTTTAGCGTTATATTTAATAATGATTGTTTGAAAAGTTAATCCAATTGAAAATGTTAAAAATGGAAATGCAATATAAGAATTTCTTGTATCATAACTAAAAAACATCATCCAAACTATTATAGTAAATATTGCAAATAAACTAATTGATTTATTTTCCTTTATAAATATTCCGGGAATACATAATAATAAAGAAATAAAAATTCCATTATATTTAAGCATTGAATAAAATATTCGTTCTATATAAGTTCTATTAAAATGTAATTCGTCAATTAAATGATTAAGAATTGATGTAGATAGACCAATTTTGAGAAGATATCTGTTGTAAATATTCCATGGCAACATAAAAAATAATACTAAAAATATTGTTATAATTATAAGTTTTGATCTTAATTTTTTATTAATTAATGATAATATTTTAAATTCATATATTATAAATGGAAAGAAAATAATAAGTAAAAGACCTGCCTGTTTAACCGCGCCCGTAGCGCCTAGAAATATTGATGATAAAATTAAACATTTGATCCTTGTCGCTTCATTTTCCTTATATCCCCATAATATTGTAGCGGTCGCGAGAAATCCTAACATAGCGACAGGGACGTCAGCGAAGCCAATATAAAGATCATATTCATATATTGGGCCCCATACTAATAGTATAAGTGCCATAAAAAATGAAGATAATGGAAATTTATCAAATATACTTAATATTATTAAGTACATACATGAAGAAAATAAAAGACAGATTGCGAAAGAAAAAAATTGTATCCAGGAATCAGCCATTAAAACATATGGTATAGATAGTAGAGCGGGTAATAGTTGGGGATAGCCCATAGGATTATCAGGTCTACCTATTGTCGCCAAATCCGCTCCCCACCGATTCCATGAAAGAACAGCGTCAGAGTGAATAAAAACCTCTCCAATTTTTGACAGTCCTCTAGGTCCAAATAACATATGAAGTAATAGAATGATTATTATAAAATAGCAATATTTTAAATTTAATTTAAATGAATTATTGCTTTTAATATAAATTTCATTATTTTCTTTTATTATAAAATTGTTGTTGTATATTATAGTTGGATATTTTTGTTTGTTAATATATAAATATACAATACAAATTATTTCAATTAGTATAATAAATAGCATTTGTATTTGTTTGTAATTATCTGTTAGACATAAAAAGAATACTAAATTACTGTTAATTGCCATACTTAAAGCAAATATTATTATTAAGCGTATGCTAAATTTTGTTTTAATATTAAATAATTTATAGGCAATAATGCCTGGTAAAAAAATTGCCTGAAGAAATCCTAATATTCCAAGTACAAATAACATATTTAATCCGTTAAATAATATTAATAAGCAAATAAATTATTTAATAATTTTTTAAATAAACCAGACTATCTAGTTTTTTTTGTTTTAGCTATAATATATTCTTGAATAGACTATATCTGGTCTATAATAGGTGACGTCCGAGGAAAAATTCCTAACGCCTAATTCTAGTCTATCTGACTTCTTCCTGGCATTTTTCATATCCACAATAATATTTTAGACAGGCTGAACATCGACATTCTCGGCCACTGGACCAGGCTTCAATGCTTCGAGTTAAACAGATTATTCAGACGATTAATAAAGGATAATAGTACAGATATCATTCAAGACCGCTTCTATTATTGATCCGGCACTTAATGTCAAGGATACTACCATCATTCATTTCATATATCAACAGTCATTCATTGCATTTTGCATTCTTAAAATTTTATCACTCAAATTGGATAAGGTTTTGTTTGGGTAACAAGGATTGTTCCCTGGTTTCCTTTGTAAGGGTGTTTAGGTGACAATAATATTTTATGACTATATTTGACGTGGCTCAAATAAAGGGTGACCCCTTAATGGTGACCTTCAAAATTTTTGACAATTCAATGAAAATAAGGTCAACCGATAGTCTTTCTCCGGCCAGGGGAGAATATGAACAAGATCGCTGAATCCCTGGGTATCCTCCACGACTACGGTCTCGCCTCTAATGACGCTATAATCAGTAATTTTATCCTTACTACTAATAATATAATAAAAATTATTGATTTACGGACTAATACTCATACTTTTTATCGCTAAGACCAATGATATCATCAAAATAAGGCGGTCTTACAACACTGATGGACTCGTAAAAAGGGCGAAAAGTGTTGTTGCGCAAAGTGTGTTCGAAAAAACTCGCGTTTTTTTACATCCGTTTTTGCTGGAAAGGAACCGTATTTTATACGTTTAATATCATTTAGTTTTAAAAGTCTACTTACAGTACTTTTTGAGACATTTTTTGAGACTTTGATACTAAATTTATTTTCAACCATATTTACTATTTGTTTTAAAGAATGATAATAATTTGCTTCTAATTCTTTTATAATATCTTGTTTAATATGCTCTAATTTTCTTTTTCTTCTATTTTTCTTAATGGCAAAGATATTGTCTATATCACCGGAAGCGAATTTATTTTAACAGTGCGGACTGTCCGAGGGCTAACATTGACAATTTGAGATATTACATTGTAATTTGAATTTAATACAATTAATAACCGTTCAGCAGCTGTTTCTGATATAAAATAAAAAAATCAATAATAACTCTAATAATATCGTTTATATAGCTATTATCAACTTCATAGGGATAACTAAAATCAGATATTTTCATTATATTGCCTTATCATTGATATATTAATGTTCAAGTTGCAGTATTTGTAAACCTTGTCAAGGATAAGCTGTTTTTAAGAGAATGTTAAGTTAAAAAATTTCCTAGTAAGCTTTTCGGTTCTTAAACAAGGTGGCAGGGAAGTCAATTCCTCCTTAAAATGAGCCAAAACTTTTCATTAATCAGACGGCAGCCATAAAAAGGACGGCAATTCACATCACTGGATGAAATCAGGATGAAATCAGGATGAAATCAGAGACATCCTGATTTCTAAGTGGAAGTGGAAAATCTTTTTGACGCTGAGTATAATACGTTAAAATCCCCGAAACTCTTTTCACCAACCCTTTTCACCAAGCCACTTTAATGATATATCGGGAGTCTAAAGAATTTGCCAACTAATGGCCAGGCCATCTGTTCCGTGGAAGCTATAAGTGGTAAAATAATTTTTATAGTGAGTATATCTAATGGAAAAACTTATAAACACACATTATCAATATTAAAAATATTGTAATTAATGTTTTTAGATATAATATATGTAATTTATCTAATATTTAGTGTTATATTGATAAGAATATCGTATTACGTAATTTTAGAATATTATTACAATTAAATTTTATATATTTTACATATATTAAGTTGAACTATGCTTAAATATATATACAGCCACTAAGGGGGGCACCCCTGGGGTGCTTATCGCAAATTTAAAACTGCTACGTATTGATACTGTAAATTGTACTTGACGTTGTCAATGGTATTCTGGTCCGTTAGGTTTTGAATTTCTCCTGAAAGACCAGCATCCCAGTCAGGGTCCTTAGGATCATGGGTAGGGCGACCGTTATCAGAGCGATAAAGCTCTTTAATCCGCTCCATAGGGAGAGCTGGAAGGGCTAAAGCCCGAAAAAGTTCCGCCCAGGAGGCCAAAACATCAGACCGAGTCTTGCGGTTTTTGCGGCTAGAGCCAAATTTTTAGTTAAGTACCAGTGTAGAAGAACTAAGATTAACTATTTTACATCTAATCATGATTGTCTCGGCATGTTAGTTCTATTTTACAATACTAATATAACACATGCTATGGCATTTGTCAATAGTAAAATGATATAATTTTGAATAATAATTAATTTTTTTTTGCCTCCCTCATTTTCCCTGGCTTGGCCAGGGCTACGTGAGGGGGGGGTTTTACAGTTTAATCTTTTCGGGAATTCAGGTTTTATACGACCCAAGGGTTTTTGTAGACAAACATAAGTGGAAAATCTTTTTGACGCTGAGTATATAAGGGCCATTAGGCACGGCGGTTGGGGGCCAAGCTCTTTTACTTAGAAGAGTCTTAACCGGGGTCAATTATAGGCTAATTTAGGAAAAAGCGCCACAAAAAATATAAAAGCCCCGGAAGTTGAGCGTCTTCCGGGGCTTAGGGGATTGACCTAATAGTTTTTAGCGATTGTTAAAAATCTATAAAGCGGTTAATCTTAAGGTGGCCAGTGAGTTGGCGGCTCACTGGCCTCTATATATATCCACCGCCCCAACAAGAGCTCAAAAGGAGGGGGGCGAAGTTGTTTGTGACTCCGGCGAAAAGGGGCCGGAGAGTTGAACTAAGACGCCCAGGGGGAGCTCTAGCCGCTCTGGGCCAAATGGCCGCCTTCTCGAGGTTTCCCTAAGGGAAAAGATCGGGTAAGACGGCCATGGCCAGGGATCTGATCCCTGGATTCGGGGGTACCTGGAAACTTCCAGATAGCCGAACTGTAAAATCGCATATTTTTAATAACTTACCTTGTAGTCCTGGCTACTGGTAAGTTATGGGGCTAGGCTAAAGACCAATTAATCACTTAGTTGGTTTTTTAGCCTAAAAGATTTTGCCGGGAATTTGGCTGGTCGTGACTGGTCTTATCGCTCGCGCGAACTTGAGCTCAAACTGGCCCGGTTCCCGGGCCGATGAGGCCAGTCAACTGGTCAATGGAGTGGTTAAAGGACGCTAGAGACGCTTAATTGGAGCGGCCCAGACATCCAGACCCGCAAATAGCCATACCCGCTAATTATCAAGCTTTTCCAGGAAGAGACGGTAGGGCCATAGAGCTCCGTCTAATCCGCGTCCAAACTCTTTCCAAAGAGGCGACAAAGAGTTTTGGGACTTATTAGGTCCCTTATTTTAGATTAAGCCGGGTTAGCGAGGGGGGTCTCGCTGGGCTTAATCGGGAAGTGCGAAACAATTGTTCGTTCAGTTAAAACTATTCAGAATAGCTTCCCTGAAAAAACAAGTATGACCGAAATACCAAGAATAAGACTAAAAAGGCAAAAATAACAGACTACGCGTCTAAGCGTAATTGGAATGAGAGCTCTGACCGGAACCAGATCGGTTCAGCTCTTGGTTTCCATTATAGCAAAAAAAAACGGTTGTTCGTATTTTTTTTTCGTTCTTGGGCGGGTTTTAAAAAAATATTTTTCGGGGAAAATCAAAAAATCGCAAGATAGATGGGTGGTTGACTACTGAGCCACTCTATATGGGCAAAAATTTTTTTTTCGGGACTTGGACATTAATGTAAAAATATTCTAAAAACGACCTAAATAGGTCCGTTAAAGAAACTTTTCAGACTCTACCCTCGCGGGAGTTCAGGACCTTACCCCTAAAGCGTGGAGAAATTGTAAATAATTGTGAACCTGGCCTTAAGAGGCTAGGAAAACTAACATCTTGATTTTATTGATCATTTTAAAATAGCCCCAAAAGGCTTATTTTTTTGGCCGGGCCAAATCCCTTACCAATTCTAGAACGAACCTTCGGTTTTAACTCCCGCCATGGCTAACTCCTGGAAAATATTAGGTTTTTTTAGTAAAAAGCCTTAAAAACTTCAGTTTGATAGTTTTTTCGCGTCTTTTTTCGTGAAAAATTCTCCCTAAACTGAGGCTAACCGCCTGTTTTTCCTGTGTATAAAAGAATTATTGGCCCCCAGGCGACTGGAGTGGCCTTTTGGGCAACCACCACCAGAGTCATAACCCTGGCGTCAATAAAACTACCCATCATTAATATGACTTCTGGGGCCGATCTGCCGCTGTGGTTGATTTGTTGGCCACCTGGCCACTGTGGCCGATTTGTTGGCCGTTCTGGCTGGGTCGCTGGCCAATCTGTTGGTTTCTGTCCGATTGGCTGGGGGGCTCTGACTGGGGCTAGAAACCATTTCCGCTCGATTTTAGCCAAGGCGAATGAAGACTGTTAGTAATCGAGCTAACAAAGAATCACTTTGTTATAAACATAATAAATAAGTGTAGATTACTTGGGTTGACAATTAATATCTATATTTGCGAAAATTGATATGGGTAATTCATTTCCCTTAACTTACGCGAACTAGCGTCGCGAAACGGTTTGGGGATAATCGCCCGGGTGGTCTATTTTAAGCGGCCTCGCCGCGCCCTATCCACGTCCTTTAAGGCGATTGGCGTATAACGACGCCCTTTGACCTCCTTTCCCTTGATTACCGCGATGGTTATCCGACCACCTTTCTTAAGTCCTAAGTCAACTATTGGTCATCCGGCTTAAACTCATTTACGGTTTTTAAAGTCCTAATAAGCTCATTAAAGTGGGCCTTTTCGGTTGAACTAATCAGTTATCGACTACGCGACACTTATTTCCAGGTAGACCGCGCCCCTAACTCCCGGGTGGGCTTAACGCCCGCCAAAAACGGGCTCTCCTTATTATAAATGGATAATTACGCTTTCGCCCCGCGCGAAAAGGACCAAAAAGGAGTCGGACGTTAAGGCGCGAGCTAGGAGTACGCAATGAAGCTTGGAACCAAGATATTTTTGGGTTTTATGGCGGTAAGCGCGATTTTTATCATAGTCGCCGCTTTAGTTGTCATAGTCTTACGTGGGGTTAGCGCGGACACTCGCCATCTGAGCGAGGAGGTCATGCCCGCCAATAACTTTATCGGGGACCTGCAATTCACTATTGGGATGGAGTCTCTGTATATCACGGAGTACCGGATCTCGGGCGATCAGGCCACTTGGGATACGGTCCAGGATTATTCCAGTAGAATAGATAAACATCTCGCGTCTTTAAAACAGGTCACGCAAAACGGTTTGTTTAATAAGTTCCCTTCAGCTAAAAGCCAATCAGAGGGAACTTATGATCTTTATGAGCAATTTAAAAGCTATGTTAGCTTAATGCCCGGTATCCAGGCGAACTTAGTGAACGCCCGGGCTAGTTTGTCCAAAGCTCACACCGAGTATTTCGCCAAGATCCAGACTTACCGGAAATCCATGGTCTCGGCCATGCGCGCCTCCATTAGGAACAACGAGGGCGAAGAGGCCATCGTGGCTGGTTACCTTTTGGTGGAGGGGGCTTATAAGCTGGAGACCGAGGCGGATAGAGTCTTAATAGAGATGTTTAGGGCCACCGAGGCTTATGACCCGCCTGGCTTTGACAAGGCGGTGAGCATCTTAACCGTCTCCATTGACGAGGTTAACGCCATCTTAAAGAACCCCGCCGCCAAAGAGCACGCTCAGCTCTTAAAGGACATCGTTAAAGAAGCCAACGACTGTCTAGCGAGCTTAAAGATCATGAAGGAGAGCGTCACCGCCACCAACGATGGGAAAGCCAAAAGGTTGGTCACCCGGACCGCTTTACTGGCCGCCGTGGGGGGCTTAAACCAGACCACCACGGATATCACCATGGACTTCGCCAACGATTCGGGCCAGTCTTTGGAAAAAAGCGTTTTTATGATGATTGTCGGGGTCTTGGTCGGTCTAATCGTCAGCGCCATTGTGGCTATTTTTCTGGCTAAAGGCATTACCGGGCCGATTAGCGGCATCTTACGGGATCTTCAGGATGGGGCTCAGGAAGTGGATCGGGCCTCCATGGAGCTATCCTCGGCTTCCAACACTTTAGCCAGCGGGGCCACGGAAAACGCCGCCTCTTTGGAGGAAACCAGCGCGGCCCTAGAGCAACTCTCCTCTATGACCAAAAGGAACGCGGATAACGCGGTTGAGGCCAATGATCTGATGTCCAAGACCACCGAGGCCGTGGAGAAGGCGGAAAACTCCATGACCAACGTTATTGAGGCCATGGAGCATATCGCCTCCTCTGGCAATGAGATTGGCAAGATCATTAAAACCATTGACGAGATCGCCTTCCAAACTAACCTTTTAGCCTTAAACGCCGCCGTGGAAGCCGCCCGAGCTGGGGAGGCCGGAGCGGGGTTCGCTGTGGTGGCCGATGAGGTTAGGAACTTAGCCATCCGGAGCGCCGAAGCGGCTAAAAACACCGCCGATCTCATCGCCACCACCATCTCCAACATCCAGATGGGCTCGGAGATGGTTAACTCCACCTCAACTAATTTCCAGACCGTTTCGGGCTCTTCGGCCAAAGTGGCCCAGTTAGTCTCGGAAGTGGCTGAAGCCTCGCGGGAGCAGTCCCAAGGCATTAACCAGATCGCCACGGCCATGAATCAGATGGATAAGGTCACCCAAAGCAACGCCGCCTCCTCGGAGGAAGCGGCCAGCTCGGCCAGTAACCTCTCGGTCCAAGCCACGAACCTCAATAAAAGCGTGGATGATCTTTCAACCATAGTCTTTGGCCGGAGCGCGGACACTAATAAACCGGTGATGGCTTTGCCGCCTCCGAAAAAATTGCCCGCGCCCCCCACTCTAAAGCCCAACCCGCCAGCGCCGAAAAACGCGCCCAAAAAAGCGGCTAAAAACCCTCTGCCCATGGAGCAGGACGATAGCTTTGAGTTTTAAGCCTTCTAATGAGGGAACTTTGAAGAAGGTTAATAACCGCTAAAAGTCCCTAGATTAGACCGTAAATAACTTATTTTTTAAAACTATTTTATCCGGAAAAACCTCGCCTTTGGCGGGGTTTTTCTTTGGTCTAGAGTTGGAGTTATTAACGGCCAAGGTTACCGATGGATAGCTGGCGTTAGCTAACAGGCCCGTAAAGTCTTTAAGAGCCTCTTAACCAAAGACTCAAAAAGCGCGGGTCAAAGGTCGCGAGCGTCTTAAGGGCTTAATAGCGTAATTTAGATGTTTTTAGATAATAAAATAATATATTTGCAGTTTAATGAGTTTTTAGACGCAATCGCCGTATTTAAGGTTCCAGGTAGGGAGGGTCCAAAGCGTGGCCAAGGGGTTAACTGGACTTGGCGGGGTTGGACCTTAAAAAAATAGAAATGAAAAATTTTTAAGAAAAATTTTTAATGAAAAGAACATTTGATTATATTGTTCTTAGAGGATCTTGGTGGAAACTGATCCGGCTTAATCTTGAGTTTCGCCCCTGGGCCCAGGTCGAAGGCCTCATCAACACTGACGTTGACGCTTTCGCCCCAACTCAAAGCGATCGTTTAGCTTATGAATTGGCCGCGGGCAAGATGCCCGTTATAAATAAGGAGCCAACTTGTTTTGAGGCTATTAATCAGCTCAACAAACTAAGAAATATCAATGGCCCTAAAAATGAAAAACGGGATGTGGCTAAACAATTATTTGATCAGGGAAATATATACGCTGGCGTTTATTTAGAATACGTCCTTGACGAAGATAATCAATCTAAAGCATGGGCTGAGAAAAATAAAAATTCAGGCGTAGTGGCTAAACTTCAAGATTTATCGGACAATTATTCCTGCGCCACTAGCTACTTGGGCGATATCTACGAGTACGGTTTGGCCGACGTTTCTAAAGACGAGGAAAAAGCTTTTCTTTTGCACTCCGAGGCGGCCTTAAACAATGAGAGAAACTCCCAAAACGAGCTGGGCAATCTCTACTCGTCCGGGCGAGGAGCGCCCCAAGATCCACCTCTCGTGGCCCAATGGTATAAAAAAGCGGCGGAAAACGGCCTGTCTGTGGCTATGGTCAATCTAGGGGCCATGTTGATTTATGGTAACGGTATTAAACAAAACCCGGGCGAAGGCCTTAAGTGATATGAGGACGCCATGAAATTGGAAGACTCCAACGCTATGGTCAATATGGCGTTGCTGTACTTTCAAGGCAAATACGTAAAGTTTAATGAAGATAAAGCTTCAGAGTTATTTAAAAGAGCGGCTTATTATGGTAATACGAAGGCTATTGAAGCTCTAAGACAAGCTAGAAAATAAAATTTACTTAAAGACATCTTTAATTACCTAAACCCCCTAAAATTTAGTTTAAGTTTAGGGGGTTTATTTCGTTATTGAAGCTCGGTCTAGGTCTTAGGCCCCAGTTATAACGCCAAGTTTTACCTCGAGCCCAACCTTAAAACCGGGGGTCTTTAAAAGTTACCTTAAAATGTCGGAAAACTTGCTATAATGAAAAAAAAGCTTTACCCTGCCCGAGCATCCTTTGGGACGAGGTATTTCGCTTTTCCCGGTGGCAAGGAGTTCCTCAATGATCCGTCAACCCCAACTGGCCGGCCAGTGGTACCCGAACTCCACTAAAGCAATTAACGACCAAGTTCTGAAGTGGTCCGACTATATCCAAAGCGAGCCTAGGCCGTTAGGTCAAGCCGTGGCCATGGTCGTCCCCCACGCGGGCTGGTTCTTTTCCGGTAAGCTGGCGGCTCGGACCTTAGCCAGGGCTCAAGAGGGTTTTAACGACAACCCCCCGAAGCTGGTCATCGTTTTAGGTGGGCACCTTGGGCCTCGGGACCCTTTGATTGTTTATGGGGAAGAGGCTTGGCGCACGCCTTTAGGCGATCTGCCTCTGGCGACTTCCCTAAACGACCAGTTCGCTGAGTTCGCCCCGGTTCTTTGGTCAGGCCCTTCCAATGACAACACCATAGAAGTGTTATTGCCGTTGGTTAAGTATTATTTTCCCCAGGCTAGCCTCTGGCCGGTCCGGGTGCCGCCGAGCCCTCTCGCGGTCAAATTTGGCGACCAATTGGCCGAGTTCTTAAGTAAGTCGCCTGACCCAACCTTGGTGGTGGCGTCCACGGACTTGACCCACTATGGCCAGGCTTATGGGTTCGCGCCCATGGGCGAGGGGCCTTTAGGGGACGCGTTTCGGTTAAATAACGACCGGGCCTTTATTGAAGCGGCCTTGTCCTTGGATCCAGAGCGGATCCTAGTGACTGGCCAAGAGAATAGGGGTTCTTGCTCCGCTGGGGCGGTGGTGGTGGCGACTAGACTGGCCCTTCAGAAGGGGGCTAAAGGCCAGGAAGTGGATAGCTACGCTTCCAGTGATATCATGCCTGGGCCCCAGAGCGTGGGTTACGCGGGTTTGGAGTTTGTTCTTTAAAAATTTTATATTTTTTTAATATAAACTTTAGTTTACAGATTAAATATGTTTTTTACTATCAAGTTGTTTTTATGAATAATAATATGGAAAATAAGCAAACAGACTGGGATTTATATTATTCAACCAGGAAAAAGCATTTAACTTTACCGCGTAGAGTTACCCTATCTAATATTTTATCTTATATGAAAAAATATGTTGGTGTAATTGAATCAGCTGTTGAATTGGGTGGCGGAGACAGTTGTTTCATGAAATATATTTTAGACAAAAATCAAAATTTAAAATATTATATTGTTGACAATAATAAAGTGGCTATTAATAAAATTTCCAGTGAATATTCAAATAATAACAATATTGTGCCAGTTTACGCTGATATTTTATCAACTCAATTAAGTTTTAATGCTGATTTTGTATTAAGTGTTGGGCTTATTGAACATTTTAATATTGAAAATACTGCTAAATGTATTAAATATCACTTTGATTCAGTCAAAAAAGGTGGAAAAATATTAATTACATTTCCAACGCCAACATTATTGTATAAAATAATACGATACAGTGCTGAAATATTAAATATTTGGATGTTTCCAGATGAAAGGCCACTGCTTAAAGACGAAGTTTTTAATGAAATATATAAATATGGTAACATTTTAGATTATAAAACAACATATTTAATTGGTTTAACTCAGATAATAGTTATTGCTCAAAAAAATTGATTTTAATATTTAATATTTAATATTTATTATTTGAGATAATTTTTTAAGTATATATATTTTTTTACGCTAAATTATTAATAACATAAGATTTCTAGGGGTATGCCTAGGGGGGCGGATAGCTAAGTTTTCAGTGGTTATTATGTGCGGGTTGTATATTGTGGGCTACGCAGGTTTAGATTTTACCCTTAAAATCACTCCTCATCTTTTTAATCAGCGGTCCTTTGTTAATGAGCGAAAGATAGAGGAGTTTTTTCGATAAAAATTTAATTTGACATTTTTTAAATATTTATATATTTAATAAGTAGTAAATATTCTAAATTATATAAAATAATTATTTATAATTTGTTTTTTTACCTCTAAAAAGTCAGGTTTTTATTTATTGGAGCTGGGCGGATAGATCAGTTTAAACTTGCTATAAAACCCTAAATTTCATGAAAATTAAATTAGTGATCATCGATGAAGTAGAATAATTATAACTACCTGTTTTTTTATCTTATATTTAATATATAATTTAAGAATTATTAATATTATATCTACATAATTCAATTATTAAATGATATTTTATATTGATTATTGTTAATAATTGATATTAGTTTCCCCTTTAAGGTGAATTCTAGTCATGAGCCACTCTGACGATAATAAACCATGGGTTTTAATTCCCGCGTATCAGCCGGACGAAAAGCTTAGGCTTTTGGTTGAGCGATTAATGGAGATCCAAGCCTTTGGCCAGGTCATACTGGTTAATGACGGCTCTTCTCCCGAAAAAACTGAGGTTTTCGAACCGTTTAGGGGAGCGGAAGGCGTTACGGTTTTAGACCACGCCGTTAACCGGGGAAAAGGTCAAGCCTTAAAGACTGGACTTAATCACTTTCTCTTAACCGCCCCTCCCGAGACTCCCGGGATCGTTAGCTGTGACGCCGATGGTCAGCACCTAACTAGTGATGTCATTAAAGTGGCTGAGACTGGGGCTAGAGAAAACTCTTTTACTTTAGGGGTTAGAAGTTTGGGGCAAGGGACTCCTTTTCGCAGTAAGTTTGGGAATATGGTCACCGCTGGTTTGTTTTCCCTATTCACTGGTTACCGGTTAAAGGACACTCAAACTGGGCTCCGCTATTATCCTCGAGACAAAGTCGCGGTTTTCCTGCAAACGCCCTATGACCGTTTTGATTACGAGTTCGCCTCTTTAGTGAAATACGTCTCTGACCATCCTGGGCAAACTAAGCAAGAGCCCATAGAGACCGTCTATTTAGAGGCCAACGCCTCCTCTCACTACCGTGTTCTGGCTGATTCTTTGACCATCGGGGGAGTTTTTATCCGCTTCTTTTTTCTATCTCTTTCCACTGCTATTCTTGACTATTTAGTTTTTATTTTAGTGTTTTATTTAACTAAACATATTTTTACTTCCTTTATAGCTGCTAGAGCAATCGCTATTATATATAATTTTACTTTTTCTCGAAAATTAGTTTTTAAAATAAAAAGCGATCTGTTTGGTCAACTGGTGAAATATTTGGGGTTGGTCGCCTTATTCTTATTTATCTCTTGGGGAATAACCGTTTGGTTGTCAGATATTTTAGGTGGCTATGTGGTTCTAGTTAAAGCTATAGCCGAGGGCGGACTATTTTTTATTAGTTTTTTGGTTCAAAGTCGCTTTATTTTTGTAGAAAAGAATAAATAATTTATTTTTTAATAATTATATATGATTAAAATATAATTTAATTAATATATAAAATATGTTTTTATGTTTTTAATACTAGGGTTGTTAGTTATCATTTAGGCAGTTTATCTACCTGTGGCGATTATTTATAAATTATTAAGACTAAACACTAGACTAGATATTTTTTTAGTAACTATATTTGGTTTAAGTATTGCGATAAACAGCAATTTAGTGTTTTTACTTTGCCAACTTTGGTTATATACTCAAAAAATAATTATAGTTATTTTTATTTTAGAAATAATTTTTTTCTATTGTTAAAAGTATTGTAGTAAAAATAAAGATATTAATGATGTTGTTTTCGTTAAAAAATTTATTAACGATTTAGAAAATAACAATAATTCTTTATATAAAGCTTCTATTTTTAAATATTGCAAGATAATATCGTATGTTATATTGCTTATTGTAGTAATGAATCCCACAGGTTTGGCGGGTCTTGGGGAAGTTTTCCTCTTCGCGGACTCCGTCTTATCCTGGAACCGTTGGGCGGTGGAATTGGCGACCATTGGTGGCCCCATCAATCCCATGAGATATCCGCAGTTATTGCCTTCTATTTTATCACTGCCATATGTATTTATGAGTGATACTTGGATACAATTTTTTTCATACGCGATTTGTCTTTTATTTCCAACTTGTATCATTTTAACTTGTCTAACAATATTTGATAAATACCCATTGTCATCTTTTCTGGCGGTAGCGATATTATTTTTATGGCCGATCCAAAAATTCGTTCATTACTCTGGTTACGCCGATATTCCAGTCACCACCATCGGCTT
This sequence comes from Deltaproteobacteria bacterium, assembly GCA_031273455.1. Taxonomy (GTDB): domain Bacteria; phylum Desulfobacterota; class Desulfarculia; order Adiutricales; family Adiutricaceae; genus JAIROO01. The sequence goes on along the minus strand of JAISRZ010000148.1, from coordinate 31,091 downwards.
TATGGCCGCCGCCGCGGTCATTTGGGGTTATCAAGAAAGCGATAGCGTCAAAAGAAAATGTCTCATATTGGCCGCGATTTTCTTGGGCGGATCGGGGGCGCTTAAACAAGCTGGACTTTTACTTTTAGTTTGTTTCCCTTTGATTATTTGGGAATTTCAAAGTTTAAAATTTCAAGATAGTAAACTTAAAATAAATACTATACTGAAATTAATATTTTTAGTATTATTTTTTACTTTACCTTGGAATATTTATAATATATATCTGATTGATATAGGCGAAAATTTTTCAAATATCCAATATGTGACGGAAGACATCCATTCCGGTCGTTCTCTTTTTGAGCGCTTCATCGCCGCCAATAAAAAACACCCGGGGCTTTTAATTTTTACCATTCTGGCCGCGCCTGGCCTTTGGGTGGCTCAAAACCGCTCAATTAGTTTTTTTGGAATTCTTTTTTCGTTAGTTTGGATGGTGTATTTCAGTTATGACGCTAAGAATTTTTATCTCGCCATTCCATTTTTAGGATTTTCCATAGGTTTATCGTTTCAAAAACTTATACTTGATAAATACAATATTTTACGATAAATACAAAATATTGGTAAGACAATTGTAAAACTTAGAGCCTATAGTAAAATAATATTTGGTTTGTTGTTGATTATATTTTTAGCTGTTTCTTTTGTCAAATCAGAGGATATAAAATCCGCCTTATATAATCGACAGAACAAAAAAATATTGGATGTGAATTGGCACAAAGAAGATAATAAATTTGTTGTTGAATTAGCTAAATCAGACCATAACGCTATTATATTGTCAAATATACTAACTTTAAAATATTTATCTCTTGATTTAAAAGAGAAAGCGGTTCTATTTTTCCCGTCTGGGGATCAAAAAAAAGATTATAAAGATTTTTTAAATATAGTAAATAATAATCCTAATAATAATGTATATTTATATTTTTCTAAAATATTTGACATAAGTTTTTTAAAATTGTTTGAAAATAAATTGTCATTATTGTTTAATGGTCATGGCGCTTTGTATAAATATAATAAATAGTCTTTGATGTCTGATTAAATACGATAATAGACTGTGGCGTTTAAAATGACGATATTAAATGAGTGAGTTGCGCTATAATATCGTATAATTTTAGTAAAATCGTTAGAGATCTCTAAACTCACACTAAAAGTAGGCTCGCCTTTAGTTTGACGAACCGTAAGCCTTGGAGTAGAATACAGGCGATTTTACGGCCTAACGCTTAAGGTTCGCCTGAAGCTCGCTTCTAAGGCTCGTTTGTTATTTAACTCCAAAGCGCCGAAAGCTAAGGCTCTTTTTTGTTTTCGCGATTCGCGCGCCGCTCCCCACCACATAAGCTTTGGGGCGCTTAGCGGCTATCCCAGGCTTCTATGAAACATTACATAACCACTCCTATCTATTACGTTAACGCTAAGCCTCATCTAGGCCACGCTTACACGACCATTATTAACGACATCCTAAACCGTTTTCATCGTCTAGCGGGTTATGACACTTATTTCTTAACTGGCACTGACGAGCATGGCGATAAGATTGTCCAGGCCGCGGCCCAAGCCAATCAAACCCCGCAAGCCTACGTTGACTACATAAGCGGTCTCTTTCAGAAAGCCTGGCCCCCTTTGTCCGTGGAGGTCAATGACTTTATTCGGACCACCGAGGAGCGTCACAAGGAAGTGGTGGCGCGGTTTATGGATCTGGTCAATAAGAACGGTCAGATCTATTTTGGGGAGTACGGCGGCCACTACTGCTTTGGGTGCGAGCGGTTTTACACGGAAAAAGAGCTAGTTAATGGGCTTTGCCCGGACCATCAAACTAAACCCCAGTTTATCTCGGAGAAGAACTATTTCTTTAAGATGAGCTCTTACCAGGATTGGCTCATTGATTACATCAAAAAGCGTCCGGACTTTATTAGGCCCGAGGGTTATCGCTCCGAGGTCTTGGGGTTTTTAAGGGACCCATTGGAGGACCTCTGCATCACTCGGCCCAAAACTCGCCTCACTTGGGGGGTGGACGTTCCCTTTGATAATCACTACGTCACCTATGTCTGGTTTGACGCCCTTATTAACTACATTTCCGCCCTGGGCTGGCCCGATGGGGAGAAGTTCGCCAAATACTGGCCCGTGGTTCAGCACACCATCGCTAAAGACATCTTAAAGCCCCACGCCATTTTCTGGCCCACCATGCTTAAAGCGGCCAATATGCCCATTTACCGCCACTTAAACGTCCATGGTTACTGGCGCGTTGGCCAATCCAAGATGAGTAAATCCGTGGGTAACGTCGTTGAGGCCATGACCTTGGTCGATAAGTACGGCTCAGACCCTTTTCGCTACTTTCTGGCTCGGGAGATGACCTTTGGTTTGGACAGCGACTTTTCCGAAGATCGTTTAGTCGAGCGGTATAACGCCGATCTGGCCAATGACCTAGGTAACCTCTGGCAGCGGGCCACCTCGATGATTCTAAAGTTCAATGAGGGGCTTATCCCCATCTCTTTGCCCGCCTCAGACGATGAGTCGTGGTATCGGCGCTTGGACGATCTGAAGTCCATTTACGAGAGCGCCTTTTTATCGGTTAACTACCGGGCCGCTTTAAACGCGGTCTGGGACTTTGTGGGTTATTTAAATAAGAGCGTGGACGTGGAGGCCCCGTGGGCTTTAGCGAAAGATCCGGCCAAAAAGAACCGCTTGGACACGGTCTTAGCCCGGTTCGCCCAAGGTTTGGCCTACATAGGTTCTCTTATCTGGCCAGTCATGCCGAAAACCGCCGTGGACATCTGGGGTCGCTTGGGTCTTAACCCTAACTACCTGACTTTGGATTTTCGGAAAATTTTCGCCATGCTGCCCTATGATCGGGTCATTGATCCAGGTCAGCCCTTGTTCCCCCGGGTGGATTTAACGGGCGAAACTAAACCGCCGAAAAGCCCTAAACCCGCCTCGAAGCCCCCGGAAAAACCGGTCGCGCTACCGCCGGGTATTATCTCCATTAGCGATTTTCAGAAGGTGGAGCTAAGGGTGGCGGAGATCAGCCAAGCCGAGGCGGTTAAAGGGAGTGAAAAGTTAGTCAAGTTAAGGGTCAATTTGGGTTATGAGGAAAGGACCATCTGCGCGGGCATCGCTAAACACTTCACCCCGGAGGAGCTAGTGGGCCAAAGGGTGGTGGTGGTGGCCAATCTAGCCCCGGCCAAGCTCATGGGTCTAGTCTCCGAGGGCATGCTACTGGCCGCCTCCAGTGAGGGCCAGTTAGCTTTAATCACGCCCAACCGCCAAGTGCCGCTGGGCTCCAAGATTTCCTAGGGTTCGATGAAAATAGTAGTGGCCGGGGCCGGCGAGGTTGGAGCCTCCATCGCCGAAAAACTCTCCCGCGAAAAAGAGGACGTCATTGTCATTGACCAGAACGAGGAAAGACTTCTGGCCATTGGCGACACTATGGACGTTCAGACCGTCTTGGGCTCGGCGGCGAGACCGCAGATCTTAGTTAAAGCCGGGATTGTTGGGGCCGACCTTTTTGTGGCCGTCACCGGTAACGATGAGGTCAACATCTTAGCCTGCCGTTTAGCCCAGATCTTGGCCCCCGAGGCCCGAAGGGCGGCTCGAATTCGGGACTCAGAGTTTTTAGCCGAGTTAAAGGAGACCGGCGTTATAGACGGTTTAGGTATTTCCTTAGTCATTGATCCGACCACCTTGGTGGTGGATAACATCATGGACTTTTTGGATATCCCCGGAGCGGGCGATGTGGTGGACGTTTCCAATGGGCGTTTAAAGCTGATTGGCGTCCGTTTGGCCCGCACCCACCATTGCGTGGGCCAGACTTTAGCTAAAGCCCTGCCTCGCGAAGACGGTTACCATATCCTCATCGCGGCCATCTATAGGAACCACGAGCTTTTAATCCCCCAAGGCACCACTGTGATGAAGGCCGGGGATCTAATGTATCTAGCGGCCACCCACGAGCATTTGCCGCAAGTTAGCGAGTTTTTTGGCTTGGATTGGCGCCCGGTTAAGACGATCTTTATCTTAGGCGGCGGGGAAGTGGGTTTAACTTTGGCCAGGCGCTTAGAGGAGCGCGACATCACCATTAAGCTCTTTGAGAAAGACCTAAAAAGGTCGGAGTATTTAAGCCAGGTCTTAACCAGCGCCATTGTCTTAAAGGGCGACGCCACGGATCAGAACCTTTTGGAGGAAGAGGGCATAGGGGAGTGCGATGTTTTTATCGCCGTGGGCACGGATGACGAAAAAAATATGATCGCTTGCTTAATCGCCAAGCGTTTAGGCGTTCCTAGCACCATCACTCGAGTGAATAGGTATAATTACGTCCCCTTGGTCTCGGCCATTGGCCTAGAGTCCTTAGTCTCGGCTAGGGTGGCGGCGGTGTCCGCGGCCTTAAAGCATATTCGGAAGGGGCTAGTCATTTCCGTGGCCACCTTAAAAAGCGAGGACGCGGAAATCATTGAGCTGGAAGTGCCGGAGAAATCCCATCTGGCCGGTCAGACCTTCGCCTCGGCCAAGTTCCCGCCGGGAACCATCGTGGCCGCTTTGTTGCGGGGCGAAGAGATCATCATCCCCAGAGGTCAGACCAGCATTGAGGCCGGCGACATTCTAGCGGTGGTCACTCGTTTTGAGTCCATTAACCATCTGGCCAAACTCTTGGCCTAACGTTTTCCCTCTCAATCATAAGCGCGTGAATGATGATTAACGTACCTCTCATATGCGGGCTCGCGGGTTGGATTATCGCGGTTTTTTCCGGGGCCTTCGCTCTGCCCCTTACTGTCTCGCTATTCTTTGGCGATGGGTGCGCTAGGCCTTTTGTCCTCTCGATCATCATCTCCCTATCTATCGGCTCTTTATTTATTTTCTTGGGCGGTCAAGAAGCCAAGATGGAGCCGCGCTACCGGGACGGTCTAGCGGTGGTCGGCCTATCCTGGTTCGCCATCAACGTTTTAGGGGCCATGCCTTATTGGTTCACCGGGAAATTAGGTTTTTGGGACGGGATCTTCGAGTCTTTTTCCGGGTTGTCCAGCACGGGTAGCTCGGTTATCCCGGATTTACGGGTGATCCCAGAAGGATTACTATTCTGGCGAGCCCAGACCCAGTGGATCGGAGGCATGGGCATTATCGTTTTGATGGTGGCCATCTTACCGTTCTTAGGGGTTGGCGGCCAGATTATGCTCAAAAGCGAAAGCTCAGGGCCAACTTCGGAAAAGTTAAGGCCCCGAGTGGCCCAGACCGCTAAATCTTTGTGGATGTTGTATCTAGCTTTATCGCTTTTGTTATGCTTTTTATTGATGGTTGGCGGTTTACCGCCCTTTGAGGCCATCTGTCAGACCATGACGGTCATCTCCACTGGTGGGTTCGCCAACTACAATGAGTCCGCGGGGTTCCACCAAAGCTACTTTGTTAAATGGGTTTTGATTGTCTTTATGTTCATCGGAAGCTTAAGCTTCGCGATGGTCTACCAGGTCTTAAGCGGTCAGCTGAAATCCCTTTTAAACCCCGAGGCCATCTTTTTTCTTTTGATAATCACCGCGGCCTCCATTCTAGTGGCCACGCCTTTGGTGGTTAATGGGTACTTTAAGCCCGGGGAGGCCTTATTCCATTCCATCTTCCAGGTGGTCTCGGTCATTAGCACCACCGGGCTCTCCACCACCGACTGGGGGGCCTGGCCAGAATTGAGCCAGGCCGTTTTGTTGGCTCTCTTTTTCATAGGCGGTTGCTCCGGCTCCACTAGTGGGGGCCTTAAATGCGTCCGCTGGCTTATTTTGTTTAAAAGCTTATACCGCTCCATGCGTCAAGCGATCCACCCCCGGGGCGTCTTCCCCGTCCGTTTAGGCGGCAAACCCATTTCCGACCAGGTTTTAGAAAAAGTCTGGCTTTATATTCTCCTTTATATAGTGTCCTTAGTCATTGGGACCTTACTCTTACTAATCATGGGCATTGAGCTTAACACCTCCTTTACGGCGGTGGCTAGCTCCATGGGTAACGTGGGCCCAGTTTTGGGGCAAATTGGCCCGACTTCAGATCTATCGTCCTTGCCTGGGGCGGCCAAGGGCGTTTTAAGCGTTTGCATGTTGTTAGGTCGTTTAGAGTTCTACAGTCTATTGCTCTTGCTATTTCCAGAGTTCTGGAGTCGTTAAATGGAATTGGATCCCAAGTTAAACGTTCCGGCGGCCAAAACTGACCCCCGCTCTCGGCGTTTCCATCTCATAGGGGTGGGCGGGGTGGCTATGACCGCTCTAGCCGGGTTGCTTAAGGACGTTGGGTTTTCCGTTTCTGGCCAAGACGAGGACGTTTATCCCCCCATGAGCGATATTCTAGAGAACCTAAAAATTCCGGTCACTAAAGGCTATGGCCCGGACACTTTACCGCCTAACGTAACTAGCGTGGTTGGCAACGTGGTCACCCGTAAGTTTCCGGTGGTGGAAACTTTAGCTAAAAGCGCTGGCCCTTACTTATCAATGCCCCAGACTTTAGGTGAATTGTTTTTAAATAAGACCAAAAACATCGTGGTCGCGGGCTGCCATGGCAAGACCACGACCACTAACCTCATCGCCACTATTTTACACAACTTAGGGTTTAACCCCGGTTATCTCATCGGCGGTCAGAGTTTAGATCTCCCTAAAAGCTATAAGGTCGCGAGTAAAGAATATTTTGTCATTGAAGGCGATGAGTATGACTCAGCTTTCTTTCAAAAAGTTCCAAAATTTCTCTTTTACCGTCCTTTAATCGTGGTCTTAACGGGCGTGGAGTTCGATCACGCGGACATTTACCCTGATTTATCGGCGGTGGTTAACGCTTACGAGTCCTTGGTTAAGCTCATCCCCCCGCATGGTCTTTTAATCGCCAATGGCGATGACCCTTTGGTTAAATCCATCGCCGTCAAATGCCAAGCTAAAGTCGATTTCTATGGCCAAAGCCGGGCCAGCGATTGGCGGATGATGAAGTATTACGCGGGCGAGTCCATGACCTTTGAGTTAAAAGGCCCGGATGGGATAATCACGCCCATTGAGTGGTCGCAAGTGGGTAAGCATAACGCTTTAAACGCCACCGCCGCTATGGCCGCGGCCATTAGAGCCGGAGCCAACCCCAAAGATCTGCCCGTGGTTATGGCCCAGATTAAAGGGGTTAAAAGGCGTCAGGAAAATTTAGGAACCTACGCTGGGGTCAAGATCATCGATGACTTCGCCCACCATCCCACCGCAGTCAATAAAACGCTTTTAGCGATAAAGGAAACCACCAATAATCGTCTAGTTGTGGCCTTTGAGCCCCGGAGCGCCACCTCTAGAACGGCGATTTTTCAAGAGGAGTACGCTAAAGCCTTTAAGGCGGCTAAAGTGGTTTTTATTGGGGCTGTTAACCGCCCAGATAAGGCCCCCTTAGATAGCCGTTTAGACCCAGTGGCCTTGGTTAAAGCTATTAACCAAAACGGGACTTTAGCTTTTTATGAGCCAGATCCGGATAAACTAGTCGCCGCCATTTTAGCCGAGGTAAAACCACTCGAGACGCTAGTTTTAATGTCCAATGGGGATTTTAACGGCCTCGCCGATAAATTATTGACGGCTCTAAGGCCCAAAGACCCAACCTTAGATCTGGCGCGGACGCTTTTGCCCATCATGAAGCGACCGGATCTTTTGAAGCTCGCTTTAACCCACCCGTCCAGCTCTTTCAAAGGGGAGACCACCAATCAGCGTCTGGAGTTTTTGGGTGACTCGGTTTTGGGGTTAATAGTCAGCGAAATGTTGTATAACCAGGACGAGTCCTTCAATGAAGGGGAGTTATCGCAAATGCGAGCGGTCTTGGTTAATCAAAAACCCTTATCCGATATAGCTAGAAAGGTCGGTCTAGGCTGTTATCTTCTATTAGGGCCGGGTGAGGAAAGCGCTTTCGGTCGAGAAAAAGACTCTATTTTAGCGGACGCGATGGAAGCGGTGATTGGGGCTCATTACTTAAGTGAAGGCTTTGAGTCGACCAAAGCCTTGGTGGAAAGATTATGGTCCCCTTTACGCGCGGAATTATTAATGGAAGACACCGCGATTAAGGACTATAAATCAACTTTGCAAGAGATTACCCAGAAGAGGGGGCTCGGCGTTCCGGTTTACACCCTTCTTAAATTCGTTGGCCCGGATAATGAGCGGATCTTTACCATGGGGCTAAAGATTCAAGGCGAGCTTCGCGCTGAGGCTAGCGGGCGAAGTAAAAAAGAGGCCAGTCAGGCGGCGGCCAAGAAGTTAATCGACGAACTAACAAAGCATGGTATGACATGATTAACACTCATTGTGGGTTTGTGGCTATAGTTGGGGCTCCCAGCGTTGGCAAATCAACTCTTTTAAATAAACTAATCGGGGAAAAAGTGGCCATAACCGCCGCTAAACCCCAAACCACCCGGCGCCGGATCTTAGGCGTTTTAACCGAGCCCAAAGGTCAGCTCATCTTCTGGGACACCCCCGGGCTCCATCTGTCGGAAAGGTTGTTAAACCAAGAGTTGGTTAACTTAGCTAAATCGGCCTTAACCGAGGCGGACGTGGTTTTGTGGGTCGTGGACGCGATTCGTCGCGGCGTGGATCACCATCTGGCTAGAGACATGGTCCGGACGGTCAATAAACCTCTGATCGTGGCTATCAATAAAGTCGATAAGGTCGATAAGGAAGCTAAAGCGGGGTTAGAGTACCTAGCGAAAAGCTTAAAACTGGATCCCACGGTTTCGGTTTTTTTGACCTCGGCTAAAACCGGGCTCGGGCTTTATAACCTCAAAAATGAGCTTTACAATTTGCTTCCTTCCCACGATCTTCTTTATCCACCGGACACCCTAACGGATCAGCCCATACGGTCTTTAGCCGCCGAGCTGGTCCGGGAGGAGATCTTCCGCATGACTAGTCAGGAAATCCCTTATTCCACGGCGGTTAACGTGGAGGAGTTTAAAGAACCCTCTAAAGAGCAGCCCTATTTCTACATTAGCGCCATCGTCCACGTGGAAAAGCCTAACCAAAAAAAGATGCTAATAGGCCAAAACGGCCAGACATTAAAAAGCATTGGACAAGCCGCCCGGAAGAACCTAGAAAGGCTCCTGGACGGTCGGGTTTTTTTGAACCTTTTCGTTCGGGTGACTAAGAACTGGACTAAATCCCTTAAGGACATTAAAGAGTTTGGCTATGGCGAGTAGCCTCGACGCTCACCCTTCGCCGGTAACTAGCGCCATGATTCTCGCCGCGGGTTTAGGGACGCGCTTAGACCCTTTAACGAGGTTTTTACCCAAAGCTTTGGTCCCGGTTCTTAATAAACCTATGCTTTATTGGTGGTTAAGAAAGTTACGCTCTTATGGAATTATTAATGTGGTGGTTAACGCCCATCATTTAGCCGATCTTTTAACTTTAGAGCTAAATAAGTTACGATTAACCTTTCCAGACATGACAATTACGCTTAGTTTAGAGGAAACCATCCTCGGGACCGGCGGGGGGGTTAAAAAGGGGGCCACTAACTTTATCGGCCCCTTTTTTGTCGTTAATGGCGATATCTGGACGGACATTGATCTTAGCTTAATGGCCCGGCGCCATCTAGCGAATAAGGCCGCGGTCACTTTAGCGGTCTTGGATCGTCCAGCTTACGCCACGGTTAGCGTGGCTAATGGCAATCGGATTATTGGTTTAAGGCTACCTCAAGATAACCGCCCGCCCCAAGAAGCGGCCCGACTTTGTGGGTTAGGGGTTATGGTCGTAAATAATGAAATTTTAGATTGTCTGCCCATTGGTTTTTCGGATATTATCGCGGAAATAGCCAAAATTTTAGACCAACATAAAATATTAGCTTACCCTTCTCTTACTTCCTTTTGGTCGGATATGGGGTCGCTTAGCGCCTACTATGAGCTTAATCGTTATTTAGCTAGAAATAGGGTTATTGGCCTTAATTTAGCCGAAGTTAATGGGCAGATCGAGGGTTTCGCGGTCTTAGGCCAAGGGGCGGTAATTGAGAAAGGGGCGAAGGTTATCGACTCCATCCTGTGGCCAAAGGCTAGGGTTGAAGAAGGGGCCGTTATTCAAAAGGCCATTGTCGTAGGGCAAGTCGCCGCCCAAAGTAAAGCCCAAGATGTCTACTTTAATTGAGCGAACGGCTTTAACTTGGGCTAAAAGCCTCTGGCCCAAGCTTAATGGCGACTTATCTATGGACCTTTTAGCCGGGGAGGCCTCTTTACGGCGTTACTATCGGCTTAGTGACGGCCAGGACACTCTGGTCCTTATGATTGGCCCAGATCGCCTGGAAAACCAAGTGTATCAGGACTTTGGGGAGCGTTTGGCCTTAAGTCTGCCCTTACCGAAGATATACGCCCACAACCAAGAAAATGGTTTTTTTTTAATGACGGATCTGGGGGAAGAGCGTCTTGATCGCTTGATAAACGCTGGGTCCCCGTCAGATCGGCGCGACCTTTTACTGAAAGTGGCCGATCTTTTAGCTAAGTGGCGCGGTAAGGCGCAAGAGGCCTTAATCGCGTCCCCGTACTTAGGCCATAACCCGGCCTTTTCCCGCAACTTCGCTAAAGTTTATGAGTGGGAATACTTTTTAAGGGGTTTAGCCCTTTTAGGCTTAGAGGCTCCCTCGCCGCGGTTATTAAGCTCAGGGGAAAAACTTTTGGACAATATCCCCCTAACGCCTTGGACCATTATCCACCGTGACTTTCAGAGCCGGAACTTAACGCTTTTTAACGAAGAAGTTTATGTTCTGGACTGGCAAGGGGCCCGGGAAGGCCCGGCCACTTACGATTTAGCCAGCTTTATGTATGATCCTTACACTAACCTTACCGATGCGGAAAGGGCCTATTTTCTTAAAGCTTATGAGGAAAAAACCGGTGGCTTGGATCTTCAAGAGTCCTTGGATAGAATAGCCCCATCGCGTCTGGCTCAGGCCATTGGGGCTTATTGTCATCTGGCGGATAGAGGGCTCCCTTATGGCCCTTACCTACTACCCGCTTTGGCTAGATTATCCCTGGCCCTGGACCGTTTACCAGGCGATTATCAGCCCCTTAAAACCTATATCGCTAAAGCCCAAGCGCGGGCCAAAGAGCTTTTTAGTTAGGAGAGCGCATGAGCGTTATCGCTCTAGTGGGACGACCCAATGTGGGAAAATCCTCCCTTTTTAACCGGCTGGTCAAACGATCCGCCGCCTTAGTCGATGACCGGCCCGGGGTCACTCGGGATCGCCATTACGGTCGCTTAATCATTGACGACCGGGAAGGCTCCATCATTGACACTGGCGGCTTCGAGCTGGCCGCGGAACCCTTAGCCACCCCCATTAACGAGCAGATCCGCTTGGCTCTTTTGGAGTGCGATCTAGCGGTATTGGTGGTTGATGGGCAAATCGGGTTCCACCCGCAAGACGCGGAGCTGGCCGATTTAATCCGCTCTTCCGGGCGTCCAGCCATTTTAGCGGTCAATAAAATTGATAGCCCAGAAAAAGAGAACCAGGCTTTAGAGTTCCATCGGTTAGGTTTACCTGAGCTTTACCCGGTCTCAGCGGCTCATGGTCTGGGCGTCCCCACGCTTTTAGACGCTCTTTTTCCGTACTTAGGGGAAACGAGTTTAGACGAGTCCGGGGCTCCAAGGATCGCCGTTATCGGTCGGCCCAACGCGGGCAAATCCTCCATTATTAACCAGATTTGCGGTCAGAATAGGTTAGTGGTCGATTCTACGCCTGGGACCACCCGGGACGCGGTGGATGTGACCATTCACGTTAATGATCGCCCTTACGTCTTAGTGGACACCGCTGGGGTTAGAAGGCGCGGTCGGGTTAGCGAGAAGCTGGAAAAACTCTCCGTCTTAAGGGCCTTAAAAAGTTTAGAAAAGTGCGACTTGGCTTTTTTAGTGGTGGACGCGACCGAGGGGTTAGCCGATCAAGACGCCCATATCGCTGGCTACGCCTTGGAAAAGGGCCGCCCGATTGTTTTAGTGGTTAATAAGTGGGATTTAATCAAGGATAAAAAAGAGACCCGCGAAGCCTTCACTAAAGACCTGGAACTGAAGTTGGTCTTTTTGGAGAAGGCTCCTTGGGTCACGGTCTCGGCTTTAAAAGGCCAAGGGATAGTTAAGCTATGGCCTTTGGTGGATAAGATTATGGGCCAGTTCACTAGCCGGGCCTCCACCAGTGAGGTCAACCGGGTGATTACTATGGCGGTGGAAGCGCATACCCCGCCTTTTGTGGGGCGGGGTAGGCTGAAGTTTTATTACGCGACCCAGGCGACCACTAGACCGCCTAGTTTTGTTCTTTTCGCTAACCACCCGGAGGCGGTCCATTACTCTTACAAAAGGTATCTGGTTAATCGTTTAAAAGAGGCTTTTGGCCTGGACCTAGTCCCGGTTCGGGTTTTCTTTCGCAGTCGGCGCGAGGAAGTGGAAAGTAAATCTCGCCCTAAAAGTTACTCTAAACCACGTAGAAAAGGGAAATAATCCCTATTTTAGAGACTATTTGTTGTCTTTAGAGACGGTTCTGGGTTTAACTTTAGTCTTTGGGGGGTTAGCCGCGTTTTTAATGGCCTCATTAACTGAGACGAAAAAGTTGTCCACCCCTTTGTCCGGGTTGTAGGAAACTAGGGTTTTACCGTTAACCACCATGGAGGGAACGGAGAAAATATTGAACTTTTGGATATAATCCAAGGCTTTTTCAATTTGCTTATCAACTTTGTCCGAATCAATAGCCTCCCGATACTCATTCATGGATAGATCGTAATCGTCAAGAAAATCCATCTGGTAGTTAATGTCCGTTAAAGCGAACTCGCCAGTGTTGGCCAGGGTGTCCATGACCGTCTGGAAGATTTTGTCGCGCAAGAGTTTTTTCTGGCCAAAGTAGTCCAGAACAAAAAAGAGGTCCGCGTACTGGTTGACCGTGTAGAACTCATCTTCCCCGACCGCGCCGCGGACCACGACCACTGGCAGAACCTCAAAGTGGACGTTTTCGGGGAGATTTTTAATGAAGCTTTCTAGCTTGGGCTCAATGACCTGACAGTCAAAGTTGCCGTAGTAGATAAAATAGATCACTTCAACCGACGGGTCGGCTTTAGCCGCCTCTTCCGGCGGATTAGCTGACTGGTCGACGCTTTGAGCCCTGGCTAGGGCGGGGGTTAGTAACATAAAGATGGCCATAGCCAGAATCGTTAAGCGCCTCATGAATGCCTCCCATGAACTTTGTTAAAAAACTAACCACTTTTTTCCGGCGGATGAGCCGGAAGTGGGTGTTTTGATCCAGTAACCTAGTTTGTATTCACTTTGTTTTAAATATAATCATGTAAAAAATTAATTTAATTTGATTATAAAATATTATAGTTGAAAACGCATAAATCACTTAATAAATTTAAAAAAATTTGGTAATCATGATATTTTAGCTTTTTAATCGCTAAATACCATTCATTACTTTTTAGATTTATTGGTAAGGAAAAAAACCGTTAATCATAATAACTCAAATCTTCTGGGCTTGTCAAATTTTTTTCATTTTACTTGATAGGATAGCGCTAAATGAGGAAGAGGTAGTTTTTCCGCGCCTTTTTGACCTTAGCTGGCCCTTTAAAATAAGTCAGGACCATCTATAGTTAAGGGCGCTCGTTTGGTCTTTTGATGAGGCCCGGGGTTTAGCCTATTTGGCAAATTTTCGCTATAACGGCATTATATAAGGTTTAATAAGTCACATATAAATAACGTATTATTATTGTTAATATTTAATATGAGTAAAATATTTAATTAGTATTTATTAAAAATTTCTATTCTATTTTTTCACGTGTCATTGGCGTTAAGGCTCTAAGGTCAAAAAACTAGTTTTTTTGATTGCTTTTATTAAAGAAATAATCTAAAATAGAGACGCTAAACTAGAGAGGGATTAGGCTTTTTTGTTTTATGGCCAGAGTTAAGCGCCGAGGGAATCATATGTTTACTTTGACTTCTAGAAGGTTTTTCCGCCTTTTTCTGGCTATTTTATCCGCTTTTAGCCTGATTGGCCTTTGGGGGAGCCCTTATGACCTTAGGGCTTTTGATTCCGCCCCCAAACCTCTGGAGCTGACCCAGGCGTCATTAAACGCCCCCATCGAGCCAGTTTTCTCCCCAGAGGGACCAACTATGCTGGAGGACCAAAATCTCTTGCTGGTGGCCCCTTACAGCGGTCCCTTGACCGCCTTTGGGCTGGAGTCGAAAAGGGGAGCGGAGATGGCTTTGAAGGCCTGGGGCGCGGGCTTTAACTTGGAGCAAGCGGATGAGGAGGAGCGGGTTGAGACCCAGATCCCCAACCTTAAGGACGTTAAAGTGGCTTTAGGCCATTTTTCGGAAAAGTCTTTGGCCCGAAACGCCCCTTATTACATCCATTACCAGATCCCAGTCCTTCTGCCTTACCTGGAAAACCCGGAAGTGGCTTCGTTAAATGAGAATTTTTTCCAGCTCATGCCGGACTTTGGGACCCAAGGTCGGCGTTTGGCCCAGGAAATCTTAACCCAGAAGAAAAAACCCAATCAGGTGGTTATCTTGGTTGGCCCAGAGCGGCCCCAAAGGCTCTTGGCCGACGCCTTCGCCACCGCTTTGGCCAAAGGCTTAACTCTGCCCGCGAGTGGCCAGAGTAAGACGTCCAAAAGGATCGGGGCCTTACCCTCGAAGGTCAAGGTGCATCGTTTAGAGATCGACACCCTCGGCGGGTTGGCTGAGCTGAAAGACTTGAAAGGCGGCTCCCAGGACATCGTTCTTTTGGCTTTGCCCTTAAGCTTAGCTTTAGAGGCCGGGCCTATTTTGGCTGAGTCCAAGTTTAGCAAGGCCCGCTTTTTAGCCGGCAGCGCCTTAGGCTTACGGGAACTGGGGGCGGAGTATAACGCTTTGAAGTTAAGTTTATCGCTCTGCTTACCGGTGGTTCCGGCCCCCAAAAGCGCGGCTTATAACACCTTCGCCCGGCGTTACGAGTACTACGCCAAAAGCTCGCCGACCTGGCCGGCGGTTTTAGCTTACGACGCCACCACCATGGCCATTAAGGCGGCCTCTTTAGGGAACGTTAAAGAGTATCTTTTAGAGCCTGACCGCCCGCACCAGGGTTTAACCACCAGCTATGTCTTTAACAAAGGCGCCCCCACCCAGATCTTTAAAGTCAGCGCCGACAGTCTGTCCTTTTTGCCTTAAGAGATTTTTGTGACCCTGCCCCCGAAATGGATAATCCATTTCGATATGGACGCCTTTTACGCTTCCGTGGAGATTCTGGATAACCCCGCCCTAAAGGGCGCGCCGGTCATTGTCGGCGGACTTGGGGCCAGGGGAGTGGTTTCCACCGCTTCCTACGCGGCCCGGGCCTATGGGGTCCACTCGGGGTTGCCCATAAGCCAAGCCAAACGTCTTTGCCCTAACGGGGTTTATATCCATCCGCGCATCGCCCGCTACCAAGAACTGTCCGCGAAGATCATGGAAGTCTTCCATCGGTATACGCCTCTGGTGGAGCCATTGTCCTTGGATGAGGCCTTTTTGGACGTGACCGGCTCGTTAAAGCTTTTTGGCGAGGCCCCTAAGATCGCCCGGCGCGTTAAAGACGAGGTCTTAGCGGAAACGAAGCTAACCGTTTCCGCGGGGGTGGCCACCCAAAAGCATATCGCCAAAATCGCCTCGGGTTATCAGAAACCCGATGGTTTAACCGTGGTTAAAGCTGGCGAGGAAAAGGATTTTCTGTGGCCTTTGCCTCTAAGTCGCCTGTGGGGAGTGGGCAAGGTCACCTTAAAAACTTTAGAGGGCTTAGGTTTAAAAACTATCGGCGACTTGGCGAAAGTTCCTTTTAAAGATCTCGCTAATAAACTGGGTGAGTCTGGGCGTAAACTGTGGCGTCTAGCCAACTGCGTGGACGAGCGCGAGGTTGAGCCTGAGCGCGAGATAAAGTCCATTGGCCATGAGGAAACCTATGAGGTCGATATAGACGGGGAAGATCGGATCTTAACGGAGCTATTGTCTTTAGCGGTGCGGGTGGCTAAAAGGATGCGGGCCAACGAGGTTAAGGGCAAGACCTTAACCCTTAAAGTTCGGGACAAAGCCTTTAAGACCATAACCCGGTCGAGGTCCGTCTCTTTAGGTCTTAACGATCACCGGGAGATCTATAAGCTCGCGCGGGAACTTTTCCCTTGGGACAAAAAAGGGCCGTTTCGCCTATTAGGCCTAAGCGTCTCGAACTTTCAAGATCCTAACGGCCAGGAGAGCCCAATGGAAGATCTCTTTTTTAACCAAGTCCCCAAACCCACCGTAGCCGACTCCCGCTTAATGGACGCTTTGGATAAGATCAACGACCGCTTTGGCGATAAGGGGCTTAAACCGGCCAGTCTCCTGGATAAACCAGGTCGAAAAAGCTAAAAATTCTTACGGCTTTAGGAGATCTAAGTGACAGTCATCATCACCGGCGGGGCTGGTTTTATTGGTTGCAATTTTATCTTAGAATGGGTTCGTGAGATCGGCGAGAAGATCGTTAACCTCGATAAGCTAACCTACGCGGGCAACCCAGAAAATTTAGCCGGGCAAGATCCAGACGTTTACGAGCTTATCCAAGGGGATATTGGCGACGCGGAGTTAGTAAAGGACCTACTTAATAAACATCAGCCTTGGGCGATATTAAACCTGGCCGCCGAGTCCCACGTGGATCGCTCCATTTACTCGCCCGCCGACTTTATGCGGACCAACGTTATGGGGACGTTTAACCTTCTAGAGGCCACCCGGGCCTATTTTGGGTCTTTAAGTGGGAAGGGTAAGGAGAAGTTTCGCTTTTTGCACGTTTCCACTGATGAGGTTTACGGCTCATTGGCCCCCAACGATCCCCCCTTCACCGAAGAGACGCCTTATAGCCCCAACAGCCCGTACTCCGCCTCCAAAGCCGCCTCCGATCATCTGGTTAGAGCTTACTTTAAAACCTACGATCTCCCGGTTTTAACCACCAACTGCTCCAATAATTACGGCCCTCGGCAGTTTCCAGAAAAGCTCATCCCTCTTATGATTTTAAACGGCGCCTCGGGCGCGGAGCTACCGGTTTACGGCGATGGGCTCCAAGCCCGGGATTGGATCTTTGTGATGGACCACGTAAGGGCTATTCGTGAGGTTTTATTTAAGGGAACGCCTGGGGAGACTTATAACGTTGGCGGTCATGAGGAAAGAACGAATATGGAGGTGGTCTTAGCGGTTTGCGCGATCTTAGATGAGCTTACGCCCCGCTTAGATGGTCAGTCGCGTACGGTCCAGATTAAGCACGTTAAAGACCGGCCTGGCCATGACCGCCGTTACGCTATCGATGATCGCAAAATACAAATGAGTTTGGGTTTTAGTCCCCAGTGGTCTTTTACCGAAGGGTTAAAAATGACCGTGGATTGGTATTTAAGTAATACTATTTGGGTGGAAAAGGTTAAAAGTGGGGCTTATCGTCAGTGGCTGGATCTTCACTATGGCCAGAAAGATAAGTAAAGGAGGCGATATCATGAGGCGAGGCATAATCTTAGCTGGCGGAGCGGGAACGCGGCTTCATCCCGCGACTTTAGTTGTCTCCAAACAGCTTCTGCCCGTTTATGATAAGCCCATGATTTATTACCCTTTAACCACTCTGATGTTGGCCGGGGTTCGGGAAATACTGATCATCTCCACCCCCACGGATACCCCGCATTTTCAGCGTCTTTTAGGCGATGGGGCCAAATGGGGGCTGAAGCTTTCTTATGGGGTGCAACCGCGCCCCGAGGGCTTGGCCCAAGCTTTAATTATCGCCGAGGATTTTCTGCGGAAGGAGCCAGCGGTTCTTATTTTAGGGGACAATATCTTCTTTGGTAACGAATTACAGTCCATTCTAAAGGCCGCCACAGAGCAAACCACCGGAGCCACCATTATGGCTTATCACGTGGTGGATCCTTACCGGTTCGGGGTGGTGGAGTTTAACCGGAACCGCGAGGCTATTAGCATTGAGGAAAAGCCCGCTAAACCGCGCTCCAACTACGCGGTGACTGGTCTTTACTTTTACGACGCGACGGCTTCCGAAAAAGCCAAGACCCTAAAACCCTCTAAACGCGGGGAACTGGAAATAACCGATCTTAACCGGCTCTACCTTACGAGCGGCCAACTTAAAGTTAAGCTCATGGGCCGGGGTATGGCCTGGCTGGACACCGGGACCCACGAGACCCTTCTTGAGGCTGGCCAGTTCGTCCAAACCGTGGAAAAAAGACAGGGCCTGAAGATCGCTTGCCCAGAAGAGGTGGCCTACCGTCAAGGCTGGATCGACCGCCAGAGCCTTTTGGAACTGGCCAAAGAGCTTAGTAAAAACAGCTATGGCGAGTATCTTAAGTATCTGGCCGAGGAAGAGTAGGCGACCAACGTCTAAGCTAAAAACTCGCTTATGACATTTTTGAAGCGGTCTAGGTCCATCTCCATGGTCTCAATGGGGACTTCCACGGCGTCGAAAAATTCCATGGTCTCCTCATCGGTCAAAGGGCTAAGGCCAAAATCTAGAACCAGAAATCGGTCATAACGACCGAAGTTGATTTTTAGATCCGTATTGTCCCAGCCTAAGATTTGCCGGACGCCGTCAGGAGCTATGAAGACTTTACGGATCCAGGCCGGGGTTATGACCATGGTCTTATCTCGCTCCAGCTCCCGAAGTTTATCCACGCCAATCAAGGACTCCACACAGTTCTTGTAGCTGAGAACCGGAATCTGATAGGACTTGGCTAGGTCCTTCATTTGGGGTAGACAACCATCGCCGATAAGAAGACGCGGCCCTTCGGCGGTGTCTTTGACCTCATCTAAAATCTTCACCAAGCTCTTTTCCAAGAGCTCTAGATCGCAGTGGAGCCCGGCGTGAAGCCACTTGACGTCCACGTCATAGGCGGGATCCTGAAGAACGCTATTAAGCTCATCCTCAAAAATACTGCACGCGATAACAGTCCTTTTCATTGCGTATCCTCGCTAACCATTCCTTTTAAGACCGCCTGGCCAAAGAAGGTCAATAAAATATTAAACCCCAGTTTTTATCTTTTTTTTACAGTATACCAAACCGCGCCAATGGACAAGTAACTTAGGTTACTTTAATGGTCAATTTTTTGATTTTTGGCGTAAAGATCGATCAGAAGGCGGTCTGGTCGGGGTAATGTCGGGGCGTAAAAATAATAGGAAAAAATTAAATATTCGTTTAAAAACATATTTGTTTCTTCAAGTTAAGGTTTTCCAAAGGTAAATATGTTATCTAATTTATATGTTATTTATCAACCATTATTTGATTTTTCCTGTTAGCCCGCCGCGTCCTTTCGCGAAAAAAAGAATTGATCTCATCCCTAAAGTAGCTGATGATACAAAATAAGTCCTCAGTTAAGTCAGTATTAGACTTATGTTCTTTGATTTATCGCGATCCCGCCAGGGTTTTGGGATCGGAAAGCGAGTTTTTTTTATGGCTATGGTCCTGGGGTTTTCCGGCACGCCGATTAAAAACGGCAACATTGAGTCAGGCTTAAAAGAGGTCCTTAAGGCCACTGAAGTTGAGTCGGAGTTTATCCGGCTTTATGACTACAATTTTCGGACCTGTTTGGGTTGCAAAAAATGCGCTAAAACTAACCGGTGCGTTTTAGACGATGGTTTAAACCCGCTATTGGAGAAGATAACTAAGGCCAAAGCCTTGGTCTTAAGCGGCTATCCCAGTTTTGGCTCCTTAAACGCCATGACCAAGGTCTTTATTGAGCGTAACTGGCCTTTACGGCACCAGACTATCCTAACCAAAGGGATGGTAGGGGCGGCGGTTATCGGCGGGTTAAACGGCCTTGACGAGCTGGCCGGTTATTTCACTCACTACTTTGATCGTTATCTTCTGGCTGACTATAAAGGGACTTTAGTCATTAAGGGTAACGCCCCCTGCATGAGTTGCGGCTATGGCGAGGACTGCCCGGGGAGTGGGTTTTTAAGGGAATACGGTCCCGGGGCTAAAGTCACCCCTGATAAGTTTAGGAGTTTCGCGGACAATCCCTCGGCCATAGCCGCGGCCAAGGAGCTTGGCCGGTCTATTGGGGCGGCCATTAGTCAATAATGGGTAATGGCGTTGCCGTGGGCCCTAACGTTGGATCTTCCGGCTCGTCCTTATCTAGACCTTTAATTTGCATAAATGTCTTCATGAGCGATTCGTCAAAGTCCGTGCCAATGCCCGCTATAAGGATTTCTCGGACGTTCTCGTTACTCATCTGCTCTTTGTACTGGCGTTTGGAGGATAGAGCGTCATAAACATCGGCGATTTTTAGAATCCGTCCAGGTAGACTCAGCTGATGGTCTTTGAGGCCTTTAGGGTAACCGCGACCGTCCAACCGCTCATGATGTTCTACAATGGCCTTCATGATGGCCTCAGGGAGTTTGATCCGGCTCATTAGCTCTTCGCCAATCCCTGGGTGGCTACGCATGATGGCCATTTCACTGGCGTCAAGTTTACCTGGTTTATTGAGGATGTAATCCGGTATGCCGATTTTCCCCACGTCATGGAGAAGTCCACCCAAATGGATGTCATCCAACTCTTTGTCTGACACTCCCACCGCTTCGGCCAGTTCTTTGGATAGATCAGCTACGCGTCGGGAATGGCCAGCGGTGGTCGGGTCTTTAGCGTCCACCGCCCCGATAATAACGTCAATTAGACCGTAAAAGAGTTCCTTTCTAGCTTGATTTTCCTCTAAAGCTTTAAAATGCATGGCCGCTGAAAGGATTAAAGCGGCCACGCTTTTGACCACCTCAACGCTTAAACGCCCGTGCCAAGCCAGTAAGGAATAGTGTTTTTCCCCCGACTCTAGTTCTGGCAGCTCTAAAAGAAGGTGCCGGATCCCAGTTTTGGAGGTAATGATTGAGGCGCCTAAGTTGGCCTTGGTTCGAGACGAGCTTAGTTGCTTCCCTTCCATGAAGCCGGCGTTATTAATCTCTTCTAAAGAGGCCAGAGGAAAGACTAAGGTAATATTGCTCCATTTTTCTATTTCTGACCAGTTGTTCCAGAGAAAATCAGCGAAAGTGGTCTTAGATGGGTCAAAATCTTGACGACCTAGAAATAAAAGAGAATCAATGGATATCCGTTGGATCTCCCAGTCAACGGAGAGTATTTTTAACCTAAAGAGAGCTGATACCCCAGTGGCCACCAAAGCTGGCAGAATAGGGGGCAGGGGAGAGAGCCAGATCATGGATTTGATAAAAAGCAGGTAAGTTAACCCCACCCAACCAACTAGGATAATGATTATGACCGCGAAGCCCCAGCGTTGAATAAAGCTGGATAACCAGCCCAAAGCGCAGAGTATAGCGGCGGATAATAAGGCGACCCAGGTCGGGGCCGGATAAGGAATCCAACCCGAAAAGAGAGTTTGAGTGGCGTTGGCGATGAAAGACGACCCGGGGATTAAACGCCCTCGCCCGATGGAAAAGTAATCCGAGGCTCCTGAGGCGTTCACCCCAACGAAAACTATGGTGTCCCGGAAAACTTCAGGTTTAACGTCTTCCCTTAAAACGTCCACGTATTCATAAATGGGAAAGCCTGGCTCAGGATGATGGATTTTGAAGGAAAAATCTTTATCGATTTGGACAGGGCCACTCTCAAGGCCGACCAGGTAACCGTTTTTTAAGGGACTTAAGGCGGGAACTTTTTTATTTATCTCCACATAAACAGATAAAGGAATAGAAGGATAAGTTTGGTCCTTTAAATTCCAAACTAGAGGGTAATCACGGTAAATACCATCTGATTCAGCGTGAACATTGACTATTCCCATGTCCAGAACAGCGTTGGCCAACTCCTTATAAGGTGGAACAACGTCCTCTGGCTTACCTTGAGCGTCCATGGCTAGCTGGATCCCGGCGATAACTTTGCCTGACTCTTTAGCCAGAGCCGAGAGCCAAGCGTCATCTTCTGGCGTGGAGTTCTCCGGGAAGATTATATCTAAGACAATTAAGCGGGCGAGATTCAATTTACCGATAAGCCGGGCGTGGAGGCTTCTGGGAAAGGGCCACGCGCCAATTTCTTGAACGCTTTTTTCCCCAACCAGAACAATAGCCATCTTTTGCGGGGGCACAGGCGGATCGGCGTGGGACTGATAGATGTCAAATATAGACCAAGCCGGTCCTGAAAGCACCGCTGGGTCGGCGTAGACAAATAGAGCGCCTATAACGCCGGCGATTACAGTCAGGAAAACCAGGCCAAGTTTGGTTCGGAAGAAATTACCCATAGAGGAACTAAGTCTCCTAAATAGATGAAAAATTTTACATTTTAATAATTATTTTTTCTTAATATATATTAGATTGAAAGTAATTATAAAATTATTTTACAATAATTTACTGTATTCAGAATATAAAGTCTCCCAAATTATTTCAGGTTTGAAATAATTTTCATAACGCTCTCTTCCAGCTTGCCCGTGTTTTTTAGCCAATTCAGGGTTATCTAAATACTTAATTATCGCGTCACATAATAATTTTGGGTCTGAAGGAGGAACTAACGTCCCAGTCACTCCATCCACAACCGCGTCTCTGGGGCCGACAACATTTGACGCGATAACTGGCAAGGAAAAAAGGCTCGCTTCGCCAACCACGTTTAAAAAACCTTCACAACCTAGCGATGGCGCGACCAATATATCGGCTGTCTCATAGCAATAACCCAATGCGCCAGGGCTTAAGTATCCAGATAAAATTACCCTGTCATCATTTTGAAGTAAATTAAGAACATTATTATCAACAGGGTTGGTCAAATCATGAGACCCTATAATTAAAAAACGAAGTTTAGGATATAATTCCCTAAGCTTTACCCACGCTTCAGTGATAATCTCAATACCTTTATCAGAACATATTCGGCCAATAAATAGTATAATAGGAAAATAAGAGTTATCTTTTTCTTTTCGTAATGTTTTTACTGCTTCAGGAATTTCAGCGTCTTCTTCCTCTAGCCATTCACGCTTAAAGCCATTAGCTGAGCCTTGTCCAATACTAAACCCTTTGTCTTTAGGAACAATGCCTTCGGAATTCATGAACTCTAAAAGCGAAGGGGAAACGCACCAAACTCTCTTAGCCCAAAAAGCGGCGCATTTTTCGATAAATCGATAAAAAACTCTTGATAATCCTTGATGCCGACCAGCGATAGTTCCGTGGCAAGCGAAAAAACGTCCTTTCACTCGACATAACCAGGCGGCCAATAATCCTAAAAAGGAGGATTTGGGCGCGCCAGCGTGAACGATATCCGGCTTGATCCGCCGCAAAAGAAGAATTATTTTTAACAGTGAATAAATGTCTTTAAATATAGAAGGGCGACGTTCAATATTTAAAGGGTAAGTAAAAAGTTTATCTCGTTCTTTAACTTGATTTAAATATATATC
This sequence comes from Deltaproteobacteria bacterium, assembly GCA_031273455.1. GTDB lineage: Bacteria > Desulfobacterota > Desulfarculia > Adiutricales > Adiutricaceae > JAIROO01. Next base: position 7,768 of record JAISRZ010000148.1, on the reverse strand, counting down.
ATCTGACGCTATTAAATGAATTTCAAAACCTTTGTCTTTTAAAAATAAGTTCTGTCCTTTTTGAAAGAATAATGGCATAGACGCGCTTGTGTAAATGTATACTAATTTATGGGCCATAATAGTTCGCTAACTTTATTGTTTGTTAATATATTTTGTATGATATTAATTATTAATTATTTGTTAGTTATAAAATTGTCGCTTGGTTGGGAGTGGCTTTTGTAAAAAGACCACGGTGATTTGACTAGCAAACTACCGTGGTCTTTCCGTGGTTAGAGTGGTCGGTTGGAGATCATTATTCCTGGTAGGGACGTAGCTCTTTACTCCGGTTAGGATGGCGGAGCTTACTGATAGCCTTGGCCTCGATCTGGCGGATCCTCTCTCGGGTGACCCCAAAAATACGACCCACTTCCTCTAAAGTCCCATCGCTTATCTTCCCAATGCCAAAGCGCAGACGAAGAACCTCAGCTTCCCGGGGAGTCAGGGAGGCTAGGACCTTTCTGACCTGTTCCTTTAAGCTGTTCTTCATGACCGCCGCGTCTGGCCCAACTCCGTCAGTGTCCGTGATGAAGTCGCCCAGGTTGGTGTCTTCGTCATCGCCAATGGGAGTCTCCAATGAGATGGGCTCTTTGGCGATTTTAAGGACCCGACGGACTTTATCCAAGGGGAGTTCCATCTTCTCGGCGATTTCCTCAGGCGTTGGCTCCCGGCCTAGTTCCTGAAGAAGGTAGCGAGAGGTCCGGATGAGTTTGTTAATGGTCTCAATCATATGGACAGGAATTCGGATAGTCCTGGCCTGGTCAGCGATGGCCCTGGTGATGGCCTGACGAATCCACCAGGTGGCGTAAGTGGAGAACTTATAGCCTCGCTGGTACTCGAACTTATCCACCGCCCTCATAAGGCCGATGTTGCCCTCTTGGATCAGATCCAGAAACTGAAGGCCCCGGTTAGTGTATTTCTTAGCGATGGAAACCACTAGCCTTAAGTTAGCTTCAATAAGGTGTTTTTTAGCCTCATTAGCCAACTGTTCGTTGTTGTCAATATTGACGAGTATGGAGTGAAGATCTTCCGCGCTCATCTTACAAGAGTGTTCCAGCTCTTTTAAGCTCTTAGCGTAAGCGGCGGTCTCCTTGACCTTTTCTTCCACTGTCTCAGGATCAATCTTAAGGGTCCGACACTTCCGAACCAGGCCCTTAGGGTTATCGGCGAACTTTTCGTATATGGCGACCACATCCTCTGGGCTTTTGACGTGGAACATCTCACAATTATGGCTCAGCTCGCGGGTAACCTTAGACAACTGCTGATCCCAGTCCCTTAAGCGGCTGACCATGGCGTCATACTGGCGCTTGTGAAGCCTAAGCTTGTGGAATAACTCCTCGATTTCCTCTTTGTAACGCTCCAGCCGCGAGGATAGACCTTGTTTCCGTTCTTCAGTGGCGGTGTCTTTTTCCGAGTCGACCCTTCTTTGGTATCTGGCCTGGCTTTGAAAACGCCGCTCTATCTCTTTAATAAGGTTGATGACTTGATCGCGACGCTTGGTGGACTCGGGCTGATCCTCATCCTCTTCAGCGTCTTTAACCACTTCTTTAAGCCTTAACTCGTCAGACTCCAGTTTTTTCCGGATAGAGATGATGCCGTCAAGACCAACGCTGGTCCGGATAAGCGACCTAATGACCTCTTTTTCGCCGTTCTCGATTTGCTTGGCGATGACGACTTCGTCTTCCCGGCTTAGTAGGTTGACAAGGCCCATTTCCTTAAGATACATTTTAACTGGGTCAGCGGTGCGGGGATCGGTGTCTTGCTCGAACTTGATATCATGTTCGCTGTCACCGTTTTTAAAGTCCTCGAACTTCTTGCCGCTGTGCAGTTCAATATCGTCAACGGTGTGGATTTCGGCGTCATCAATAAACGCCATGACTTCTTCAAGGGGGTTGCCATCGTAAGAGCTAGAGTTGTCAAAAACGTCAGAAGGCATGCCGCCAACCAGGTCGGCGAAATCAGCTATCCGTTCTTTCACGTTATTTATGTGTGGTAATTTTTTCATTTCTATTCCCAAATAACTACAGTCAATTAAAAACATTAGACTATGAGTTATATGAAGCAATAAAAAAAATGACACTTTACCTAATTAAAAATTAGTGGTCAAAGTGCCTCTTAAAAAATTTCTGACAATTACCGCTTTCACGGAGTCTGGATACAGACCAACAACGTCAGACAATATTGAAATATACCAAAATCAGGTAGTTATAACTACTTTTGGTAGATTCCTTTTATATGTGTGTTAAAAAACGCCTCCAAAATAGGTTCAATATCCTAAGAATAGCTGAGGCTAGATGTTCAGTAAAAAGCGTTTGAAGGAGGTGACCCTAAGTGTGTTTTAATAAATATTACGGTACATTACCGATATAGGGCGTTTACTGCTCTCCAAACCAGAACCGGCCACGAGCTACAATCAAAAGGTCAAGAAGCGATAATCAATCACGCAGTGACCTAAAGAAATTATAACACATATCTGAAAAAAAACAAGCCCCAAATCAAAAATTTATTTGACCATAAATTAACTCGAAAAAGTTAAAAGAATATTTATATAATTTAAAGTTGAATTTTACAGCTTTTTTAGCTCTATTGTTGAAAATTGAAATGGCCAAAAAAATTTTTATTTGACCTTTTATGTCTCAGTCTTTACGTGAGGCCAGAAAAATATTTTTTTGTTAGGGAATACCGGTCAGAGACACGATATCGCAAATTAAGCGTATTTTTTGATGTTTAGTATGTTATAATATAATATAGTATAGTCTATTTATTAAAAATAATATGTCAGTTTTTAATATTATAATAATAAAAGATGACTGTTATTTATTAAAAGATAGTTTTAGACGTTTTTAATGCTTAAATTATCTTAATGGTCGCGTTGGAACCCAAAAAGATTGGCGGTTGTCCAAGAAAATATTGTCTGACACTAGTGTTCAAAGTAGCCTAAAATATAAGTAATTAAATATTATTATAAAAGTTATTTAATTAAACAGTTAAAAAGTAAAGATAAAATTATAAAAAATAACCAGTAAAATATCGCCGGATTTTTTTCTCTTGACCTTTTAACGGCTAGTAAGTTAAAATACTTAAAGCGTACGTGCGCTAAGCTTTGTTTACAAGCTGGGGAATCGTCTAAGGGTAGGACTGCAGTCTCTGGATCTGCCTATCGGGGTTCGAATCCCTGTTCCCCAGCCAAAAATGAATAGTCAGCTTATGATATTTTGAAACCACTCACTCAGATTGTTTAAATCTCACACGGTTTTATCCTTCGACAATCAACTGACTTTATATGCTCAAAAAGCAGGAGATACTCTTGAAAACCAATATTATTATTATGTTTTTAGGAATGATTATTGGTCTTCTTCTGCTTGCTCAGGTAGCTGTCGCCCAAGATGAAGCTCCTAAAATTATTAAAATATCTGGTAAAGCGGAAATTTTAAAGAATGGACGCTGGTCTAAGGCCAAAGTTGGCCAAGATCTATTGGTTGGGCAAGCGATTAGATTGGTCAGAGGAAAAGAAGTCACGCTGACTTCACGAAATGGCGATATCGAAGTTCTTTTTACAAATAATAGCGTTGTAAAGTACAATGGTTATGTGCCTGAAACCAGCGTTCCTTGGCTTTCGTCAATATCTAGGCCTAACCCTACAGCATTAAATAAATCTCCTTTGATACCAGAATTCGAGCTTGTTGAAGGTGAAACAAACATTTCTGTGACCAAAGGTCAGCCTTTAAGAGTGATTACCCCATTGATTATCGCGGCGGTTCGGGGCACCAATTTTTCTATTCAGGTAAAACCGTTTGAAGGAAGCTCTAAAGTCGTGGTTAATGAAGGCACAGTCATGGTGACCGGGCGCAATGGCAAGAGCGCCTTGGTTAAAGCTGGTTCCACCTTTGAATATACCGCAGAACAATACGCTGATTATCTAAGGCGACAGAAGGTCAAGATTCCTCCAGAAGGTTGGAAGCAAGTGCCTTTTGATGCTCAACAAGCTCTTGACTTTAGAACTTTTAAATCTGGCGTCCCTGGTCGAACTCCACAAAAAGCGGGGCGTAGACCAAAAAATAATAGACTTAAGACGGTAAGTTAAATATTTATTAAGGTCCGAAATTTATTTAAATTTATCGCCAGATTCAAGACTAATTAATGCTGTAGTATTTATGCTTTAATAATTTTTGATCTAATATGTTCGAAGATGATCAACCGCTTTGGGTCAGTTAGATTACGTGTTATATTCTATTTTTTAGATTTTGTCGCTAGGTGATTTTAAATGGGGCTTTTGGCCAGCTGATTATTTTAGGTCATTAGTTTACAACCTTGGCTTTCTTTTTCTTTGATGAAGAAACTTTATGAGTTTAATATATTTTTTTGCATAAAGGAAATGAATGAGTAATAATTTATTAACTATAGCCATGCCTGTCTACTATGGTGGAAAAAACAATGGCTCATATTTAGAACGTTGTTTAAAGTCGCTTTTAAATCAAACTTTTTCTGATTTTAAAGTGGTTATTATTGATAATTGTTCTCAGGATTCAACCAAGGAAATAGTTTTTAACACAGTAAAAAATGATAAAAGATTTGAATATTATGTTAATGACAAAAACTATGGGTTAAAATATAGTTTAAATAGAAGTTTAGAACTGTGTACATCAAAATATTACTCAGAACTACATTTTGACTCTTATTGGGCGCCGGAGTATGCTGAAAAGTGTATTTCAGCTCTTGAAATGGATTCAAAATGTGTCATTGCATATAGTTATTGTCAATTTATTGACGAAGACGATAATAAAATAGATATTTTTTATGATAAAAAAACATTTGATGATGATGATGTTATTAAAAGATATCCAACTTTATTATCTGAACTGAAGTTTTGCACTCCTTTACATGGTATTAGTAGATTTGATAATGCGTTAAAAAATTATAAAAAATCACTTCCCTCTAACAATGCCGCTTTTGACTTTCAATTTTTGGCTTTAATGGCTTTAGATGGCAAGTTAAAGCAAGTTACTGAGCCTTTATTTTATCGTTTAAAAGATAGATACCAACGTATTAAAACAACTTTACCATTTAAAATAAAAAATTTTATGTTAAAGTATTTTAATATTATTATTGGGCAAAATTTTTGGATTGATGAGGTTTATAATAGGTTATTTAATGATAATTTGGATCATGATAATAAATTCCATACTCCATATTGCAATTTAGTTAAAGATATTTATAATGATTTGATTGAATCAAATTTAGAAATTCATCAAAAAATCTGTTTATTAAATAAAGCAGTTGATATATGCAACGATAGGTTTAGACTTCATATTAATTATGATTTAATGTATTTTATTCAACAAATAAATAATTATATAGAAACTAATGAATTTACTAATGATAAGAATAACATGATAATCGATAAATATGATAAGTTATCTATGGATAATTTAAATAAAGAATTAATTTTCGCTTCTTTTTTACGCCCTAATTCAACTAAAATCAAGTATTTAGTTTCAAAGTTAAATAATATTAAATAGTTTATTATAAGTTAGTTTGATTAATAATTTATGACATTTATTAAAAAATATGCCCCAGTAGTAGTTTTTGCTTATAATAGGCTATTTCAGTTAACTAAAACAATTGAATCGCTAAAAGATAATATTTATGCAGATTCTACAGATTTAATTATATATTCTGATGGACCTAAAGACGATGATTCTATTGAATCAGTCCAGTGTGTTAGAGACTATATTGATAGAATTGACGGTTTTTTATCTGTTACCATTTATAAACAAGATAAAAATTTAGGTTTAGCTGATTCTATTGTTTTAGGGGTTACAGAAACTATTGAAAAATATGGTAAAGTTATTGTTTTAGAAGATGATTTGGTTACAACACAAACATTTTTAGAATTTATGAATTCGGCGCTTGATTATTATGAGCATGATAATCAAGTAATGCAAATTTCTGGCTATTTTCCATTTACTACAAATTCTTTCCTTCCAGAAACTTTTTTTCTAAACCATGTAACAAGTACTGGTTGGGCTACATGGCAGAGATCATGGAAATATTTCCATAGAGAAGGAGAAATTTTTCTAAATAAGTTTACTAAAGATGACATATATAAATTTAATTTAGATGGAAAACTAGATATTTATTCTGATTTAATTTTTAATATTAAAGGTGAAAACCGAACATGGAGAATATTTTGGGATTTATGTGTGTATATTAATAATGGTTTAGTACTGTATAGTAATAAAAGTAAGACTTTAAATACAGGTTTTGATGGTTCAGGTGATGTTTGTAACCCAATCAAGTTACCTCAATCAATCGAAAACGATAACCATATTAAATATTTAACTAATATATTTACAGTAAATAAATATGCTTATTTAATTTATTCTGACCTGATGAATAAATATTTTAACAATAGTTTTACAATAAGAGCTATTGCTAAATATATTTTAATAAACTTATTAGGTATTAATAGGTTTACTATTAAAAAGTTTCTAAAAAAAATTCACAAATTAAAAACTAAATTTTTAAAATTAAATAATTAACTCATCGTATCAGAGTGATAATAAATGATTAAACCGTTTACAGTTAGCTTAAAGCTCCTCCGTTTTCTACAGTTTTTTCTACTCTAACCATGAACAATCCCAACTCGTTTGCCTATATTTTTCTTTTCCACACCACTATGTCTAAACCAACTTATGAACTTGCCAGACCATTTAGTTACCCCAGTTACCCCAGATGGGAGGCCAGGACGCTTTCCGTTGCCTAAATACTTTTTGACAATTCAAGAAAAGTCCTGTATTATAAAAAAGTAAATATTTATATTATGTAAAATGCTTGTCTTGATAAAGGTTTTTTATCTAAAGTAAATATGGTTTTTTTATATCTAAGTATATGGTTATGTAATAGAAGAACAGAATATTATATATTCTATCGTATCTAATAATATGGTTTTGAACTTGATATTATTATTTTTGATCCATAGATCTAGCCTAATACCGTCAGTATCAACGGGCTAATGTCGGGTCTGGGTTAAAGGTTAACCTCGTGGATCCTTTAGGTCTTATTTGATTTCAAGAGCTAAAAAGGACTGGCCTCAAGTCCTTGCCTTGGTCACCTATCTCGTATTCCCCCTGTGGGTTTTTCTTGCCAATTGCGAGGGGAGGAGAGTTCTCTCGGCTTGTCGACATATTAGCGTCTAAATGAGCTAATTTCACGAGCTATAAGCCTAAATCTTATGATATATTCTTTGGCCTAGAGAGACCGCAGGTTACCTCTTTTGGTCATTGATAAGGTCGCTTTCGTTCTTGTCTTAAACGATCCTCTATAGCCCGTGGTCAAAAACCTAAACCTAAACCTAAACCTCGCGACTTCAATGGGTTTATTTTTGGGTGTGCCCTTAGACGACTTTAGTCAGTTTAACTGAATAAAGTTTAGTCTTTGTTAAGCCTTTAAACCTTAATTTTATTTTGGGTCATATGGTTACAGCCCCTAAATTTTAATCCTTTATCTTTTTGGAATACCCAAGGTAATCGTCCCATCTATTATTCTCGCTCAATGTTAAAAAGAGTTTAAAATGAACTTAATGGCCTATTTTAAATTGGTAAAAAATAATTATTATGCCTGGATAGTTGGCACGATAATTGCTCTCTCTCTCTCTCTCTCTCTCTCTCTCTCTCTCTCTCTCTCTCTCTCTCTCTCTCTCTCTCTCTCTCTCTCTATATTTATAAATATT